>CAYPAX010000039.1:3599-37317 GCA_964408735.1 uncultured Rhodospirillaceae bacterium | reverse complement strand
ATACCGCACGTTCCAATCAAATCTCATGGCCGGCATGAATAATTCGGGCTAGAGCCTTATCGGGCTTGCCCCGCCGCCCAAAAAGCGGTGGTATGATGCTCTGGGGGAGCGTGGTATCGGCACGCTGCCGACACAAGAGAGACTTCCGGTCCGTGGGGAACGGGGAAGGGGGCGACGAATGGCAGCGGAAAAATCGCAAAACGTTCAGGACGTGTTCCTGAACTACGTGCGAAAAAACAAGACGCCATTGACTGTGTTTCTTGTCAATGGAGTCAAGTTGCAGGGCGTGATCACTTGGTTCGATAATTTTTGCGTGCTGCTGCGGCGCGACGGAATCTCGCAGCTGGTCTACAAGCACGCCATCTCGACGGTGATGCCGGCTGCACCGATCCAGCTTTTCGAGGCAGATCGGAAAGACGAAACGGAGTGACGTGAGCAAGAGACGCGGCAAGAGCGGACATTCGGACGAGTCGGCGATTGCCGCTGGAACAGCCTGGGTCTTGCACCCGGCGCTGCCGCGGGGCCGCGAAGCAACTGCTGCCCGCAATGTCTCCGCGCGCCTGGACGAAGCGATCGGCCTGACCGGCGCCATCGGCTTGAATGTGACAACGGCCGAAACGGTGCGGCTGCGCGCCCAGCGGCCGGCGACGTTGTTTGGCGCCGGGAAAGTCGAAGCAGTCTGCGAATCACTCGACGCGGCGCCCGATGGCCGGCCCGAGGTGGTGGTGGTCGATGCGGCCCTGAGCCCTGTTCAACAGCGCAATCTGGAAAAGGCCTGGCGTTGCAAGGTGCTCGACAGAACGGCGCTGATTTTGGAAATCTTTGGCGAGCGGGCGAGAACCCGCGAAGGCCGCTTGCAAGTCGAACTGGCCGCTCTGTCCTACCAGCGCAGTCGCCTAGTGCGCTCCTGGACCCATCTCGAGCGCCAGCGTGGTGGACTCGGTTTCGTCGGCGGCCCCGGCGAATCCCAGCTTGAGGCCGACCGCCGGCAAATCGACACGCGTATCACGCGGCTGCGGCGGGCGCTCTCTGAGGTCGCGCGCACCCGCGAGCTGCACCGCGACGCGCGCCGCCGCGTGCCCTATCCGATCGTGGCTCTGGTGGGTTACACCAATGCTGGCAAATCGACCCTGTTCAACCGGTTGACCGGCGCCGGTGTCGTTGCCGAAGACCAGCTCTTCGCTACCCTGGATCCGACCATGCGCGCGGTGACGCTGCCATCGGGCCGTACCGTGATCCTCTCGGATACAGTGGGATTCGTCTCGGACCTTCCCACCGACCTCGTGGCCGCCTTCCGAGCCACCCTTGAGGAAGCGGTGGCAGCGGACCTCCTGGTCCACGTGCGCGACGTTTCTCACAGCGATACCGAGGCCCAGCGCGAGGACGTACGCGGCGTGTTGACGGATCTCGGCATCGACCCCGATGATGACGACCACCTTGTCGAGGCGCTCAACAAGATCGATTGCCTGGATGAGTCGGCACGCGAGCGTGTCGAGACCTCGGCCGCCTTGCATGACAACACCGTAGCCGTGTCGGCCCAGGATGGCAGCGGTCTGCCGACGCTGCTGGACAAGATCGACACCAAGCTTGGCGCGGCGCGTCAGGTCGTCGATCTCGACGTGCCGCTGGAGGAAGGTGCCGCGCTCGCCTGGCTCTACCAGCATGCGCAGGTCTTGAGCCGCCGCGACGGAGAAACTGCCGCCCATCTCAGGGTCGCGGTGGAGGCTGCCGACCTTGCCCGTTTCGCTCACCGCTTCGGCGATTACCGCCATATCAGCGCGCAACCGAGCCAGGCGACGCCCTCAGCTGCTTGACAGCGTGGGGTGCCCCCCATATATCCCGCCCACAGCTATTGGCAGTCTCGCCGCAACAGTGCCAAACCGTGCCCGCCGACGAGACAAGCAAGCGAGGGAGAAAGACATATGAAAGTCAGGCCGCTTCACGACCGGGTGCTGGTTCAGCGCCTCGAGGATGAGGAAAAGACCGCGGGCGGGATCATCATACCCGACACCGCCAAGGAAAAGCCCAGTCAGGGCAAGGTGCTCGCCGTCGGTCCGGGCACCCGCGACGAGGCCGGCAAGTTGCAGCCGCTCGATGTGGGCAAGGGCAACACCGTACTGTTCGGCAAGTGGTCGGGCACCGAAGTCAAGATCGACGGCGACGACCTGTTGATCATGAAAGAATCCGACATCATGGGAATTATCGAATAGGGGCCCTGTCATGGCAGCCAAAGACGTAAGATTCAGCATGGACGCCCGCCAGCGCATGGCGCGGGGCGTCGACATCTTGGCCGATGCGGTCAAGGTTACTCTCGGCCCCAAGGGCCGCAACGTGGTTCTCGACAAGGCTTTCGGCGCACCGCGCATCACCAAGGACGGCGTTACCGTCGCCAAAGAGATCGAGCTCGCCGACAAGTTCGAGAACATGGGCGCGCAGATGGTCCGTGAGGTCGCCTCGAAGACCAGCGATATCGCCGGCGACGGTACCACCACCGCGACCGTGCTTGCCCAGGCGATCTTCCGCGAGGGCATGAAGTCGGTCGCCGCCGGCATGAACCCGATGGACCTCAAGCGCGGCGTCGATGTTGCCGTCGAGGCCGTCGTTGGGGCGATCGGCAAGCGCTCCCGCAAGGTGCAGAGCCATGAGGAAATTGCCCAGGTCGGCACCATTTCCGCCAATGGCGAGCGCGAGATCGGCGACATCATCGCCAGTGCCATGGAGCGCGTCGGCAAGGAAGGCGTGATCACCATCGAAGAGGCCAAAGGCCTCGAGACAGAGCTCGACGTCGTCGAGGGTATGCAGTTCGACCGCGGCTATCTCTCGCCGTACTTCGTCACCAATGCGGAGAAGATGGAGGTCGAGCTCGAAAACCCCTACATCCTGATCCACGAGGCGAAGCTGTCAAACCTGCAGGCCATGCTGCCCGTGCTCGAGGCTGTGGTGCAGTCGTCGCGACCGCTGTTGGTGATTGCCGAGGATATCGAGGGCGAAGCGCTCGCGGCCCTGGTGGTCAACAAGCTGCGTGGCGGCCTCAAGGTTGCCGCCGTCAAGGCGCCGGGCTTCGGCGATCGTCGCAAGGCGATGCTCGAGGACATCGCGGTGCTGACCGGTGGCCAGGTGATCTCGGAAGATCTCGGTATCAAGCTCGAGGGTGTCAGCCTCGACATGCTCGGCACCACCAAGACCGTGACCATCACCAAGGATGACACCACCATCGTCGAGGGTGCCGGTGCCCGCAAGGCCATCAACGGCCGTTGCGACCAGATCCGGGCTCAGGTCGAGGAGACCAGCTCCGACTATGATCGCGAGAAGCTGCAAGAGCGGCTGGCCAAGCTGGCCGGCGGTGTCGCCGTGATTCGGGTCGGTGGCATCACCGAGACCGAGGTCAAGGAGCGCAAGGATCGCGTCGAGGATGCCCTGCATTCGACCCGGGCCGCGGTCGAGGAGGGCATCGTGCCCGGCGGTGGTACGAGCTTGATCTACGCCACCAAGGCGCTCGACAAGATCGAGCCCGAGAACCACGACCAGAAGGTGGGCATCGACATCGTGCGCCGCTCCCTCAGCCATCCCCTGCGTCAGATCGCCGAGAATGCCGGCGTTGACGGTTCGGTGGTGGCGGGCAAGATCTCGGAGTCGAAGGACACCAAGTTCGGCTTCGATGCCCAGAACGAGGTCTATGGCGACCTGCTGAAGGCGGGCATCGTCGATCCGGCCAAGGTGGTTCGCGCCGCGCTTCAGGACGCAGCCTCGGTTGCCGGCCTGCTGATCACGACCGAAGCCATGGTCGCCGATCATCCGGAAGAGAAGAGCGATGCGCCGGCCGGCGCGCCCGATATGGGTGGCATGGGCGGTATGGGCGGCATGTTCTAAGCTAGCCGCCTGACGCTTCGAGCGGTCGTGTCCTGCCGGGGCACGGCCGCTTTTCTTTTGGCCACGTGTGCGGTATACGCGGCCTTTCTCTATCAGGGCAGGAGTAAGGAAAAATGGCGAAAGTCGCCTTCGTCGGTCTCGGCGTAATGGGATATCCGATGGCGGGCCACCTCGCCAAAGCGGGCCACGATGTGGTGGTCTACAATCGCACTGCGCCCAAGGCCGAAGCCTGGGTCGGCGAACATGGCGGCGCCAGCGCCGCGACTCCCGCCGCTGCAGCGGCGGGGCGTGAAATCGTTTTCATGTGCGTCGGCAATGACGACGACGTGCGCAGCGTCTCCTACGGCGACGACGGCATTCTCGCCGGCATGGCCTCGGGCGCCATCCTGGTCGACCACACCACCGATTCCGCCGATCTGGCGCGCGAGCTGGCAGAGGCGGCTTCCGCCAAGGGCGTCGGTTTCCTCGACGCCCCGGTCTCCGGCGGCCAGGCAGGTGCCGAGAACGGCGTGCTCACGGTCATGGTGGGCGGCGACGACGCTACCTTCGCCACGGCGCAGCCGGTCATGGATGCCTTCGCCCGCGCGGTCACCCTGATGGGCTCGGTCGGCAGCGGCCAGCTCACCAAGATGGTCAATCAGATTTGCATCGCCGGCGTCTTGCAAGGTTTGGCCGAGGCCTACAACTTCGCCACCAAGGCCGGCCTCGACGGCGATCTCGTGAAGGACGTCATCTCCAAAGGTGCTGCCGGCTCCTGGCAAATGGAGAATCGCGCCAGCACGATGGTACGTGACGAGTTCGAATTCGGATTTGCTGTCAATTGGATGCGGAAAGATCTTAAAATTACACTTGAGGAAGCTGGACGCAACGGGGCACGCCTGCCCATGACCGCCCTGGTCGATCAGTTCTATGCCCAGGTGCAGGCCCGTGGCGGCGGACGCTGGGACACCTCGAGCCTGATCCACCTGCTCGCCCACGATTGACCGTGGCCCATAGCCATAGCGAATTCGCCGCAAGAACAGCACTCGTCACAGGGGCAGGGCGCGGCATCGGCCGCGCCATAGCCCTGCGCCTGGCAAAAGCCGGCGCCAACGTTGCCGTCAACTACGCCACCAGCGAGGCCGCGGCCAATGAGACCTGCGGCGAAATTCGCAGCCTAGGCCGCGAGACGGCCGCCTATCAGGCCGACATCTCCGATGCGCAACAGACCGATGGCCTGTTCGAGCGTATCGAATTCGACCTTGGCCCGGTAGACCTGCTGGTCACGAATGCGGGCATCGCCACCTTCGCCGACAATCCGGATATGACTGCCGAGACCTGGAACGAGATCATGCGGGTCAATCTCAACGGCACCTTCCATCCGGTCTGGCGGGCCAAGGACGGCATGCGCGAAAGGGGCTTCGGGCGTATCGTCTGCCTATCGTCGATCGCCGGAATGGTCGCCAACCCCGTCACTCGCGGCAACCTCATCGCCTATGGCACCTCGAAGGCGGCGATCATCGCATTCGTGCGCAATTGCGCGCACGCCATGGGCCCCGAGCTGCGCATCAATTGCGTCGCGCCCGGCTTTATCGACACCGATATGACCAAGGACATGTCCGACGAGGGGCGCGCCCGCCTGCTCGACATGACACCGCTGGGACGCACGGGGAACACCTCGGAAATTGCCGAGCTCGCTCACTTCCTGCTCAGCGATAAATCGAGCTTCACGACCGGTCAGACCTATGTCGCCGACGGCGGTTTGATCACTTAAGGTCCCCGCTGAGCCGGGCGACCGCATCGTCAGGCAATGCCGCGGCGCGCAGGCCGCTCGGCGTATCTGCGGCCACTTCCGTCCACACACGCGTTTCCAGCACGTCCACGGCCAGGCCGTCGCCCTGGCTGAGGTGGTGCTGGATGGTGAAGCTCGTTCGTCCGAACTTGGCGATCTGCGAATCCACCACGACCTCCTCGCCGAAGCGCACCGCCGCCAGGAACTTCGCCTCGATGCCGACCATGGGGATGCCGGCGATCTCGCCGGATCGTTGCATGGCGTGCACATCGATGCCGACCGAGGCAAACAGAGCGGCACTGCAGGCATCGAAATATTCGAAAAAACGCGGATAGAATACGATACCGGCCGGGTCGCAATCCCCCCATTCGACATAGATGCGCCTCCGGTTGACGTGCATGGTCTATGCAGCGTCCGGGTTCTCGATCAACACGGCAATGCCCTGGCCGCCGCCGATGCAGGCCGAGGCGATGCCCCAGCGACCACCGCTGCGGGCCAATTCCCGTGCCACGGTAACCGACAGGCGCACGCCGGATGCCGCCAGGGGATGGCCGATGGCGATGGCACCGCCATTGACGTTCAGTCGATCCTCGTCCAAGGCCAGTTCCTTGCCGCAGGCAAGCACCTGGGCGGCGAAAGCCTCGTTGATTTCGAAGCGGTCGATATCCGCCAGCTCCAGGTCGGCGCTCTCGAGAACGGTCCTGATAGCGGGGACGGGGCCGATGCCCATGATCTCCGGCGGCACGCCGACGGTGGCCCAGGCGGCGATGCGGCCGAGCGGCTTGCGTTTCTGCTTGGCGGCATATCCGCCCGTACAGACCAGGGCCGCGGCAGCGCCGTCGGCGATGCCGGAGCTGTTGCCGCCTGTCTGCACGCCACCAAAGGCCGGTCGGATCTTGGCCAGATCCTCGACCGACGAGGGCCGGGGATGCGTATCCGCGCTGACCTCTGCGACCTTGCGTGACAACCGGATCTCGCGAGGCTCGAAACCATCGCGCTCGAACGTCTCGCTGGCTACCGGCACGATCTCGTCGTCGAAGTAGCCGTCAGCGCGGGACGCAAGCGCGCGGCTGAAGCTGCGCGCCGCGTAGGCATCGACGTCTTCGCGGCTGATCTGGTGGCTGCGTGCCAGATTTTCCGCCGTATGTCCCATTGTGGCATCGGGTGCGGGGTCGAGCAGGGCCTCCCAGAGGAAATCCTTGAACTCGACCTGGCCGAGGCGGAAGCCGTTGCGATGGGTATAGGCCGCGACCGGATTGCGGCTCATGGATTCCGTGCCGACGCAAAGCGCCAGCTCGGCGCGGCCAAGGGTCAGGGTATCGGCGGCCTGGGCAAGGATTTCCATGCCGGTGCCACAAACCCGTTGCACGAGATGCGCCGGCACCTCGATCGGCGCGCCGGCATAGAGCCCGATGTGGCGCGGCAGGCAAAAGGCATCGAAGCTCGTCTGCGCCACGTTGCCGGCTATCACGCTGCCGATATCATCAGCCGGCGCGCCTGAATGGTCGAGAACGGCGCGTGCCGCCTTGATGCCGAGATCGGTCGCAGAAACCAGCGACAGCGGGCCACCGAGATCGCTGAAGGGCGTACGCATGCCGTCCAGCAGCCAAACGTCATCCCAGGTGGCGGTCAGCTTCGCCATGTCTCAACTCCTCTCGGTTAGCGCAATGACCCGCGTCGTAGGCGGATCGGCGTAAAGCTCCTCGACCAGGGCCTGGCGGTTCTGCAGCAATGCGCGCTGATTGATCGAGCCCTTGTCGGTCATTTCGTTGGCATCGAGCGATGGCGGCTCTTCGAGCAGTATCGCCGCGACAATACGGTTCGAACTGCCGGTCGCTTTTGCCGCAAGAGACGCCAGACGCTCGGCCAACACCTCTTTCAGGGCGCCGGCATCAAGCTCGGCGCAGGCCAGCGCATCGGCCAGGATCAAGGCCGTGGGATGGGAACGGTCACGGCCGGCTATCACCACGTCCTGCACATAGGGCGCGAAATGGGAGATGAATGCCGCGCGCAAGGGCCCGACGCTTACCCAGGTGCCTGTCGACAGCTTGAAGTCCTCGGCAATGCGCCCGTCGAAGACGAGGCCCTCTTGCGGATCATCTTCGTTGGCGAAGCGGACCGCATCACCCATGCGGTAGAAGCCTTCCTCGTCGAAGGCGGCGGCGGTGAGATCGTCGCTGCGCCAATAGCCGGGCGTTATGGACGGGCCGCGCAGGCGCGCCTCCAGCTTGCCCTCGACCGGCGCCAGTTTCAGCTCGACGCCTGGCACGGGCAGGCCGATGGCACCGGAGCGGCTCATATCCTTGGAACAACAGATGGCGAACGGCGCGCTCTCGGTGGCGCCGAGGCCCGTGAGCATGAGAATGCTCTCGCCGCAGGTCTCACGCGCCAGGGCATCGAGCTCGTCCCAGACGAATTGTGCCATGCCGGCACCGGAATAGAACAGCAGCTTCACCTTACTGAAGAACCGCTCGCGCAAGGCGTCATTCGAACGCAGGCGCCCGACCAGCATCTCCCAGCCCTTGGGCACGTTGAAATAGACTGTCGGCGCGATCTCGCGAAGATTGCGCACGGTGCGCTCGAGGCCATCGCCGAGCGGCCGGCCGTCGTCGATATAGAGCGTGCCGCCGTTGTAGAGCACCAGGCCGACATTGTGGTTGCCGCCGAAGGTGTGGTGCCAGGGCAGCCAGTCGCATATCACCGGCGGCTCGTCCTGCAGGAAGGCGAGGACCTCACGCAGCATTACCTGGTTGCTGCACAGCATGCGCTGGGTGTTGATCACGCCCTTGGGCTCGCCTGTCGAGCCCGAGGTGAAAAGAAGCTTGACAACCGTATCCGGCCCGACAGCCTCATGCGCCGCGACGACCGCCGCTCCCGGCGTGGTCGCCGCGAGGTCCGCAAACCGCGTTGCCTTGCGCGCCTTGGGAGCCACGGCTGTCACAGCGATCTCAACGTCTTCCGGAACAGCACGCGCAATGGCAGCCGAGAAAGCCTCACCGTCGGCGGCAAAAATCAGACCCGGCGTGATGAGGTCGATAACCCCGGCAAGCTTGGCGTGATCGCTCGACAACAGGGAATAGGCCGGCGATATCGGGGCATAGAGCACGCCGACGTGGAGCGCGGCCAGACCGAGCAGGGCGTGCTCGATATCGTTGCCCGAGAGAATCGCCAGCGGCCGCTCAGCCGAGAGCCCGCGGTCGAGCAGGGCCTGGCCTAGCGCCTCCACGGCGCCGAGCGTCTCTCCGTAGCTGATCCGCCGCCAATCGCTATCGGCGGCGCGCTGGGCCATAAAAGTGCGGTCGGGCGCCCGTTCCGCCCAATAGACGAGCCGCTCCGTGAGCCTGTTTGGATAGGTGGGCAGGGGCTCCGATGCGCGCAACAGCAGCGAGCCATCCTGTCGGCGGTCGAGGAGCGTGCCCAGAGGGCCGAGCCTGACGTTACGGGTGCGAGGTGGTGAGGGCATTGCGGTCGCGTGCAAAGTGATCGAAGGCCCGGTATTGTGCATTGTCGCTGCCGCCTTACAAGGCCGTGGGGAAAAGGGCCGAGATGACCTACACACTGCCCGCGCTTGACGCACTCGATGATGCCGCCGTGGCGGAATTTCGCGAACAGGGCTTCCTGCTCGTCGAGAACGTGCTCGACGAGAGCATGGTCGCTGCCCTGCGCGACAGTTTTCCGCGCATCTTCGCGGGTGATTTCGATACCGGCGTCTACCCCGACGAATGGCACTGGCGCGAAGGTATCAGCCTGCCCGATGTCACCCGGCACATGGGCAATGCCTGGAAGTCCGACCTCGGCATCGCCAAGCTCGCCTTGTCGGCCGACGTCGGCCGCACCGCCGCCAAGCTCATGGGCTGGCCCGGGACGCGGCTTGGCCAAGACACCATCTGGTGGAAACCACCAGGCTGTAAGCCCATCGCGGTCCACCAGGACACGTCGTTCCTCGATTTTCTCGACCCGCCGCTGACGGTCACCTGCTGGACCGCTCTCGACGACACCCGCGCCGACGCGGGAACGCTGGAATATTATCCCGGCTCGCACCGCTGGCCACTGACACCCTTGCCGCCAGGCTTTCATGCGCCGGACGACTACCGCGCCCTGTTGCGGGCATCGGCGGAGGCGGCCGGCGTCGAGATTCCCGAGCCGGTCTTTATCGAGGCGCCGGCAGGCTCCTGCGTCTTTCATGCCGGCGAGATCTGGCACGGCTCGGGGCCCAACACCACCGACGACCTGATGCGCCGCTCCGTCGGCGTTCACATGTTGCGCCAGGATGCCGCGTTCTCGGACCGCCCGGGCGGCTATATCTATCGCCGCTACCAACACACCGGCAGCGTCGCCATGGACGAGAGCTTCTTTCCGCTGCTGTGGACCGAGGACGGCGGGCGCACGGGTTGGATCGAGGGCTACTGCGAGAACGGCCGGCGCGCGAATCCCTGAGGAGCCGTCATGGAACTCAACCCGAACTTCGATTTCCGCGAGACCTTCGAGCAGGCCCTGGCCGCCTCGGCGCGTGTCAGGCTGCACCTGCGCAGTGGCCAGTCGCTCGAAGGGAAGGTCAGCGCCCTGGCGGACCATAATGTCGTGATAGCCGCTCTCACGGGCCGGGAATTCTATGATGCGGTCGTGCGCATTGGCGATATCTCCGCCATCGAGGTGCGCGCGCGCAACAGCTAGAGCATATTTCGACCATACGCGGCCATTTGATGGCCCGGATCGCCGCGCTGGGTAGGCGCGTCGCGCTGCGCGATGCGGGGACATCTGGCTAGCGGCGCAACGCATCCAGTGCGGGGAGCCGGGCCACCGGAGGCCGGGTGCTTTTTGTCGTCGGCCGCGTCGCGCGTCGCTTGACGTGGGCCCACACAACGGCGCGTCGCGCTCCTAACCGACGGCAAGAATTATCCCGGTCAAATGGCCGCGTATGGTCGAAACATGCTTTAGCGCCCTTCTTCTTCCTTTGCACGATCCCATAGGGCATCGAGCTCTGCCAGCGTAGAGTCTTCGGCGCGCTTGCCTGTCTCCGCCAACAAGCTCTCGATGCGGCGAAAGCGGCGCTCGAACTTGTCGTTCGCGCCACGCAAGGCACTTTCCGCATCGACGCCGGCATGGCGCGCAATATTGGCGCAGACGAACATCAGGTCGCCGACCTCGTCAGCCAGACGCTCGGGCGGTGCGCCATCGCTGGCGACCTCGGCCTCCAGCTCCTCCAGCTCCTCGCGCAGCTTGTCGAGCACCGGCCGCAGGTCGGGCCAGTCGAAGCCCACGCGCGCGGCGCGCTTCTGCAGTTTCACCGCGCGGGACAGGGCGGGCAGGGCACGCGCCACCCCAGCCAGGGCGCTGATATCGTCGCTGCCGGCCTTGGCGGCACGCTCCTCGGCCTTCAAGGCCTCCCAGGAGCGCGTCTGCGCCGCTGCGTTGGCAATGGCGGTATCGCCAAAGACATGCGGATGGCGCCGCAACATTTTTTTCGTCACGCCTTCGACGATCGAGGCGAAATCGAACGCGTCTGCTTCGTTCGCCATCTGGGCGTAGAAGACGATCTGGAACAGCAAATCGCCGAGCTCGTCGGCAAGCGCAGGCATGTCACCTTCGGCGATTGCCGCCGCCACCTCGTAGGCTTCCTCGATAGTGTGGGGGACGATAGAGTCGAAATCCTGTTCCAGGTCCCATGGACAACCACCATCCGGATCCCGCAACTTCGCCATAACGGCGAGGAGCTGTCCAATTGGGCCTGGGTCTGGGGGATCAGATTGTCGCATAATGTATATTATGGGAAATTATGAATCATTATTACCGGGCTTGGCGAAATACCAGCGGACTTCGCGGATAATGAAGCCGAACGCCAGCATCAGCACCACGCATACTGCCACCAGGAACGCAGCGCGCTCCAGCCCCAGTGTCTCGCCGAAGCCGACATAGACCGCGACACGGATCGCCCCCCACAGGCTTCCCGCGGTTATGAGATAAGCCAAGGTCAGGCGCGCGGCGCGGCCGTGGTCCCAGCCGATCACCGTGCTCAATATCCACAACAGCGGATCGCGCATGGCGCCGCCCAGCAGCACTGTCAGCAGCGCCGGCTCCATGTCAGCTCGCCGCCGCGGCAACGCGCGCTTTAGTGAACAACGCGTGGAAGTTGGCTGTGGTGGCTTCCGCCAAACGGCTTGCCTCCATGCCCAACAAGTCCGCCACCACGGCAGCGGTATGGGCCACAAAGGCAGGCTCGTTGCGCCGGCCGCGGTTGGGTACGGGCGCCAGGAACGGCGCGTCCGTTTCCACCAGCAAGCGATCCAGCGGGATATTGCGCACGATATCGCGCAGCGCCTCGGCGTTGCGGAAGGTGACGATGCCGGAAATCGAGATGCTCATGCCGAGGCCCAAGGCGGTCTCGGCCAGCTCGGCGCCAGAGGTGAAGCAGTGGATGAGGCCGGGAAAAGTGCCCTTCCCGGCTTCGTCGCGCAAGATATCGGCGGTATCCTCGTCGGCATCGCGGCTGTGTACGATCAGCGGCAGACCGCTTTCGCGGGCAGCTGCGATGTGGCTGCGGAAACTGGCTCGCTGGGCCTCGCGCGGGCTGTGCTCGTAGTAGTAATCGAGACCGCTCTCGCCGATGCCGATGACCTTCATATGGCCGGCCGCGGCGACCAGCTCGGCGCAGCTGACATGGCCTTCGTCGCCGGCATTGTGAGGGTGGACGCCGACCGAGCAGTACATGTCGACATAGCGCTCGGCCACGGCCAGGACCTTGGGAAAGGTTGTCATGCGCGTGCTTATGGTCTGGATGACGCCGACGCCAGCACGCCGCGCCCGCGCCACCACCTCGTCGATATCGTCCTCGTAATCGGGAAAATCGAGATGGCAGTGGCTGTCTACGAGCATCATTCGGCCTCGGCTTCGATGCGCGGAAACACGCCCTCGGGCTTGGGCAGAGCGACACCGGCACGCAGGGCATGGCGCGGGCCGAGATGGGCGAAATCGCGGGCGTCTTCCGGCACCGCCAGCTGCTCGAGCATCTTGCCCGCCGAGCCCGGCATGAAGGGTTGCACCAGGATCGCCAGATGGCGGATGGTCTCGGCAAGCACGTAGAGAACCGTGGCCATGCGCTCCGGATCGGTCTTGCGCAGGGTCCACGGGGCCTGGCGATCGACATAGGCGTTCGCCGCGCGAACCATGCCCCAAAGTGTCTCCAGGGCCGAATGCGGCGCCTGGCGCTCCATCAGCGGGCGCAGCTCGGCGATCAATGACTCGGCGCTTTCCAGCAACGCGGTATCGTCGTCGCTGTAGGCGCCAGGATTGGGCACGGCAGCGCCGCAATTTTTTTGAACCATACTCAGAACGCGCTGCGATAAATTTCCGAAATCATTGGCCAAATCGCTATTGATGCGATGGACCATGGCGGCAGCCGAAAAGTCACCGTCGTTGCCGAACGGCACTTCGCGGAGCAGGAAATAGCGCACCTGATCGAGACCATAGGTGTCGATCAGCTCGACGGGCTCGATGACATTGCCGACGGTCTTGGACATCTTTTCGCCCTCGACCGTCCACCAGCCATGGGCGAAAACGCGCTTGGGCGGCGCGACCCCGGCGGACATCAGGAAGGCCGGCCAATAGACCGCGTGGAAGCGCAGGATGTCCTTGCCGACGATGTGCACCACCTCGGGCCAGAACGTCTTGTAGGCCTCGGAGTCCGTGTCGGGATAGCCGACGGCGGTGAGATAGTTGGTCAGCGCGTCGAGCCAGACATACATGATGTGCTCGTCGTCGCCGGGCACCGGCACGCCCCATTGGAAGCTGGTGCGCGAGATCGACAGGTCCTGCAGGCCGCCGCGGATGAAGCTCAGCACCTCGTTGCGCCGGCTTTCGGGCAGGATGGCGTCGGGATTCGCCTCGTAATGGGCGAGCAAGGGCTCTTGCCACTTCGACAGGCGGAAGAAATAGCTCGGCTCCTCGACCCACTCCACCGGCGCACCGGTCGGCGCCAGCTTCTCGCCGTCCGCGCCTTTGATCAGCTCTTTTTCGGCGAAATAGGCTTCGTCGCGCACCGAATACCAGCCGTCATACTTGTCGAGGTAGATATCGCCGGCCTCGGCCAAGGCCGACCAGATGCCTTGGCTGGCGGCGGCATGGCGTGGCTCGGTGGTGCGAATGAAGTCGTCATTGGCGCAGCCGAGCACGCCGGTCAGGTCGCGAAAGTGCTGCGAGACCCGGTCGGTGAACGCTTGCGGCTCCTCGCCCGCCGCGGCGGCTGATTTCTCAACTTTCTGGCCATGCTCGTCGGTGCCGGTGAGGAACATCACCTCACGCCCGTCGAGGCGCATGAAGCGCGACAGCGCGTCGCAGGCAATCGTCGTATAGGCGTGCCCGAGATGGGGCACGTCGTTCACGTAGTAGATGGGCGTCGTGACGTAGTAGGCGGTCGGTGCCGGCATGCGCGGGCTCTCCTGGTGCTGCGGCGACCGTTCAGGCGCGTGCGTTGCGTTCCAGTGCAGCGAAAACGCCCAATACGATCTGCTTACGGTCGAGATTGACCCGGCCGGCGCGCGCCGCGAGGTCGCCGACCTTTTCCCACAGCTCCAGCCATTGATCAAGATCGCGCGCAGCCAGCAGGCGCTGCGCGGTCTGGGCTTCCCCCGGCACCAGCTCGGTGAAACCGGTGCCACGGGCGGCACTTCCGACCAGGCGCGCCAGCCAGCCGCCCAGCAAGGCCATGGCCTGGGCGAAGGCGTCCTCAGCACCGCGCCGCGCCAGTTTGTCGCCGAAGCCGTGCAGGGCCTGGGCGTCGATCCCCGGCGCACTGGCGATCAAGCCGACAAGCTCCCGGTACAGCGCCATGCCGCCGGCCTCGGCTAGTGCCAGAGCGCGGCCGGGCGAGCCTTCGGCCAGATGTGCCAGGCCGGCAATATCGGCGTCATCGAGGTCCGGCTGCCAGCCTCTCAGCAAGCCGGCCACCTTGTCGTCGTGGAGCGGTGCCAGAGCCAGGCGCCGACAACGGCTGCGCAAGGTCGCGCCGACCCGGCCTGGCACGTGGCAGACGAGCAGCAGCAAGGAGCGCTGCGGCGGCTCTTCGACAAGCTTGAGAAGCGCATTGGCGGCATTGCGGTTGAGCTCGTCGGCGGCATCGACCACGGCGACGCGCCAGCCGCCCTCGCCCGCTGTCAACGACAGGAAATCGCCGAGACGCCTGGCATCCTGGACCACGATCTCGCCGCGCTGCTTGCCCTTGGCGTCGAGGCCGCGCTCGAGGGTGAGAAGGTCCGCATGTCCGCCCGACGCCACCCGGCGGAAGACCGGGTCCTCCGGGTCGAGCCAAAGCCCGTCGCCGTCATCGCCACCGAGCAGCGAGTTCTGGGCCGCACCACCGGCCAGCACGAAGCGGGCGAAGCGAAAGGCGAGCGTCGCCTTGCCCACGCCCTGCGGGCCACTGATCAGCCAGGCATGGGCCAGACGATCCGACTCGAAGGCCGCACGCATGGTCGCTTCGGCAGTCGCATGGCCGAGCAGGTCTGGGTTTTCGCGGGGCGCCAGTACTTCGGTCTCAGCCATCTTGCACGCATCTCCGGATCGCGGCGGCAACAGTCTCCTCATCGCCGCCGGCATCGATGACGACACAACGCTCCGGCTCGCGCGCGGCAATATCCTGAAAGGCTTGGCGCAGCGCCTCGTGAAACGCCACCTCGCGTCTCTCATATCGGTCGTCGCCGCCCTGCCCGCGTGCACGCGGCAGGCTGTCGGCCACCGGCAGATCGAGCACCAGGGTCAGATCGGGCATAAGCGCGCCGACGGCAAGTCGGTGCAGGCTGTCGATAACCGGGCGGCCCAGCCCCATGGCAAGGCCTTGATAGGCCATGGTGGAATCGCTGAAACGATCGCACAGCACCCAAGTGCCGGAGGCCAAAGCCGGTGCGATGACCGAGCGCACATGTTCGCGGCGGGCGGCGAAATGGAGCAGCGCTTCGCTCATCGCATCCAAGTGGTCGGCGTCGCCGTCGAGCAGCAGGGCGCGGATCGCTTCGGCGGCGGGCGTGCCGCCGGGCTCCCGCGTGGCAAGCACCGTGATGTCCTGCTCTTCCAGCCAAGCGGCAAGCCGCCGGCATTGGGTGGACTTGCCCGTCCCCTCGCCGCCTTCGAACGTGATGAAGCGGCCGCGGCCCGCCGCGGCCATGGTCATGGCGCGGGCGCGCCGAACACGATGTAGTCGACGGCCGAGAACAGGCGACCGAACAGGCCGAGCCGGGTTACGTCATGGGCCGCGGCGAGCGAGAAGCGCCGCGACGGCATGTCGGGCGCCTCGATCACCAGCTTGGCAATGATATCGCCTTCGGCGATTGGCGCCGGCACGGGTGACTCATACTCCACCGTGACGGCCATCTTTTTGCGCGCCTCGCGGCTGAGAGTGACCACGACATCTTCCTTGATGACCAGCGGCACCAGCGGCTCCGTGCCCAGCCAGACTTCGGCCTGCTCGACCTCCTCGCCGGCCTCGAACAAGCCGTAGTTCTTGGTCTCGCGGAAGCCCCAGTTGAGCACGCGCTCCGCCTCCAGGGCACGGTCGCGAGCGCTCTCCATGCCGTTCAGCACCAGGATCAGGCGGCGGCCGTCGCGCTCGGCGGTGACCGTAAGGCCGAAGCCGGCCTCCTGGGTGTGTCCGGTCTTCATGCCGTCGACACCGAGATCCTTGTAGAGCAGCGGGTTGCGGTTGCTTTGCTCGATGTCGTTGTAGGTGAACGTCTTCTCGGCGAAGAGCGGAAAATATTCCGGAAAGTTCTCGACGATCAGCCGCGTCAGCAAGGCAAGATCGCGGGCCGTCATGTAATGGTCGGCGTGGGGCCAGCCGGTGGCGTTGGCGAATTCGCTGTCCATCAAGCCTAATTCGCGCCCGCGCTCTGTCATGGCCAGCGCGAAAGCCTGTTCGCTGCCTGATAACGCCTCGGCGACGACGATGCAGGCATCGTTGCCCGATTGCACGATGATGCCGCGCAGCAGGTCTTCGACCGTGACGTCGGTGTCGACCTCGACGAAAGTCTTGGAGCCGCCCATCTGCCAGGCCTTCTCGCTGACCGGCATGGTATCGCTGAGGCTCAAGGTCCCCTCGGCCAGACGTTCGAAGACCATGTAGACGGTCATCAGCTTGCTCATGGAGGCCGGCGGCATGGGCACGTCGGCGTCTTTCTCGAGCAAGGTGGCACCGGTATCGAAGTCGATCAGCAACGCCTCGCGGGCGGTGGTGTCGAAGGCTGCTGCCGCCGTGGTCCAGGCGAGCAGGCAAAGCAAACAGGCTGTGCGCGACAAACTCATCATGGCAGATGTTTTACCACTGCCGGCCGCCTTGGAACAGCTCAGTCGGCGACGATACGCGCCTCGCCGTGACCGGCCGCGATGACCTGGGCAAGCAGGCGCCCGGCGGCCTCGCGATTGTAGATGGGGCCAAGCCGGACGCGGTAGAGGATGCGCCCGCTGTTCTCGACCGCGGTGATGCGGGTCGGCCCAAAGGGCGACAGGCGCTCGCCGAGCTTGACGGCGTTGTCCTGGCTTGCGAACGCACCGCCCTGGACGTAGAGACGCGCGTTGACGACGCTCTCCGGCTCGGCCGCCACGGCCGACGAGATCAAGGATAGGCTGCGCTCTACGGGCTCAGCTGGCGCCGGAGACGGCGCCGGCAGCGGCGTCGCGGTCACCATCTGTGTCACCGGCGCACCGAGCACCTGGACACGCACCTCGGCGACGCCCTGCCTGCGGAACCCCAAGGCCTCCGCCGCGCGCCTCGATACGTCTATGATCCGCCCTGCCACGAACGGGCCGCGATCGTTGACGGTCAGCTCCAGGCTGCGCCCGTTCTCCAGATTGGTCACGCGCACCCGGCTCGGCATGGGCAGGGTCTTGTGCGCCGCGGTGAGCGCATTCATGTCGTAGACCTCGCCATTGGCGGTGCGCTTGCCGTGAAAATCGGCGCCATACCACGAGGCGAGGCCGGTCTCGTCATAACCGTTATCGACCCGCGGCACGTATCTGACGCCGTTGACGGTATAAGGCCGCCCCACCTTGACCGCGCCGCCCGGGGCAGCACCATCAACTTGCGCGCCGCTCTTGACGACATGCGCCACCAACTCGGTCTCGGCGCAGCCACCGACCAGAAGGCAGCCGACGATCAACAAACTTCCGACCAGCTTATCGCGCCGCAACCGTTGTGAAGCCATTCGCTTGTGAGTCATTCGTGTCACCCAAAATGCGCCCTAGACAAGAATCTAGTGGCCAATCATGGAATCGGCAAGCTTTCCCACCGCCAACGCAAAATAAGTGGAGCGATTCCATTTCAGCGTGGTGGCGAAGTTTTCGTACACCATATAGGCCTGCGTGCTCCGGCCATCAGGTTGAACGATGGAGGCAGGGAGCTGCCGTGCGGGCAGATCGCGACCATCCTGGCGGCGCACGCCGAGCGCCTGCCAGTCGCCGATCTGGCGCTTGGTATCGAGCCCGACAAGAGCCATGTCGAAGTCGGCGGGCAGGCGCACCGACCTGCCCCAAGTCTGGTCGTCGTGCCAGCCGGATTTGGCTAAATAGTTGGCAATAGAGGCAAAAACATCCGGCAAGGTCTGCCATATGTCGCGCCGGCCGTCGTCGTTTTCGTCCACTGCATAGGCCAGGAAGCTCGACGGCATGAATTGGCTCTGGCCCATGGCGCCGGCCCAGGAACCGCGCATCGATGCGGGCGAAATATGCCGTTCGTCGAGTATCCGCAAGGCGGCCAGCAGTTCGCCACGAAAGAAATCTGCGCGCCTGCCGTCATAGGCCAATGTGGCGAGGGATTCGATGACACCAAATCCACCCGTATTGCGTCCGAAATCCGTCTCTATGCCCCACAAGGCGACGATGAAGCGCGGCTGCACACCGTAACGCGCTGCAACCGCCTGTAACAGGCCTCTATGATTCGCCAGCCTTTGGCGTGCCGCGGTTTGGCGCGATGCCGGAACTACACGCAGCAGATATTGCGCCGCCGTGAGCCGTCCCTCTGGTTGGCTGCGGTCAAGCTCGATAATGCGTGCGATGGGACGAATGCCCGTCAACGCGGCATCGAGAATTTCCGCGTCAATTCCTTCGGCCGTGGCTTCGGCCCGCAAACCGGCCAGCCAAGCGTCGAAATCAGCCGAATCCGCGGCTCGGGCCGCACCGACCACGAGCAGGATGGCCATAGTCGCTCGCAAAAAACCACGCATGGGCTAGAGTTGTCCTGCTTTGGTTGCTGAGATTTCAATATATTACACCATTTTGTGAAACCAAATTATAGTTTTTTGACTGTGTTCTTGACCCGACGCCGATCTGCTTACACCCTGCGCCCCGCAGGGAGGCGCGGCATGAACATCGACGGCAAGGCCTATCGCACCATCTGGCGCACGCCGGATGGGGTGGAGATCATCGATCAAACGCGCCTGCCCCACGACCTGGTCATCGTCACTTTGCGCAATGTGGGCGATGTCGCGCATGCCATCCGCGACATGCTGGTGCGTGGTGCGCCGTTGATCGGCGGCACGGCAGCCTATGGCATGGCGATCGCCGCCGCGGCTGATCCGTCGGATGCCGGTCTGGCAAAAGCACGCGAGACTTTGGCGGCCACTCGTCCGACCGCGGTAAATCTTGCCTGGGCCCTGGAGGAGATGGCAAGCCGCCTGGCGCCGCTGCCGGTCGACAGCAGGGCCGCGGCCGCGTGGAGCCACGCCGCACAAATCTGTGACGACGATGTCGCCAGCTGCCGCAGCATAGGCGAGCACGGCCTCGCCATCCTGCGCGATATTGCCGCGAAGAAACCGGCGGGCGAACCGCTCAATGTCCTCACCCATTGCAATGCCGGTTGGCTTGCCACCATCGATTGGGGCACGGCGACGGCGCCGATCTACACCGCCCATGAAGCGGGCCTCGATGTGCATGTCTGGGTCGACGAGACACGGCCGCGCAACCAGGGCGCCTCGCTGACCGCCTTCGAGCTCGGCCAGCATGGCGTGCCGCACACCGTAATCGCCGACAATGTCGGCGGCCACTTGATGCAGCACGGCCAGGTCGACGTGGTGATCGTCGGCAGTGACCGCACCACCGGCTCGGGCGACGTGGGCAACAAGATCGGCACCTATCTCAAGGCGCTCGCCGCGCACGACAACGGCGTGCCGTTCTATGCCGCCTTGCCCTCGACCACCATCGATTGGACCCTTAGCGACGGTGTTGCCGAGATCCCCATCGAGCAGCGCGACGGCGAGGAGGTCGCCTGCATTCACGGGCGCGCTCCGGATGGTAGCGTGATGGGCGTGCGTATCGTTCCCGACGGCAGCCCGGTGGCCAACTACGCCTTCGACGTGACACCGGCGCGTCTGGTCGATGGCATTATCACCGAGCGCGGGGTTTGCCAGGCCTCGTCGGCCGCCCTTGCCGCTCTGTATCCCGAGCGGGCCACCTGATGACCGGCTGGGTCGGCGCACGCCTGCCGCGCAAGGAAGATCCGGCTCTGTTGACCGGGGCCGCGCGCTTCATCGACGATATGGCGCCGGTGCCGGGCATCGCCCATGTGGCGCTGCTGCGCTCGCCCTACGCTCATGCCCGTATCCGCAGCGTCGATACAACAGCCGCGCTGGCCATGGAGGGCGTCATCGGCATCGTCACCGGCGCCGAGCTGGCGGAAGGACTGCGGCCCCTGGCCAGCGCCTTGCGGGCACCGATGACCTACTATCCGATGGCCGTCGATATCGCCCGCTATGTCGGCGAGCCGGTGGCGCTCGTCGCCGCCGCCGATCGCTATCTGGCGGAAGATGCGCTGGAAGCGATCATGGTCGATTACGAGCCCCTGCCCGCGGTGGCGGATCCGGCTTCGGCGATTGGCGACGACGCGCCCCGGGTTCATGACCGCATGGACGGCAATCTGGTTCACCAGCGACACTTTCGCTACGGCGACCCTGAGGCTGCTTTCGCCAAGGCCGACGAGACCGTGTCCCTGTCATGGCGCTACCCGCGGCAATCCTGCACACCCATGGAGACCTGCGGCGCCATCGCCCATTTCGAGAGCCATCCGGACCGCTACACCATCTGGTCCAACTTCCAGGGCCCCTACATTCTGCACGGCCTGATGAGCGGCGCCCTGGCCGTCGATGGCAACCGCCTGCGCCTGATCAGCGCGCCAAGCAGTGGCGGCAGCTTCGGCAACAAGCAGGCCATGTTCCCGCATATGGTCATGCTTGCCGCCGCCAGCCGCCTGCTCGGCGTGCCGCTGAAGTGGATCGAGGACCGCCTGGAAAACCTGCAGGCGGGCTCCTGCGCCTCGGACCGGGCGGATGCCATATCCGGCGCCTTTGCCGCCGATGGCACTCTGCTCGGCCTGCGCTATGACAATCTGATGAACGCCGGCGCCTATGTGCGGGCGCCCGAGCCCGCCTCGCTCTATCGCATGCACGCGGCGTCCAACGGCTGCTATCGAGTGCGCGATATTGCCGTAGACAATCGGGTCGCGGTGACCAACCTGCCGCCCGTCGGCCTCAACCGCGGCTATGGCGGCCCGCAGTTCTATTACGGGCTCGAGCGCCTGATGGACTCGGCCGGCCGCCGCATTGGCCTCGACCCGCTGGAAATGCGCCGGCGCAATATCATTCCCGCCGATGCCTTCCCCTACGAAGCCCCGGCCGGCGCCACCTACGATGCCGGCGATTATGAAAGCGTGCTCGATCTGGTCGCCGAGCGCGCCGACTACCCTGCCCTGCTGGAGCGTCGCGAGGCGGCCCGCGCGGACGGCAAGCTGTTCGGCATCGGCATGGCCATGGGGGTCGAGCCCTCGGGCTCGAACATGGCCTATGTGACGCTGGCCCAAACACCGGAGGAACGCGCCAAGGCCGGCGGCCGCTCCGGCGGCCCGGGCTCGGCAACGGTGTCGTTCGATCCCTCGGGCGCGGTCACCGTGCGCACGGTATCGACACCGGCCGGCCAGGGCCATGCGACGGTTGCGGCGCAGATTGTTGCCGATCGCCTCGGCCTGCACCCGGACGACATTACCGTGAACACCCAGGCCGACACCTTCACCAGCGACTGGTCGCTGGCTTCCGGCAACTACGCCAACCGCTTCTCCTCGGTGGTGGTCGATGCCATCGCGCTCGCCTCGGATCGCATCGCCGGGCGGCTCAAGCGCATTGCCGGCGACATGCTGGAAGTCGCGGCCGACGACATAGAGCTGAGCGACGGGCGCGCCCGTATCGTCGGCGTGCCCGACCAGGGCCTGCCCATCCGCCGGGTCGCGGCGCGTGCCCATTGGCACCCGCTCGGCCTGCCCGAGGGTGAACCCGCGATGCTGAGCGAAACCACGGTGGTCTCGCCGGACGTGCTGGATTCGCCGGACGAGCAGGATCGCGTCGGCTCGGCCGTGACCTTCGGCATGGTCTGCGATCTTGCGGCGGTGGAGATCGATCGTGCCACAGGGCGGGCGACAGTGCAGAGTTACATCTCGGTGCACGACTGCGGCACCATCCTCAACCCGCTCGTCGCAGAAGGCCAGGTGTTCGGCGGCTTTGCCCACGGCTTTGGCGCCGCCTTCCTCGAAGAGCTGACTTACGACGAGGGCGGCAATTTCCTCTCCGGCAGCTTCGCCGACTATCTCTGCCCCACGGCGCCCGACATGCCGACCATCGAGACGGCTGAAGTGACCACGCCATCGCCACGCAATGCGGTGGGTTCGAAAGGCATGGGCGACGGCTCGGCCATGCTTACCCCTGCCGCCATCGCCAATGCCGTTGCCGATGCGCTGGGGCGTGACGATATCGAGATCCCCCTCACCCTGAACCGGCTCTGGCAGTTGGCGCAGTCATGAAACCGCCACGATTTTCCTATGCCCGGCCAGAGACCCTCGAGGAGGCGCTTGCGTTGCTCAGCGATGGCGAGGCCAATGTGCTGGCCGGCGGCATGTCGCTTGCTGCCATGCTCAATATGCGCCTCGCCGCGCCCGAGCTTGTCATCGACATCAACCGCCTGCCGGACTGCGATACCATAACGGCGGATGGCGATGCGGTGCACACGCCCTGCCTTGTGCGCCAAGCCGACGCGCTCAAGGATGCAAGCGTGCCGCTGTTCGCGCTAGCATTGCCCCACGTAGGCCATATGCAGACGCGCAATCGCGGCACCTTGTGTGGCTCCGTCGCCCACGCCGATCCGAGCGCCGAAGTACCACTTTGCCTGACGGCCCTTGGGGGGCAGGTGGAGCTGGCCTCCCGCAACGGCACGCGCCGGGTCGCTGCCGAAGAGTTCTTCGAGGGTCTGCTGAGCACCGTGCGTGAGCCTGACGAGATGGTCACTGCCCTGATCTGGCCCAAAGCCGAAACCGGCACGGGCCACGGCTTTGCCGAGATCGCGCAGCGCCGGGGCGATTTCGCGCTTGCTGCCGTCGCAGCCTGGGCGCGTCTTGATGGCGACATCGTCGAAGTCGGGTTCGCCCTGGGTGGTGTCGAGGACAGGCCGCGCTTGTTCCGGCCCGGCGCCTCGGGCATGCCGGCGACCGAGTCGACGGCACGCGAATTGGCGACGGCAGCAGTGGCTGAGCTCGATGCCATGTCCGACCATCAGGCCAATGCGGCCTTTCGCCGACACCTTGGCGTGGAAATGGCGACGCGTGCCTTGTGCGACGCATTCGCGGGAGCAACACCATGAAGCGCATCGCAGCAGACGAACGGGTCATGATCAGCCTGACCGTCAACGGCCGCCGCCGCGCAGGCCACGCCACGCCGCGCATGCTGCTCAGCGATTTTCTGCGCCATGAGGTCGGCTTGCCGGGCACCCATGTGGGCTGCGAGCACGGCGTCTGCGGCGCCTGCACGATCCTCATCGACGGCCGCGCCGAGCGCAGCTGCCTGACGTTTGCGGTGCAAGCCGAGGGCCGCGAGATCGTGACCATCGAAGGCCACGCCGACGCCGGCACTCTCAACGACCTGCAGCAGGCTTTCAGCGAGCACGGCGCCCTGCAATGCGGTTATTGCACACCGGGCGTCCTGGCCTCCTGCGTTCAATTCCTGGCCGAGATTCCGGAGCCGGACGAAGCGGCCGTGCGCGATATGCTGTCGGGCCATATTTGCCGCTGCACCGGCTATGTCGGCATGGTTCGCGCCGTCCTTGATGTCGCAGCTAAACGTGTGAGCAACCGATGAGCCTGGGACAAGTCTTCGCCGACACAGCTGAGAGTCACGGCGATGCGCTGGCGCTCAGCGACGGACCTGTCCGTCTCAGCTATGGCGATTGGCACGAACAAGTGGCGGCGGTTGCGGGCGGCCTGGTGAGTTGGGGCTTGCAGCCTGGCGACCGCCTCATGTCCCTGCTGACAAACCGTTGGGAGACGGCGACACTCTATTGGGCCTGCCAGATGTCCGGTATTGTTTTCACGCCGTTCAACTGGCGCGCGACGTCCGAGGAGGTCGCCTTCGCCCTGGCCGATAGCGAGGCCAAGGTGATCGTTCACGAGCACAGCACCGAGCTTCAGGTCGCGGGCAGCGCCGCAGACCGTATCAATGTGGACGGCGCGGGCTTTGCACGCCTTTTGGCCAATAGACCACTTTCTGCACAGGTTTCAGTGGCGCAGGAGGACACGTCATTGATGCTCTATACCTCCGGCACGACCGGGCGGCCCAAGGGCGTGCCCCGCAGTCATGCCGCGGAGCTTGCCGCCACGCGCAGCGCCATTGTCCACCTCGCCTACCAGCCGGGCGAATGCCAGCTCGGCGCCATGCCCCTTTTTCACACCATGGGCATACGCCAATTATTGACCTCCGGGCTGCTCGGCGGGCACTGGGCCGCGATGCCCCAATTTGATGCCGGCAAGGCGCTTGCCCGCATCGCCGCGGAGCGCATCAGTGCGCTTTTTCTGGTGCCGACCCTGTATCACGACATCGTCAGCCACCCTGATATCGCGACTGCGGACATCTCCAGCGTTAGCAATATTAGCTATGCCGGCATGCCCATGATGGGCGCGCTGATCGAGCGCTGCGCTGAGGTCTTCCAGCCTCGGCATTTCCAGAACTTTTATGGCTCCAGCGAGGTGTTCACCTTCACCGTGTGCGATCACGTGGCAGACAAGCCGGGCTGTGCCGGCACTGGTGGCGTCCGTCAAACCATCCGGATTGTGCGCGCTGACGCAGACCCGGTTGTTGCCCCGGCCGAAACCGTGCCGCAGGGCGAAACTGGTGAAATTATCTCCTCCATGGACAGTCCGGAATCTTTCGCCGGCTACTGGAAGCGCCCGGATGCCGACGCCAAGGCAATCCGCGACGGCTGGTATTTCACCGGGGACCTGGGATACATCGACGAGGATGGCGAGCTCTATGTGGTCGGGCGGGTCGATGACATGATCATCTCCGGTGGCGAGAACATTCACCCCGAGGAAGTCGAGGACGTCCTGACGGCTTCCCCATTGGTGGGGCAGGCCGCCGTCATCGGGGTCGCGGACGAGCGCTGGGGCGAGCGCGTCGTGGCCTTCATCGAGCCTGCGGACAAGGGTGCCACCGCACTGGCACTGGATGGCCACTGCCTCGACAGCGGCCTTGCCCGCTTCAAGCGCCCGCGGGCCTATGTCTTTGTCGCCGAGATCCCACGCTCGGGGGCCGGAAAGCTGTTGCGCCGCCATCTCCGTGACGGCGACTACCGAGTGCTGGACGAATACGACAACCGACTTTGATCCCGACGGAGGTCTCATGGAACCGAACTATGCCGCCCGCCGCGCCGCCCTGCTCGAAGACCTCGACGGTCTCAGCGTCGATGTCGATGCCGAGCGCCGCATCGGCACGGTAACCCTGGACCGGCCGCCCTTGAATACGGTGAGCTATCGCGGCCGGGCGCAAATCCGCGCCATCATCGAGATGTTTGACGAAGACGACGACGTCGGCGTGGTCGTGATCCGCGGCACCGGCGGAATTTTCACTTCGGGCGGCGACGTCAAGCGCTTCCCCGAGATTCCTGTCGATCGCATGTCGGACCTGGCCGACAATATCGGCGCGCCCGAGCGCTGCTCGAAGCCGGTCATCGCGGCGCTCGAGAAATATGCCTTCGGCGTCGGCTTCGAGCTGTCTTTGGCCTGCGACTATCGCTTGGCATCGAAGGAGACGCTGGTCGGCCTGCCCGAGATCACGCTGGGCCAGATGCCGGGCTCGGGCGGCAGCGTTCGCGTCGCGCGCATCGCCGGCATGACCCGCGCCAAGGACATGGTCATGCTGGGCAAGCGCATCCCGGCCGAGCAGGCCTGCGATTGGGGCCTGGTGACGGCGGTGGCCGAGGATTCCGACGCCCTGACGGCTTTGGTCGATGACTATGCCAAGAAACTCAATGCCATGGCGCCGGTGGCGCTGCGCTCCCTCAAGCGTGTGCTCAACGCGGCCTATGACAGCAGTCTCAAGGTGGCGCTGGAGATCGAAGGCCATGCCTACGAGAAGCTGCGGCGCACCGAGGATTACGCCGAAGGACTTGCCGCCTTCAGCGAGAAACGCAAGCCGAGCTACAAAGGGCGTTGAGCTTCAGGTACACTTGTCTATGTGATGCGCAGGGCAAAGCACGCGATCGTCGGCCTGACGCTGGGGCTCATGTTGGCCTCGGCGCCCGCCTGGGCAGCATCCGACTTCGAAGATATTGCGGTGATTTTCGAGACCTTGAACCAGGTCCTGGAAAACCAGCCGACAGGCGTATCGGTGCCCTGGAACAATCCCGAGACCGGCAATTCCGGCACCATCACGGCGGTTGCCACCGAAATCCAGCCGGACGGCACGCCATGCCGGGAATATCACCGCACCTATCCGGGGGATACCGCCTCGCAACTCGTGGCCGGCAAGGCCTGCCGCACTGGCAACGGCGTCTGGAGCGTGGTCGAGGAAAGCGAAGTCGAGATCGCGCCACCTTGGGTCGAGCCCGAGCCCGAGCCGCAGTGGCGCGAGCCCGAGGCCGAACCGGATCCGGTTCCCGAACGCGGTCCGGCTACGGCCGAGACCCAGCGGGAGTTGGCGGCAGCGGGCTATTACGACGGCCCCCTCGACGGCGAAATGAGCCCGGCCTTGCGTGAGGCGATCCTCGCCTATCAGACCGAGCGCGACCCGGCGTTCCGCGGTGACGCCCTGGCCGCCCGCCTCAGCGAGGATTGAGGGTCGCGAGCAGGCATCGGTGGCGCTCGAACGCCGCGTCCGCGGCCGACAGGTCGCCCAGCGCCCGATAGGTTAGACCCAGGTAGAGGGGGGTGAAGAGGTCGCTCGGGTCGAGCCGCTCGGCAGTCTCCAATTCGGATGCCGCCTCGCCATGGCGTTGCAGCTCGAGCAGCAGGTAGCCCAGCTCGCGGTGCAGGCGGGCATCGGCGGGTGCGGCCTCCATGCCGGCGCGGAAGGCGGATTCGGCGCCGTTGAGACTGCCGAGCTTTATCGCCGACAAGCCGAAATAGAGCCACGTCGTGGCGTCGCCCGCGCCGTTCCGTGCCGCATCGCCGAGCGCCGATGCCGTCTCCGCATAGCGCCCGGCCCGGTACAGCATCAGGCCCAAGGCGCGGTGGAGATCGCCGATGCCGGGATCGATGGCCAGGGCGTCGCGATAGGCGGCCTCGGCGCCCGCGATGTCGCCTGAGCGCTGTCGCGCCAGGCCGAGCAGGGCATGGGCCGTGCCGTCCCTGGCATCGACCGCCACGGCACGGTTGAAATAGGTCGCCGCTTTGGTGTTGTTGCCACGCGCAAGATTGCTGCGCCCCCAGCCGCGATAGGTCGCGCCGATACCCGCGATGCCGGCCAGCGCCGCCGCATTGCCGGGGTCAAGCCCCAACACCTGGCGATAGCGGTCGATGGCCGACTCGCCGACTGGCGTGGTGAGCTTGTCGGCCCGGCGCAGCGCTTCGGCCTCGGCAAGCAGCGCCGCCACAGGGTCTTGTGGCTCCGGCTCCGGCTCCGGATCCCGCCACGGCAGGGGCAGTGGCGACGGCAACGGCACCGAGGGATCGATCGCCGCGACCATGATGGGAGGCCTGGGCAGAGCGAGCGCTGACGGTGCGGCCGGCAGGAATACCGTGACGAGGTCGATGGGGGCATTCTCCCAGCGCGGCGGCCTGTCGAGGGCCGCCGGCAGCGCCAAGGCGAGCTGCGGCGGCACGAATACCGGTTCCGCCGGTGTCGGCAAGCCGTCGGATGCCAGCGGCAGGAAGACAGTCACCATCGCAGGTGGTTCGGGCTCCGGAATCGGTGCCTCGGCAGCCAAATAGGCGGCCACCCGGCGCTGCTGTTCGGCGGCATCCACCGCCGGCCCGCGCGCATCGAGATAAGAGAGCAAGACCTGCGCCAGCGCGGTTTCGTCGAGGCCGAAACGGGCGCCGAGAGAGGCTGCAGGAATCCCATGCTCGAAAGCGGCACCCGCCACGGTGGCCGCCCTCCCAAGACCGAGCGCCTGCGCTGCCTCGGTCCGCTGTAGCGCCTCGGCCGCTGTCATCTGCGGCACCATGCGGCGTAGCATCACCGCAAGTTCTGCTGCCTCGATCTCTTGCTGGTTGGCCGTTGCCAGGCGCAAGCGCCCGCCCCCGTCCACGACCAGCGCGGTGTTGGGCCGCATATCGGCAAAAGCCTGGCTCAAACGTGCAAGTGCTTCGTCACGTGGCAAGCCGAGGGCGGACGCCACGTCGCCAAGCGCCAGACCGTCGATCGCATCGTCCAGCAAGGCCGATACCATGGCCTCGTCGACCGAGGCGCTGTCGCCGCCGCGCAGTACCAGGCGGCGCAAGGTCGCCGCCGGCGGCAGCGCCGGCATCAAGGGCTGCAGCCTTTCGAAGGCGTCGAGCACGACCTGTTGTCCAGCCGCGTCCAAACGCTGCCAGCGTCGGCGTAAGACCTTGATCGCGCGACCGAAGGCGTCCTCGCCGCCTGCTGTCTCGATCGCCGCATCGAAGCCGGTCAGCTCAGGCACAGGTTCAGGTTCCGGTGCCGGCTCGACAGCTCTGACAGGGACGATCACCGAGACGGTCTCGCCGGGACCCTGAACCTCGAGAAAGAATGTCTGCCAGGCAACGGGAACGGCAAAGGCCACGGCGCCGCGATATTCCTGCCCCTCCCAGAGTTCGCCGTCCCCCAGCGGCCGGTGCAATCGAGCACCGATATCGACCGGCGCATGGGCCGCGCCGGCACCGTCGATCAGCGCCATGGCACCACCGACGCGCAAGGGAAAGACCGGTGTCCGCGCACCTTCGAGCTTGAGGCCGATATCGATGGCAACGATACGTAGCGCCGCATCGGAGAGTCCGATATCCGGCCTCTCCGCCGCATCGTACAGGGTGACGCGCAAGCCACCGGCCTGCTCAGGGGCCGACAAGGCCTCGGACGGTTCAGGCGAAGGGATATCGGGTGTCAGGTCGAGAGCCAGGGGCCCGGACGGCGTATAGAGCTGAAAGGCCAGGTCGCCGGTTTCTGACGGCACCACGAAGACTGCGCGTGCGCGCGCCGTAACACCGGCGGGCAAGGCCTCAGGCCAACCGACGAAAGGCGTCGTCACGGTGCTGGCCGCATCGGCCTGGCTGACATACGAGCCGTCCTCGACAAGGGCCAGGAAGCGCGCCAATGCCGTTCGCCCGCGCGGCGGCCTCAGCGCCTGCAGCGAAAAGTCGACCAGGGCTAGGCGATGCCCGGCCGGTGCGCGGAAATCACCATGGCTGTCGGCGAATGACAGCGCATGAACCGTCAAAGCCGCATCTGAATTTCGGCCCTCCGCCTGCACCGTCGCATCGGCCGCCCGAGTGCCGGCAAGCTGCAGCGCCCTGGCATCGCCTTCGCCCAAATAGAGCAGAGTGATGTCCGGCGCGGCATCGCCGGGAATAGCGAACGCCATCTCGACCAATCGGGTCTCCCCCGGTGCAAGTGCCAGCACGCCCCAGAAAGGATCGAACAGATCCGCGCTCAGGGGATGCAGGCCGGCGGCGCCCCGGGCGCCGAGGTCGAGGGCAAACATCTCCTGGACGGGCGGCAGGGTGACCGCATTCTCCAGATGGCGGTTCGTGATCTGCGCCCGCAGCGTCAGATAGGCGCCACCCGGCGGTGGTGCTTCGCCGAGCAGGCTGTCACGCGTTTCGAAACTCTCGACCAGAAGCGACAAGGCCTCGGTGATCAGGTTGCCCTCGAGCGGCGACTGCTGCTGAGCATGGGTCAGCGAGGCTGACAGGCAGAGGATCGCAGCAAAGGCAATTCGGCGCATATCGGCCCCGTCAATCCACGCCGACGCCATTCCAGCCGCTTGCTGGCGGATTGGCACCGGGGTCGGTGACGATTTCACCCTCTGGAATGATCCGGTTCGGCCCTTCCGTCAGGGGGCGTCCGGTGAGCTGCCTGACGACCTGAGCGGCGATCAAGCGGTGGTGGCCCTGGACGATCTGGTTTTGCGAACCGATAGTTATGGGCATGCCGTCAGGACTGGTGGGAAACTCGCCCGCCAACATTTGCTCGACATAGCGGTTGACCACCTGGCCCGAGACATCCGGCTGGGTGCGGCGATAGGGCGAATTCTCCATGATGTTGCGAACATAATTGGCATCGCCCCGGACCAACGGCCGGCGCGGATAGTTGCCATCTTCGGGATTGCGCATCTGCCGGCCCGGCCTTGGCGGCACATCGAACTCGCCCACCTCGTTCTGTCGGCGCAGCAGCTCGGCCTGACGCTCCCGGTGCAGGCGGACATCCTCGCGCTGTTGGATCTCACGCTCCGCCTGCCAGCGCTCCACCTGCTGCATGTCGCTTAAGGCTTCGCCGGCCTCCTCCTGGCCGCGCAGGCGCTCGACCACCTGCTCGGGGGTCTCGCGGGCGGGAATACCGAGGTCTTCGGGCGTCAGCTCCTCGACCACCGGGCGGTTTTCCTCTGCCATCAGGCGTTCGATTTCGGAACGTGGAATCCTCGCGGTTTCGCCCGGGCCGCCTTCGTTCATCAGGGCCTCAAGCTCCGCGCGGGGAATATTCACGGTCTCGCCAGGCCCGCCCTCGTTGACGATGCGCTCGAGCTCGGCCCGAGGGATGCGCACGGTATCTCCAGGCCCACCTTCGTTGACAATGCGCTCAAGCTCGGCCCGCGGGATACGCACCGTTTCACCTGGCCCGACCGGCGCTGGCACGCTCTCGCCGACCGGGGTTTCGGCCACGGGCAGTCGAACCGTATCGCCGGGCTGGCGTTGCCACGGCGGTGTCTCGCCGCCCGTCGGGGTCTCGCCCCAGGGACTGGTGAGGGGATCGGTCTCGGGACCCGGCGGCGCAACCGTCTCGGTGCTGCCCCGCCCTGCCCACTCGGCCGCGGCCTGGTTGGCCTCGGCCTCGCTCATGCGATAGCGCTCTTGCAGATATTCCGACAGGTTTTCCTGGGCCTGTTGCCGGGTCTGGCCGGTGCGGTTCTGGAATTCGGCCAGCGACATCTCGTTGTTATGCGCGGCTCCGACCAGGCTCTGCTCAGGCGTGATTCCGTCAGCCGCATCGCGCTCCGCCCGCCAACGCGCCTCACGCGCCGCATCGCTGCGATTGCCTTGCGGGTCCATCTCCATGAGCTGGCGCTCGTGCAGGGTGCGGCCCGATGTGGGGCCGCCTTGCGGGCGCGTGCGAAGCAGCCCGGCTTCGTCGACGTAGAGCTCCTGGCCGGGTTGAGCCTCGGCCATTTGGCTTTCGACCATCTCGCGCATTCGCTGCGGCGTCACGCCGGCCTCGCGGGCCAATGCTTCCAGATTCGTGAATTGCGGGTCCCTGGCCGCGGTCCGCGCGATGATCTCGGGCACGGGAACGCCGTTTTGCGCGGCTTCCATGATCTCGTGCAATTGCTGCTTGGGATCGCCAAGCGGATCGGCCCGGCGAACGCGCTCGAAAGCCTCGCGGGCGGCTTGGCGTTGGGTTTCGGTCATGCGCTCGAAGCGCGTGCGCGGCACCGTCATGTCGAAGCCATCGCCACGCCCGGGCCCCATCGCTTCCTCGACCATGTCGCGGAATTGCTCGCGCGGAGTCCTCGGCCCCGGTGTCACGCCCTCGCCCTGGCCCTGGCCCTCGCGCACAGCAGGCTGCTCGACCAGATTCTCCGCCGGGCGCGGGCCTGTCCGCCGGCCGCCGCCACCCTCTATGATTTCGGTGCCAGTAGGTCCTGTGCGGCCGCCGCCGCCCACGTTGGTATCGGCCCCGGAGTCGACGAGGTTGTCGCGCGGACGCCCCTGCCCTTCCTGGGGACGGGCCCGCGCTTCGTTGAAACGGCCACTATTGCGCGGGCCGCCGGGCGTCTCGATGACCGGGCGCGAGCCTGAGCCCGGAGCGGGCCGCGCACCACTGCCGCGGCCGCCGGAGAACGCCCGCATGCCTGCGAGCATACCGCCGCCCGCCGCCGCCGCACCCGCTCCACTGCCACCGGCCGCGGGCAAGGAAGCGACGAGGCCCGGTGCGATGCGTGACAACACCCATTGCAGCACCCGCACCCAGGCGGCTTGAATGTACGGCGCAGCCAGGCCGCCAGCCACCGACAGCACGATGCATAATCCCACGTTGCTCGCCGTCAGCTCGCCTTCGAGCACAAAGGCGAATATGCCGCAGATCGTGCCCATGGTCAGGATCGCGGGAAGCTGGCCGACAATGTATTCCATCATCGCCGAGCCGCCGCCGAGAGGATCGATTCCCAACAGCACGCCCGTCGCGGGATCGAGCCGCCACCAGGCAAACGCCGCATGCCCGTCCAAGTGTACTGCCTGCGCCGGGGCGAGCAGCGCGTGCCCGCTTGCCAGGTCCGCAGCCAGCGCGCCGGCAGTCACGGGATCGATGTCTATCTCCGCCAGGCGCGGATCATCAGGGCCATTGAGCGCGATCAAGGGCACGCCTTCGGCATGTGCTCGGGCCAGCACGGAATGGGCATTGACCGCGTCGCCGCCGCCGAGGGCGAGATATTCCAGCAAAGTGTCGACAAGACCTTGGCGGAAACGCAGCTCGGCGCGCACGTCCGGCGCTACCTCGCCATCACGCGAGACGGCATCGACCGGGTTGAAGAGAATATCGAAGCCGGCATCGAAAGCCACTTGGTCAGCTGTCTTGGCCACCGAGCCGAGACGGAAGGCGACCAATACCGGTGCCGGCAAATAGGCGACCAGATCGGGAAAGGTTTCCGCCGCATGCTGATCGAGCAATGCCGCACGGCTCATCAAGAAACCCAGCAGTGCCGAGGGATAGGGCTGGAAACGGTTTTCGTAGACCGTGGTCTGGTTAGGTTGGGGGCGGCCATAGGCGTCTGCCAGGGCCGTCAACAATGCCTGGCGGTTGGCCAGGAACGCGTCCATTTGCTGGGCCAGGGTGAATGCGGCATCGAGCCGGCTGCCGCTGGCGAGCATGTCGAAGCGGCCCATGAGCTGACGCCGGGCCTGCATCTTGACGGCGTCCGCGTCCTGCCCGGGTTGCGGTGGGCGAACGATGTCGCGGCGTGCGATCTGCTCGCTGCCATCGGGAGCGATCTGCGTGAAGGTGACCGTAACCCGGTCTAGGCTCCCTGCCACAGGCGCCGGCGCCGCCTCTTCGCCACCGCCGAACAAATCGTCGAGCACGCTGATGGGGGCATCGAAGGCTTCCTGCAGCGGGATTCGCGACGACACTTCCCGCGCGACGATATTGCCATTGAGGTCGAAGGGCTCGCCTTCGTAATAGTCGCTGCCGACACGCAGCGCCGGCCAGGCGACCTCGAAGGCGCGCACGAAAGCGGGGTCGTTGAGTTGCTGGAAGGCATCCCCCTCGACGATCTCGGGCACGATCGAAAGGGAGAGATGGCTTACGGCCCGGCCGAGCGGAACCGTCTCGTCGAGACTGACCTTGTTCGTGACGACACCATCGACATTCTGGGCAATTTCCACCGTCACGCGCAGGCGATGCAGCAGGTCGCCGGGCAAGATCGGTGGCGTGGCAAGTGGCTCGGCGACCTTCTCGTCCAGCACGGGATCGAGATCGCGCCAGCTTCCCTCGACAAGGACCTGCACCCAGCAGTGATCGCGCAGCCCGGCCACGGCAGCCTGCGTGATCCCCGCGCCATCAAATATAACGCCCGCCGCGGCGAACTCCGCTTGCAGCGTCTCCATGTTCCAGTCGTAGCCGTCGG
>CAYPAX010000039.1:0-3499 GCA_964408735.1 uncultured Rhodospirillaceae bacterium | reverse complement strand
CGTCGGCCGCTTCCTCCGCGCTCAGGCCCATGGTCTCGTAAAGACCGACCAGGGCAGGATCGCCGATATCCGCAAAGGGCCGCACGACCGGGCTCGTGGCCTGGGCCAGAACGCGCGCCGCTGCGGCATCGTCAAGACTGGCCCGAGCGAAGCGTACGTCGTGGCCGTGATAGCGCAGCAGGGTCGCCAGCAGCACGCTTTGATCGCAGGCACTGCCCGCGCGCGACATCAGCGTGCCCTCGGCAAAGCGCATCACGCCGGCATAGGGCTCGAGCGCGATCTCGTCGCGGACATAGGCAAACAGGTCGTCGATGTTCGGCCCCAAGTGATCCGCGAGCACGTCGGGATCGAAGCGCGCATCGTTGATCATCTCGCGCGCCTGTTTGGTGCGCCGGAATAGCAACGCCACCCCTTCGCGGGCTGTCTGGTACTCGGCTTCGCTGGGAATATCAGCGCGAACCGGCGCGATGAAGCAGAGGCAAAGTGCGGTTGCTGCGATAAGAACGTGCTTGAAGTAGGCCATCACATTCGTTGCCTCGCAAAGTCGCGAATCTCGATCAGCTTGGCATCGCCGGCGTATAATCCGAGGGCTTCCTCGGCCACGCGCAAGCCTTCCGCATGGCTGCCGTTGTTGACCAGATCGACGGCCCAGTTCACGTAAGTGATGTACAGGTTGTTCCGTAGCAGCTCGCTTTGCGGATCAAGCGCCAGGCCACGGCGGTAGGTGGCGACGGCTTCTGCCGGATTGCCGTCATTCGCATGCGCGATGGCCTGATCGTTGGCCAACCCGGCGGCGTTTTGCCGCAAGGCTGAAAGGTTCGGATGGCTGAAGATGGCTGACTCTATCGCCGACATTGCCATGTCGAAGCCGCTCTGCGAGCGCACTTGGTCCGTATGGCGTATCGCGGCATAGACATAGATCTCATCGAAGCGGGGATCGTCGGAGGCCGCCAGCAAGGCCTCGGCGACAGCCAGTGCCGATGCTGCGTCGCCGCCATCTATCAGCGCCACTACCCTGTTACCAACGGCGATGTTGACGACCTCGTCGAAGTCGCCGATTTCCGGGTGGCGCTCATGGGCCACGGCCAAGGCCGCGATGGCACCGGCGACGTCGATATTCGTGACCCATTCCTGAAAGACGAAAACCAGGTTGTTACGGTTATCCACGGTCTCGGCCCGCAAAAAGGCGAGGCCGGCAGTGTCGAAGGCATGTTCGTAGCGACCGTCATCCACCGCGGCACTGAGCGCCCGCATCAGGATAGCGTCGGCGATCTCAGAGAAATCGTTTGCCATGGCAGGGCGCGCCACGGCCGCTTCGTCGAGCCATTGCACCAAGGCATCCGGAGGCTCGTCGTCAACGCGGGCGATGGCCCACTGGCGATAAGTATAGACAAGATTGTTCGATGCAATCTCGTCGGCCGGGTCTTCGGCGAGAACAGCATCGTAAATGTCGATGGCCTTCGTCCAGGCTGATGCGGCGATGCTGGCCTCGGCATAGCGGTGCAGATGGGAACGATAGACCTCGTCGGCCTCTGCCCCACCGCCGAGCCTGTCGCGCATATCAGAGAGCAAGTCACCGGCGTCGTCGAAGGCACCGGCTTCCTCAAGTTGCCGTGCCCAGCGCTCGGCGGCGTAGAACGCGGTCTCGACGATCCCGGCATTGCCCGGCAGGCGATCGTGCGCGGCAAGTGCGGCGGCGACCGCGGCTTGCGGATTGCCGGCCTCGACCATGGCGGCGACAAGCTGTCCGATAGCCTCGGCTCGCCGCCCGGGGCGCCGGTCCGGCACAGCCAGACCGTCGCCGAAGGCGGTGTTGCGAAGCGTCAGCGGGAACCCATCCAGTTCCGCCCGCTGCAGCAGAGGCTCGGGCTGGTCGGAAGCCGATATGCTGGTCATTGCCACACTGTCGGTCAAGGCGGCGAGCTCGTCACCACCCGGCGGCAACAGATGCCGGCGGTCGGCATTGTTCCGCCCGACGCAGGTCACGTCCAGCGGCGTGTCGTATAGCAGTGCGAAAAATGGCAGGCCGATCAGGCGGTGACGCTTGCCGGCCCGCGCGACAAGGCAGCGCGCGCCTTCGCCATCGAATTCCATATGACGCAGGGCGGCCTGCCCCTGCCCTTCGCGCATATCGATGACGCCGTCGCCGCTGAAGGTGACGCGTTCGAGCGTGAATATCTCGCCCGGCAACCCCAAGCGGCGTGGCGTATTGGCCAAGAACATCCCAGCGCGCTCGCGAGCCCACAGGTCATTGTCGCCAGCCGGCCGGGCGACAGGCGCAAGAGCGCCTTCCGCATGGTTGCCGACGGCGATGATCGTCTCATTCCCCTCGCCCCCTCGGAGCAATTGGAGCGGCACAGGCACATCCTCGAAGCGATTGGCGAAGAGAACCGTGGGCTGCCGTTGCGCCGGCAGGATTGCCGTGGCAAGCGCCTCGAAACGGCTTTCCAGCACATGCAGCTCCGCCTCGGTAGCGATGGCAAGCTCTCCGCGCGCGAAACGGCTGCGGGCGACCTGTGTCCTGGCAGTGCCGCTGGAGAGGCCGACCGCGCCGAAATCGCTCATGACCGAATCCGTGATGCTGAGCATGCCGACGCCCTCGGCGCTGATGCTGCCCGCAAGCGTCAGGCCGCTCACTCTGACCCGCACGCTATCCTCGAAGGCGAGCAGGCGCGCCTGCCCTTCCAGACGCGTGCCTTCGCCGAGCAGACGAATCTCGGGATAGCGGATTGTCGGCAGCGGCTCGCGCAAGGCGATGCGGTCCACCAACAGCTCGATGGTCGCCGCCCATCCCGGCTCGCCTTCGACAAGCTCCAATTCGGACTCTGTCAGGCTATGCCTTCCGTCGAGAAACAGGATGGCCTCGCGCAGGCTGAGCTGATCGTCGTCGGCCACCACGTCCTCTTCCGTATCGACATACAGATGCAGGCTGGGCCGTGGCATCGCCCGCAGCGCCTGCGCCCGCATGGCAACGCGCGTGCCGTCCTCGAAAGCGCTGCTGCCCAGCACATGCAGGGTGCGGCTATGCTCGAAGGCGGCGCGGCTGCCGTGATCGGGGCGCGGAAAGACGATCTGCCACGGCGAATGGGACAACGGCTCGTAGGCCACGGAATCGAGCACCTGGGCCTCGATCTCGCTGATCGCCGGAGTCTTGCCCACGGCTTCGAGCACTCTGATTTGCATGGCGAAGAAATCGAGCTCGGGATCGACGGCGATGACATCCTTGATGCCGTCGGTCTCGACGTCGGTGGAGAACAGCACATTCTCGAAATGGTCGTAGAGCCGGAAGCGATAGCGCACCAGCCGATTGCCCTCGTCAGGCCAGTGGTGCACGGTGATGGCGTCCGTGCGCAACGGCCGATGCAGGGTCATCTCCCAGAACTCGCGGTATCCGTCGCCCGAAAAGGACCATTGGAACAGGGTATTCGGATTGCCGTCGAGCGCGTAGATCGGCCAGGCCTGATCGCTGACCCCGGCGCCGAAGATATGGTAGAAGGTA
>CAYPAX010000038.1:0-38108 GCA_964408735.1 uncultured Rhodospirillaceae bacterium | reverse complement strand
TTCATCGTCTGGGAGTGAGAATCAGCAAAGCCACTTAATCAACGGGCTGCTATGGCGCATGCTGCGCGGCGACGGCGCCAGCCCCGAAGAGGCGGCGCGCGGCGTCGTCGACATGCTGTTGCAGGAGACCCTTCTCGGCACCGCGGCGGCGGCGTAAGATCGCGCCCTCAACAATAAAAGGATGCGAGACATGGATGACGCCAAGCGTACCGAGATCGAGGCCGCCGCCTTCCGCCGCGTGGTGGCGCATTTCCGCGAGCACACCGACGTGCAGAACATCGACCTCATGGACCTCGCCAGCTTCTGCCGCAACTGCCTGTCCAAATGGTACCGGGCCGAGGCCGAGGAGCGCGGCGAGACGCTGAGCTACGACGAGGCTCGCGAAGTCGTCTACGGCATGCCCTATGACGACTGGAAGGCCAAGCACCAGAAGGAACAACCGAAGGACCGCCTCGACAAGTTCGCCGAGACCCACAGGGAGTGAGTATTAATTGGTGACAGTTACCTATTTCCTACAAGACCCTACGCGGTAGAGCGCGTCGGAAATAGGTAACTGTCACCAATTAATCAGGCACCGCCACCCCGGCCTGGGCGCAGGCCGCCAGCAGCGTATTGCGCAGCAGGCAGGCGATGGTCATGGGGCCGACGCCGCCGGGCACCGGCGTGATGGCGCCGGCCACGGCTACGGCTTCCTCGAAACAGACATCGCCGACCAGGCGGTGCTTGCCGCCCTCGCCGGGAATGCGGTTGATGCCGACGTCGATCACGGTGCAGCCGGGCTTGAGCCAGTCGCCGCGCACCATCTCGGGCCGGCCGACGGCGGCGATGACGATATCGGCGCGGCGGCAGGCCTCGGCAAGATCGCGGGTGCGCGAATGCGCCATGGTCACGGTGCAGCTTGCCGCCAGCAGCAGCATGGCCATGGGCTTGCCGACGATATTGGAACGCCCGATGACCAGCGCGTCCTTGCCCGACAGCGAGCCCAGCGTGTCCTCAAGCAGCATCATCGAGCCTTGCGGCGTGCACGGCACCAGAGCCTCGCGGCCGGCGAACAGCCTGCCCGCATTGACCGGGTGGAAGCCGTCGACGTCCTTCTCCGGCGGCACCGCGTCGAGCACCACGGTGGTGTCGATATGGTCGGGCAGAGGCAGCTGCACCAATATGCCGTGAATGGCCGGGTCCGCTGCCAAAGCCGCCACCTCGGCGAGCACCGCTTCCTGACTGGCGTCCGCCGCCAGGCGGCGCTCGCGGCTGAGCATGCCGGCGGCCGTCATCGCCTTGCCCTTGTTGCGCACATAGACCTGGCTTGCCGGGTCGTCGCCCACCAGAACCACGGCCAAACCGGGCACCAGGCCATGGCTTTCCTGCACAGTGGAAACCTGGTCCGCGATGCGTGCCCTTAAGGCGTGCGCAAACCCCTTGCCGTCGATTATCTTTGCGTCTGTCATGGAGGCTTCCTTAGAGTATTGAGGACTTAAGTCAACCACCGCCTTTGCGCTCCGAAATCCCTGTGCTATAGGGGGCGCCCAGCCTGCTGGGGCGTGGCCAAGTGGTAAGGCAACGGGTTTTGATCCCGTGATCCCTGGTTCGATCCCAGGCGCCCCAGCCAGCCTGCCTTAATGACTCGTGCCCTCGCTCAAGCTGATCTTGTTGTAGACGTTGTATTTGCCTGACGGCTTGACGAAGGGGATGCGGGTCACTTCTTCGAGGGTGGTGGCGTCGTAGACGATGATGGCGCCGTCGTGATCCCAGAGGCTGACCAGGGCGTGGCTGCCGTCGCGGGTGAACTCGATGTGGGCTGCAGTCTTGCCGGGCTCCGGCCTTAGGGTGCGAACGATCTCCAGGCTTTGCTTGTCGATGACGTGGATGGCGTCCTTGTTGGGGCCGAAGAAGACATCGGCCCAGGCATACGGCGTGTTCTCGTGGCTGCGCATGAAGAAGCCGGGGCCGAGGGTGTCGATGGTGGCGATCTCCGACCAGTCCTCCATGTCGATGACGCTGATGCGGCCCTTGCCGAGATGGGGTGTCGCCATCACCCGCGCGCCGTTGCGCAGCCAGGAGATGCCTGAGCCCAGGTGCGGCAGGCCGGGCATGGCGATCTCGGCGATCTCCCGGCGCACGTCGAGATGCACGACGACGGCCTTGTCGGCACCGCGCGCGGAGCCCATGACCAGACGGTAGGTAGGGTCGAAGAAGAAGTCGTCGAGGGGTGCTGTGAGCGGCACCCGGCGCACCGGGAAAGCGCCGGCATCCGCGGCGAGCGCCTCGACCATGCCTTTCTCGTGGGAATGCACGAAGTCGCCAAGCACGGGCGGTGCGTCCTCGGCATAGGCCACCTCCCACATCTCGGGGATGTCCTTGAGCGCCACGACGAAGCTCTCGCGCGGTGCCGCCTGGTAGACCGCACTGACCCGCGACGGCGCCTTGTCGATCTCGCCGAGCACGTCTTTGACCTGCAATAGGCGCAAATCGCTATCGAGCATGACCAGGGTGTTGGGCAGATAATTGGCCACGGCGACGACGCGGCCGTCGCCCGAGATGGCGATGTTGCGGGTGTTGATGCCGGCGCGGATCTCGGCCACCAGCTCGAGGCGGTAGAGGTCGTATTTCGAGACCCAGCCGTCGCGCGAACCGAAATAGACGAAGCGGCCGTCCGGCGAGAACTTGGCGCCACCGTGCAGCGCATAGCGGCTGGGGAAGCGCGCGATGACCGCGAAGCTGTCGCCGTCGAGCAGGCTGACATGGTGGTCGCCGCTCTCGACGACGACGAAGACATTGAGCGGGTCGGCATCGAATACGGGCGTCGCCTCGGCCGGCACTTCGTCGACATGCGCGATGCGGCTGGCAACGATCTCGGCCACGCCCCAAACCGGCGGCGTGGTGGGCGGCGTGAAGATCAGCCCGATCAGGGCCTCGACCTCGGCCTCGTCCAGCTGCTCGGCAAAGCCCGGCATCTGGGTCGAGACGCGGCCGTCACGAATCACCCCCGCCCCCGCCTCGCGCTTGAGGCGCCCGAGATTGCCCGGCAGCAGCGCCGGTCCCATGCCGCCCAGTCGCTCCGGCCCGTGGCACTCGGCACAATGTTCGGCATAGAGCGCCGGGGCGTCCGCCGCGCTTGCTGCGGCAGAAGCAAGGCAAAGCATGAAAGCGATCAACAGGCGCATAGTTACTCCGCGGCTTCGGCCGATACGCCGATCTCGGCGCCATTGAGATAGCAGGCCGGGTCCTCGGCCCAGGGGTCGTCGTAGAGGCGCAGCGCCCGGATGCGCGTATTGCCGTTGCAGATGGCGAAATGGCGGCACTCGCCGCAGCGTCCGCTTATGTTGCGCGACTCCGCCTTGAGGCCGGCCATGATGGGATCGCAGGTGTCGGGCCAGATCTCCGAGAACGCCCGTTCGCGCACATTGCCGAGATCGTAGTGCCACCAGTGGGTGTCCGGGTGCACGTTGCCGAGATTGTCGATATTGGCGACGTTGACGCCGGAGGCGTTGCCGCCCCAGGCCTCGAGCTTGGCTTCGATATGCGCCGCCCGGTCCGGGAAGCGCTGCTTCACCCAGTGCAGGAAATAGGGGCCGTCGGCGTCGTTATTGCCGGTGACATATTCGCGGCTGGCACCGGCTTCGACTGACGCCAGGCAGCGCTCGAACAGCAGGTCCATCATCTCGCGAGTGGTGCGGTGCATGGCGTCGTCGTCGCGGTAGCGGTTGCCACGCCCTGAATAGACCAGGTGCGAGAGATAGAACTTGTCCACCGCCTCCGCCTCCATCAGGTCGAGCAAAGGCGGCAGGGACTCGTGGTTGGCTTCGGTCATGGTGAAACGCATGCCGACCTTGACGCCGCGGTCGCGACAGCGGCGCAAACCGGCCAGCGCGGCATCGAAGGCGCCGTCCTGGCGGCGGAAGGTGTCGTGCACGGCGCCAATGCCGTCGAGGCTGATGCCGACATAATCGTAGCCGATGCCGGCGATGCGGTCGGCCATGGCATCGTCGATCAAAGTGCCGTTCGTCGACAGAGCGGTATAGAAGCCGAGCGCCTTGGCATGAGCGGATATCTCGAAGATATCCGGGCGCAGCAGGGGCTCGCCGCCGGAGAGAATGAGCACCGGCACACCGAAGCCGCGCAGGTCCGCCATCACCGTCTCGACCTCGGCAAGGCTCAGCTCGCCGGCAAAATCGACGTCGGTCGACAAGGCATAGCAATGGCGGCAGTTGAGATTGCAGCGCCGGATCAGGTTCCAGATCACCACCGGCCCCGGCGGCCGCCGGCGCACCACGGGCGTCGGCTTGAAGAGCTCGGACATGAACTGGTGCAAGCGGAACATGGCTCAGTCCGCGACCAGTCTGAGACCGGTCTTTTTGAGGATGCGGGTGCTGAACAGCAGATCGTGGGCGCGGCAGGCGTCGCCGAGGATGGCCGCGATCTCCTCCGCTTGCGCTTGCGCTTGCGCCCGCTCGCGACCGTGAACCATGGCGAAGAAATTGTAGCGCCAGTCGGGCAGATGGCGGGGCCGGCGATAGCAATGGCTGACGCCCTCGAGCGCCCCCACCACGGCGCCCAGCGCCGAGACGCGCGCGTCGTCGACGTCCCAGACCGACATGGCGTTGGCTTGCACGCCGATGGCGTAGTGGTTGGGCACCGCACCGAGGCGACGGATAGCGCCGCGCGCGCGCATGGCCTGCATGCGCTCCATGACCTCCTCGCCCGACACGCCGATTTCTTCACCCACCGCATGATAAGGCCGCGCACAGAGCGGCAGGCCCGCTTGCGTAGCCAGCACGATGGCATGGTCCGTGGCGTCGAGGTCCGTCATGCTTGCAGCCTCAGGGCTAAGAAGAAGGTCTCTTCCTTGGGCATATCGAACACGTCGCAGCCGGTCTCGGCCTCGATGGCATCAAGCACGGCATCGATGCGCTCGCGGCTTTCGGCAGCGACCACGAACCACATGTTGAGGGCGTGCTCGCGGGCATAGTTGTGCGCGACTTCGGGATGATCGTTGACGAGCTCGCAGATGGCATCGAAATGCGCATCGGGCACCGCCATCGCCGCCAGGGTCACGGCGCCGCCGAGGCGCTCGGCATCGTAGAGCGGGCCAAAACGCGACAGGGTGCCCTCGGCCAGCAGCGCTCGCACGCGCGAAATCAGAGTCGCTTCGTCGAGGCCGAGCTTCGCAGCGGCCTCGGCATAGGGCTGCTCGGAAATGGGAAAGCCGCCTTGCAGGGCGTTGATGATCTTGCGGTCGATGTCATCCATCGGCCAGCTCCCGCCGGTAGCGGGCACCGCGCTGCTTGAAGCAGCGCTTGCTGAAGAGGATCTCGCGGCGCACATCGGCAAGCCCGGCCGCCGTCGTCGCCACCTCGATCAGGGCCTCGACCTGGCCACGGTCGCGGCCGTGGATCATGGCATAGAGCGTATAGGGCCAGAGCGGCGGGCGCGGCGCGCGCCGATAGGCGAGGGTGACATAGGGCAGTGCCGCCAGCTTGTGGCCGCTCTCGCTGGCCGACTCTTGCGGCGCTTCCCAGACCACCATGGCATTGGCGTCGTAGCCGAGCCGGCGGTGGTTGACGACGATGCCGAAGCGCTGGATGACGCCGCGGGCCTGCAAATCGTCGATGTCCTCGCGCACCCGCGCTTCCGCCCAGCCGAGGCGCCCGGCGAGCACGGCGAAAGGCTCGCCGGTGAGCGGCAAGCCGTCTTCGAGCGCGGCCAGCAGCCGCCTGTCGTTCCGGCTCAGCGCCATTCCAGGGGGAATCCCAGATCGAGGCGAAACGGCTCTTCCAGCGGCAGGTCGAGCACCTCGATGCCGCTTTCCCGGGCGATGTCATCGAGCACGCCGGCAACGTCGTCGCGGCTGGCGGCGGTGACCACGAACCAGAGATTGATCGCGTTCTCGCGCTCGTAATTGTGGTTGACCTCTGGGCGGGCGCTGACCAGGGCCGCGATCTGCTCCAGGCGCTCCGGCGGCACGGCCATGGCCGCAAGGGTGCTCCAGCCGTTGCGATGGGGTGCCACGGTGGCGCCGATCCGGCTGATCACGCCGTCATCCTGCAGACGCCGGCAGCTCTCGATGACCTCGTCCTCGGCCATGCCGAGTTCCGCCGCAATGACGGCGAACGGTTGTTGCAGCAAGGGGAAGTCATGCTGGTAGCCGTCGAGCAATCTGCGCTCTTCATCGCTCAGCACGGTCATAGCCCGATCCTGTGGGCGCGCGCCGAGAGGAAGATGCCGCTGGGCTTGTCGATCGTGTGGCTGGCCAGAACCTCGAACGTGTCGGGATCGTAGACCACCACCTTGTCCGCATCGCGCACCGACACCCAGACCTGCTCGGCACGGGGCGTGAATTCCATGTGCAGGATGGCCTTGCCGGGGTCGAGCACGGCGACGATCTCCAGGGTCTCCGTATCGATGACCTGGATCACGTCATTGTTGGGCAGGGCGAAGTTGACCCAGATCTGGCGGCCGTCGGGGCGGGCGATGGCGAAGATGGGCTGGCCATGCACGGCGATGCGCCCGATCTCACGCCAGCTGGCGCGGTTTACCACCAGTACCTCGTGGCGGCCGACCGCCGGCAGGAACAAGCGATCCCCCGCGCTGGCCCAGCCTTCCAGGTGGGGCATCTTGTAGACCGGCAGGGGCTCCTCGCCGCGGCCATAGCCGTCGAGCACACGCTGCACGCCGATCTCGGGATGCCAGAGGTCGAGCATGGCGACGCCGTCCTCGCCGAACAGCCCGGCCAGATAGTGGCGTCCGTCCGGCGTGATCAGGCCGTCATAAGGCTGGGCACCGACATCGCGGTAACGGGTGATGGCGGGCGCGGCGGGATCGGCCATGTCGGCGATCCAGATCTCGCCGGCGTCGTAGAGGCTGAAGACGAATCGCTGCCCCGGCGCATCGACCAGGCCGACCACTTTCGAGCGCGCGCCGTTGTTGCCATAGGTGGCGGGGATGTCGGCGACCGGCACCAGGGTCCCTGTATCGAAGACGCGCACGCCGCCGGGTTCGTAATTGGAGACCGCGACCAGGCGGCCGTCCTGGGATATGGCGCCGCCGATGCTGTTCCCCGCCTGCACCACGCGAGCGGCGATGCGGCGCTCAAGCAGATCGATCTTGGTCAGGCCACCGTCGCGCCCGAAGATGAAGGCGTAGCGCCCGTCGCGCGAGAACACGGCCGAGGCATGGGAGAGGTCGCCGAGGCCGTCGATGCTGCCGAGCACTTGCTTGGCGGTGGTCTCGATCACCGCGATGCGCCCTGCCGCACGCTCGATCACCAGGCCGAGATCGCCGCTGCCGCGCAAAGGCGCCTGCTGGCAGCCCGCCAGAACTACGACCAGGGCGAATATCAGAAATCTCACGTCACAAACCCTCCTTCAGGCGCCGCACCAGCCACGCCGCTTCGTCTCGGCTCAGGATAAAGCGCCAAGGTGGCATGGGCGTGCCGGGAAGGCCATCGAGAATGACCTCGACCAAAGCCTCGTCGGGCATATCTGCCAGCCGTGCCGGCAGCAGCGCCGGACCAAGGCCGCCGTGCAAGGTTAGGCCATGGCAGGAGCCGCAGTCGTGACGCAGGGCATGGAGGATTTCGTCTTGGCGTGCCGCGGGCGGCTCGGCCGCAGCGGTACCCGCGGCAAGCAGGGCCGCGAGCAGCCAGCCGCTATGTCTCGCAGGCGACAAGCGCATCGTCCGCCATGTCAACTTGGGCGAAGGCCGCCACCTGTCCGATGACCAGCGTCGCCGGTGGCCGCAGGCCGTGCCGTGCGACGGCGGCGGGCAGGCTTGACAGCGTTCCCGTGACAACGTTCTCGCCGGGCAGGGTGCCATCGGCGATGGCCGCCGCAGGCGTGTCCCGCGAAAGTCCGGCATCCATGAGCCGCACCGCAATCAACGGCAGATTGGCCAACCCCATATAAATGACGATGGTGGTGTCCGGGTCGGCCAGGCGGTGCCAGTCGAGGTCGAGCTCACCATTGTCGCGGCAATGGCCGGTGATAAAACGAACGCCGCTGGCAAGCCCGCGATGGGTGAGCGGAATTCCGGCCGCCGCGCCGCAGCCCATGGCCGCGGTAACGCCCGGCACCACCTCGCAGGCAATGCCATGCTCGGCGAGATGCGCAGCCTCTTCGCTGCCGCGCCCGAAGACGAAAGGATCGCCCCCCTTGAGCCGCACGACCTGTTTGCAGCGCCGCGCCAGGCGCACCAGAAGGGCATTGATCTGATCTTGCGGCAAGGCGTGGAAACCACTTTCCTTGCCAACGAAAATACGTTCGGCGACTTCAGGTGCCAGATTCAGAACGGCCTCCGACACCAGGCGGTCATAGACCACGGCATCGGCCTCGCAAAGCAGACGCGCGGCCTTCAATGTCAGCAATTCGGGATCGCCGGGTCCCGCGCCGACCAGATACACCTTGGGAATCTTATTGGCGTTGCCGGGGCCTTTCCAGTCGATCGTCATCTTGGGTCTCCTTGCCACTCGCAGGAAAGGGTGGGCGGGGCACGCCGGCCCCGCCCAAGGCATCGCTCAGTACACGTCGTTGCGCGTGTTGTAGACGTTGAACTTGCCGGTCGGCGTGACCAAGCGTGGGTCACGGATGACGGTCTTGAGCTGGCGTGTCTTGTCGTCGACCACGACGATCGCCGACTCCTGCTCTTTGCCGTTCCATACCGAGAACCAGATCTCGTCGCCGGCCTGGTTGTATTCGCCCTGCACGACGCGCCGGACGCCTTCGGTGATGCCCGACCATTCGCCGATGGGCAGCACTTCGTAACCGGCATCGAGATTGTTGATATCGAACACCGCTATTGAGGAGGCAAGCTCGGCCTCGGGGTTGAGCGGGGTATCGACGTAAAGGTTCGTCGACTCCGGATGGGTCTTGATGAACAGCGAGCCGCCACCCTGGCCCTCCAGGGTCTGGACCACGGTCCAGGCCTTGTCGGCATGGCCAACCGGATCGGTACCGACCAACGAGATGATCTCGTCGCCGAGATGGCTGGTCGCCCAGACGGGGCCGTGGGTCGGGTGCACGAAGTTGGCGCCGCGTCCGGGATGGGGCGTGGTGCCGCCGGATTCGAACAACGCCACCAGCTTGTCGTCCTTGGTGTCGACCACGGCCAGCTTGTTGCGGGCGTTGGCTGCGACCAGGAAATAGCGGCCGGTGGAGTCGAAGCCGCCGTCATGCAGGAAACGCTCGGCCGCGATGGCGGTCACTTTGAGGTTTTCCATGTCCTCGTAGTTGACCATCAGGATGTGGCCGGTCTCCTTGACGTTGACTATGAACTCCGGATTGTAGTGCGAGGCAACGATCGCGGCCACGCGCGGTTCCGGATGATACTCCTGAGTGTCGTAGGTCATGCCACGCGTGGAAACGACCTTCATCGGCTCAAGGGTCGGGCCGTCCATGATCACGTATTGCGGCGGCCAGTAGGAGCCGGCGATGGCGTAGCTGTCTTCATAGCCTGCCATCTTCGAGGTCTCGACGGAACGCGCCTCAAGACCGATCTTGATCTCGGCCACCGTCTGCGGCGGATTCATATAAAGATCGATGAGATTGACCTTGGCGTCACGGCCGATGGTGTAGAGATAACGCCCGGAGGCCGACATGCGCGAGATGTGCACCGCATAGCCGGTCGCAATCACCTGGACGATCTCCTTGCTGGCGCCGTCGATCAGGGCGATCTCGCCCGTATCGCGCAACGTCACGGAGAACAGATTGTCCAGATCCAGGCTGTTGGCCTGGGCCGTCGGGCGATCCGCGACCGGAACCAGAACCTTCCACGATTCGGTGATCTCCGGCAGGCCGTATTCCGGCGGTTGTGGCGGATCGTTCAGCAGATAGCGTGCCATCAGATCCACTTCGGCGTCCGTGAAGGCGCCTGACGTGCCCCAGTTGGGCATGCCGCCGGGCGAGCCGTAGGTGATGAAGGCATGCAGGTAGTCGTAGCCGAGCTCGCGCGTCAGATCGGTGGTCAGGGCCTTGCCCGTCGCACCATTGCGCAAGACGCCGTGGCAACCGGCGCATCGCTCGAAATACATCTGCTTGGCTTGTGCGAACTCCGCCTCGGTCAAGGTGGGAACGCCTTCGTACTCACCAGGAGTGTCCATCTCGGCACCCTCGATGATGTCCAGGCTGGGCTCGTAACGGTCGCCCGGCGTGGTTTCATGTGCTTCGATGTCCGAGGGGTCGACTTCCGGCGGATTCGCCGGCGGCTCGGGTGCATCGTTCGTAGCTTCGGCGACCTCTACCGGCTCGGCCGGCGCTGGTGCCAGATTCGCATTATGCGGCTGGTCACCAGGAGAGAGGCCGAACATCGCCGCCCCAACGACGATAACAAGGGCACCGATGATGATTGCGATGGTTCCGCTTTTCATCTGAATTCTCCCAGAATTGCGAGGAGACACTATGCGGACCGTCGATTTCCGCCTTGACGATTATCAAGGAGGCAGTGACCACGCGTGATACCGCTAGGTGGTCTGGGCAGAAGTCGAGCGCACCCAGCGCCGTCGGGAGTGTGATGGGCCGAGCAAGGCTGCGCATAGTGGCCGCCGTCTGTGCCATCGTCATCTGGGCTCTGACGGGGCCGGCCGGTGCGGCCGATTTGGGCCAACTCGCCAAGACGGTGTTTGGCGAGAAGGTTGTTGTCGTCTCCGACCAGGGCAAGCCTCCGGCCCATACGGCCCAGGTCGACGACGAGCTGCTCGGCTATCTGTTCTCCACGGGCACTGTCGTCGGATCGGTGGGCTATTCCGGCAAGCCCATCGACATCGCCGTCGCCATGGATATGTCCGGCACCATCCTTGGCGCGACCGTCATATCCCACAGCGAGCCGATCCTGGTGATCGGGGTCAGCGACGACGACTTGGCGGATTTCCTTGTGCGGCTGACAGGTCACGATGTGCGTCAACCCCTGGCCATACGGCGCGGCAGCCGCGAGGGAATAGACGGCATATCCGGGGCGACGATTTCGGCGCAGGTGATGGCGGACGCCGTGCTGCGCTCAGCCCGTGCCGTGGCGGCGGGCCGCGGCTTGTTGGGCAGCGCCGGAATGGTGCTGGATTTCTCCGCCTACGCACCGGCCTCTTGGACGGCTCTGCTGGCCGATGGCTCGGTGGTAGAGCGCACGATCTCGGTTGGCGAAGCCAGCGCAGCGCTTGCCCCGCTAGGCCACGCGTTGTTCGCGCCGGGCACCCCGATACCGCCGGACGATGCCCTCTATGCGCAGGTCTATGCGGCCCTGGCGACACCGGCCCGCGTCGGCCGCAATCTGTTCGGCGAAGTGGCGGACAATCGCTTCCGCGGCGATCTCGGGATAGACGACCAGCTTCTCTTCGTTGCCGCTCAGGGGCTCTATTCGGTCAAGGGCACCGCCTGGCGGCGGTCGGGGCGCTTCGAGCGAATCGCCATAGAACAGGCCGGGCGCAGCATGGCCCTGACCGCCCCAGCTTACATGCGCGTGGAACGTCTCGTGGCAAGGGAAGCCCCCGAGCTGCGCGAGACAGCCCTGTTCGTTATCTCGTCAGACAGCGGTTTCGACCCGGCCATGCCGTGGCGGCTTCTGCTGACAGTGCCCGGGCAGGCGCGCCAGGATGGCGCGGGTGCCGTATTTGCGCTCGACTATGAGCTGCCGGCCCGCTATCGCCGCGCCGTGGCCCTCGACGAGACCCCCCTGTGGCAACGCAACTGGCAGGATCGTTGGTTCGCCCTGGCGGTGCTGGTCGGCGCGCTGCTGCTGCTTTCGAGCCTTCTCGTCTTCCAAGATCAGGTCGCTCGCCGTCGCCGCCTTTACCGCATTGTCAGGCTGGGATTCCTCGTCTTCACCCTGGTCGTGCTCGGCTGGACGCTGCACGCCCAGCTTTCCGTGATCAATGTGCTCACCTTCGTGTCTGCCATCATGACCGGCTTTCACTGGCAGGGCTTTCTCATCGAGCCATTGATCTTCGTGCTCTGGGGATACGTTGCGGTGGTATTGCTGTTTTGGGGGCGCGGTGTGTTTTGCGGCTGGCTCTGCCCCTTCGGCGCCTTGCAGGAGCTGGCCAACCGCATCGGCCGCCTTTCGCGCGTGCCGCAATTTAGCATTCCGTTTGCCGTGCACGAGCGGCTGTGGCCCCTAAAATACATCATATTTCTGGCCATTTTCGGACGCCACCTGCAGGATCCCGGCCTCGCCCTGAGCGCTGCCGAGGTGGAGCCTTTCAAGACCGTGATCGTGCTCGCTTTCGATCGTGCCTGGCCGTTTCTACTCTTCGCCCTGTCGTTGCTGTTGCTCGGCCTGTTCGTCAATCGCGTCTTCTGCCGCTACCTCTGCCCTCTTGGCGCGGCGCTGGCGATCCCGGCGCGCATGCGCATGTTCGAGTGGCTCAAGCGGCGCTGGCAGTGTGGCGCGCCGTGTCAGCGCTGTGCCCAGACCTGTCCGGTGGATGCGATTCATCCCGATGGGCAGATCAACCCCAACGAATGCATCCACTGCCTGCGCTGCCAGACGCTCTATTTCGACGATCAGGTTTGCCCGCCCCTCATCGAGCGGCGCAAACGGCGCCAGAAGCGCGACAAGGAACGCCGCCGGAGGGCCGATCAGATCTCTTCGACACCGGGATAGGAATCGCCCATTTTGTCATGCAGCTGGGCATCGTGGCTGCGGAAATGCGTCGTGAACCACGCGTGCAAGGCAGTCGACAGCTTTTCGTCGAGGTTTTCGAACTCGCCATCGTCATAGGCGTCCATGATATCGCGAATCTGATCGAGCAGAGCTTCATGGTCGGCCTTGTGGGCGTCCAAATCCGCGTAGCCCACCTTGCGCATGATCTGCTCTTCGAGCGCGAAATGCGCGCCGATACGCGCATAAACCTCACCGAGGAATGCGCTCATGGTCTCCGGGCCGTGGCCTTCGTCGAGTCCCTCGTGCAATTCGTTGAGCAAGGCGATCAGCTCCTCGTGCTCGTAATCCACCGAGGGGATGCCGAGAGAGAATTCCGCTTTCCATTCGACCAGGGGCATTATCAATTCATCTTGGATTTATGGGTTGGCGATAACGAAACCGCCCAGATCCTGGCGGAAATCGAGCACCACACGCTGTCGCGGCTGCAGGCTAACCGACTGCGAGAAGTCGTAATCATAGCCTTCCGCGCGATCCGTGTCGCGCAGCATGGCCAGCAGCTCGTATGACCCCGGAGCAACCGAGAGCCGCTGATAGATGCGCGAGGGACTGTCGCCTGTCAGTCCCGATGGCGGCAACACGGTATCGACCATGGTCTCGCCATCGAGCTTGAGCAGAACCGCCACGGGCATGCGCTCGCGCGGGCAGACCTGCCGGTTCTTGGGGCGCATGTTGGGGGCGAGGTCGGCAAGCTCCGCATCGCTCAGCGTGCGGCAGCCCATGCGTCCTCCGCCATGGCTGAAGCTGAGCACGATCTCGGCTTTCTCCTCGGGGTGTGCCTGCCAGCGCGGCGTGTCCGAGAGCACGCCGAGGGCGAGCGCGACCAAGGCATAGATTGCGACCTGGCCGGCGAGGCTGAGCGGGCTAGGCATTGGGCTCGGCCTCCACATCTTCCATTGCCGCCCGTTTCGGCTCCACCGGCGGCAGTGCTGCGAGCCGCGCGCGAAACGCCTTGACCGCCTTCTCGGCCTTGGCCTTGGCGTCGGCATCCGCCCATACGGTCGCCAAGCGGTCGCGAGGCACGCGAGCGCGCAGGTGCGGATCGCGGGTGCGCGCGATACGTGCCTCGGCCCAGACGATACCGGTGCGGTGATGGCAGTTGCAGTCGGCACATCCGGCCAGCATCACCCCGTCGGCGACGTTGCGGCTGAGGGCATAATCGATGAAGGACGGCGGCAAGGCACCGGCACAGGGGATCGTGACCGTGCCGGTCGCTTCGTCTTCTTCCGGGATGGCGCCATGGTCGCAAGCGAACACCATCACCCGGCCGTTGCCCGCGAGCGCCAACGCATCCACCTGATCGCGCAGCTCGGCAACGCTGCGATCGGCGATGTCGATTCCCGGAACCAGGCCGGAACGCCGGCGGAAGGGCGTTGCCGTCGGGCAGGAGCCGGCACAGATGCCGCAGCCGACGCAAAGCTTCGCATCGACCCGCGCCTCGCGCTCGAAGGGCAGCCCGTCGGAGCGCGGCCACATCTGAATGGCGTTGTAGGGGCAGTCGGACTCGCAGCGCTCGCAGCCATTGCAGTTGGCCAGGTTGACTGTCGCCTTGGGTTCCGGGCGGGCGCGTGGCGGCAGCCAGGGTATGGCCATCAGCATCAGGCTGAGCACCATGACGAAGGCCCAGGTCGCAGCCGGCGAGGTGGCCTCGATGAGGGGCAGGTAGAAGAGGTAGTACCAGTCGATGCCGAGCGAGCCCGGTACCCTGGCAAGGTCCGCCGGCGCATGGCTGGTCGCGGGCTTGAGGAAAGACAGCACCAGCAGCATCAGCATGGTGCCGACCGCCAGCCAGCGGTTGGGGTTGATCTGCGGCCGGCTGAGCCGCTGCAGGTGAATGTACAGCACCAGCAGCAACAGCAGCGGCACCACGATGTGGATAAAGATCAGCAGGGTGAAGAAGCGATCGTCGAGCGCTGCGGGGGTGAGGAAATTGCGCGCGATCGACTCGCCGAAGATGCCGAGCCAATCAAGCCACTCCGAGGTTCGGATGGCGACATATTGCGCCAGCTCGTCCCAGACCAGCCAGTAGCCGCTGATGCCGGAGATGATCACGAACCAGGCGATCGGCGTGCCCGTGAACCAGGTGAACCAGCGCGGCCCGTTGAAGCGCCCTAGGCTCCATTCGCGCAAGGTGTGCAGCACCATCATCAGCACCATGCCGTCGGAGCCGTAGCGGTGCAGGCTGCGCATGACACCGCCGAGGTACCATTGTTCCAGGGTCAGGCGCTGGATCGAATCGTAGGCTTCCGTCGTGCCGGTGTCGAACACGATGTAGATGTAGATGCCGCTGACCACGACCACCCAGTAATAGAAGAAGCCGAGCCCGCCGAGCTGATAGATGGGGTTCCAGGCGGGCGGAAATATCGTGTCGAGCAGGGCCTCGAGCTTGGCAAAGCCCCAGCGGGTTGTGGCACGCGGTGAGATCACTGAGGCTACTTTCAGGCCTGGCGGGTCGGGCGCGGGGCACGCCGCCAGGCGCGTACCAACACCACGGCAAAGCCAAGCAAGCTGATGCCGCCGATGGTGGCGCCGATGAAGATCGAGTAGTCGAAGCGGTAGCGGCCGCTGGCCGGATCGTAGAAGGTGCAGAACAGGCGCACCCGATCGATCACCTGGTCGATGAGGTTGGCCTCGACATCGCCATAGACCAGCGCCATCAAGGGCTCGACCAGGGCCGGTGCCGTGAACTCGGCGCCGTAGACCTGGCGATAGACCCGCCCCGTTCCGTCGACGACGCTAGTCTGTGCCAGATGGTCGAAGCCGCGCGGCGAGGGATAGTAGAGAAAGCCCAAGGTGTCGGCCAGGCGCTGCACGCTCTCGGCATCGCCCGAGAGGAAATGCCAGTTCGGCAGATCGACGCCCTGGCTATGCGCATAGGCCTGCATTCGCGCCGGCGTGTCGGTGTCGCTGTCGAAGCCGACCGTGACCACGGCGAAGCTCTCGGCGCCAAGGGAGTCCTGCGCCACCTCGACCGCGTCGTAGAGCGTCTGCACGATGATCGGACAGGACTCGGCGCAGGCCGTGAAGACCATGTTGACGACCAGCGGCGCGCCGCGGAAAGCGGACAGCGAGACCGGCTGGTTGTCGGCGTTGCGGAAAGAGAGATCGCCAAGCTCGCGGCCGATGGCATCCTGGCTATGGGCGATCGCGGCCTCCGAGTCGAAGGGCGACGGCGCCGCAAGAGTCGCCGACGAGGCCAGTGCCGCAGCCACGGCAAGGAGGAAAGCGTCACGCATGCAGTAAGCTTAGCCCAATAGGGCGCGGTCGGCGATGGCGGCGATCAGCAAAAGGCTGAGCTGGCCCAGTGAGGCGAGGAAATTGGCCCGCGCCGCGGCCTTGCCGGGGCTTTGCACCAGGCGCACCGAGCGCTCGACGAACCAAGCGCCGCCGCCCGCGGCACCGATCAGATAGATCCAGCCCAGGCCCAGCCAGAACGGCAGCAGCGACAGCGCCACCAAAGGCACCGTATGGGCCAAGATCGCCCAGGCAGCGACGCGATTGCCCTTGACCACCGGCAGCATGGGCACGCCACCGGCGCGATAGTCGTCGCCGAGCACCATCGCCAGGCTCCAGAAATGCGGCGGCGTCCAAAGGAACAATACGACGGCGAGAATGATCGGCACGGCGCCGAGCGACGGATCGACCGCGGCAGCCCCGGCGAGCACGGCGAAGCTGCCGGCCAGACCGCCGAAAACGATGTTGAGCCAAGTCCGGCGTTTCAGCCAGACCGTATAGACGACGCCGTAGAAGAAGGCGCCCAGGAAGACGTGCGCCGCCGCCCACAAGTTGGTGGCCCAGGCGGCAGCGCCAACCGCCAGCACCAGCAGCCCCAGGATGGCCGCCATCCAGGCCGGGCCGACGCGAAAGGCGCCGGTGACGAAGGGGCGGTTGCGGGTGCGCGGCATCAGCGCATCGAGGTCGCGCTCGACATAGTGGTTGAAAGCGCCGGCGGCAGCGGCCGATAGCAGCACCGCCAGGGCCAGCACCAGGGTCTGGGCTGTCGTCGGGCCTTCACCTTCCGTCACTGCCATGCCGGCCAAGGCGCACAGCATGATGGCGAAGGAAATGCGGAGCTTGAAGACCGACCAGACCTGTCCAACCAAGGTTCGCATGACATATTTCCGACGAGGGAAGGGGGAGGTAGTGCCGGGCGGATGCGTCTGCATCCGCCCGGTATTCTTGCCGCTAGCTGAGCGGCCAGACTTCCGACAGGAACTTCCAGTTGATGAAGTAGTAGAGCACGAAGGCGGTGAAGAAGACCGCCACCAGCACGATCGTGCCGGGCACCTTGAGGGTGTGCTCACTGCCGTAGGAGGAAACCGCGCCGACATTCGGATGAATGATCGGGTTGGCCTTGACCCGCTCCGCGTCGCGCCGCGGGCCGTAGAGGATCGAGCCCACGACGACCACCACGAACATCACTCCGCCAAGCCCGGCGACCAATGCCGAGATGCCGTTGAGGCCCATCATGAGGTGCGCCATGGCCGGATAGTCGAAGGTCAGCACGGCATCGCCGAAGTTGATGTCCCAATGCCGCCGCGAGACCCCGAGCGTGCCCGCACCCATCATGAACAGCGAGATGCCCGCAGTGCCGGCCGCGAAGACATAGGGTTGCCACTTGGCGACCCCCGGCAGGATGATGTCGCGCCGGAAGATCAGGGGCACCACAAGGTAAGTGATGGCCATGAAGGCAAGCGTCGTGCCCGCCACCACCGTGCCATGGAAATGACCCGGCACGTAGAGGGTGTTGTGCAGCAGCAGGTTGATCTGCTCGGTACCCATGACGACACCGGAGATGCCGCCGAGGAAGCCGAACAGCACCAGTGACAACGCCATGCCGGCAAAGGCCGGATTGCCCCACGGCGCCCGCCGCAGCCAACCGAAGATCCCTTGCGTGAAGCCGTTGTTGCGTTGTGCCGCCTCGACGGCGCCGGGAATGCTCATGCCGTGGATCAAGCTGCCGAGCACCGCCAGGTAGATGGCGTAGCTGGTGTTGAACACACGCCAGGGCGCGCTGAGGCCGGGTTCGACCAACAGGTGATGCGCGCTGGCGAGCTGCAGGAACAGGATGTAGAGCAGGAAGGCCGAGCGGCTTACCTTCTCCGACAGCGGCTTGGCGCCCACCACCATGGCGGCGATCGCGTACCACACCGCGACATGGGCCGAGACGTTGATCTGCTGCGAGGAATGCCCCATCGCCCACCACACGATCTTGTAGGTGATGGTATCGATCTCGCCGATGATGCCCAGCGACCAGAGCAGCGTGGGAACCAGGATGATGGCGCCCGAGGCGATGGTGAAAATGGCGATGATGGCGGCCGTCAGTGCACCGAAGGTGACGAGCGGTATCGAGCCCTCATAGGTGCGTTCGTTCTTGGCCAAGACCAGCGTGCCGAGGAAGACGAAGCAGCAGAGCAGCGCGCCGACCGCGAACAGGATCAGCCCGAGATAGAAATGCGGCGCCGCCTTCATGGGCACGTAGGAGGTGAACATGACGCTCGATTCGCCCTGCAGCACCGCAACGGTGGCCATCAGCGAGCCGACCACCATCAGGATATAGCCGAGCCAGGCGAATCGCGGCGTCGCCAATCGACAGTTGAGCAGCACCGAGGAGGCGAAGTAGAGGATCGCCATCTCGAAAAAGATGACCCAGAACAGCAGCACCGCTGCGCCGTGGGCGGTGAGCACCAGATAGAACCATTCGGCTGGCAGAATATGCACCGCAGGCCAGCGGGTCAGCGCTATGGCGATGCCGAACAGCCCGCCTACGGCGAGGAACAGCACCGCGGTGACGGCATTCCATTTGATCAGCGTCTCGGTGGATGCAAAGACTTTCAGCCCGGTGTCGAGACAGGTGCGGTATTTCGCTTCCCGCTGCGGCACGGCGCCTTCCATTGTTTCGGCGGTCATGGCAGCCCCCTATTCTACGACGTACAGTTTGCCAAGCATCTCGTGGTGACCGATACCGCAATACTCATTGCAAATGATACCGAACTCGCCAGTCTCGTTCGGTGTCAGGGTAATCACCATCTCGTACTTGGGGTGGATCTGCAGGTTGATGTTCGTCGGTTGCAGCGAAAAGCCGTGCTGCCAATCCATCGACGACATGTGAACGCGATAGGTCTGGCCCTTCTCGAGCTCGAGAATGGGGTACCACTCCCATAGCTGGGCTCGCAGATAGACCTCGGTGCCGGGCGGCGGATGAACGACGGGAATGCCGGTCTCGCCTTCCTCGCGCACCGTGTACCTGTCGACCATCGCCTCGGTGCGTTCACCGAATTCTTCCGGTATGACGCGATAGCTCTCGTTGGTCAGGTTCTGCTGGCCGTAGATGTGCCACCAGATCATGGTCGCGAACATCAACACGCCCCAGAGGAACGCGATGGCGATCCACAGGACTTCGATGCGGTCGAGGGGCTCGTTCCACCACAACCGGTTTTGCGGAGGCAGTATTGCCATGGCCGTCTTCCCTCTATTGCGCGATTGGGATTTGTGCCACTTCCATGATCCCCCAAATTATGTAGAAGACCGTGGGCACAGTGATGCCGATGAAAAGAAGCAGAAACGGATTGTCGAGCACTTGCTGCATGACGGGCACTGGCCCGGTCTCAGTCGAGCTCGTCGCTCCGTCGCCGCTATTCGGATCCGTCATTGCCATTCCCTCCTGGACATTTGACACGGGCGCAGACCGCCAACAGTGTCGGCCCGTATCGCGTTTTCCATCCTTGACCGAAGTCAAGGCGCTGGCGGTCCGAGCCAAGCCTGGATCGCCGCGAAACTCAGCAATGCCGAGGGCAGCAGGATGGCGAAGAAGGCTAGGCTGCGTTGCTCGAGGCGGCGGCCGAGGCGTTGTTCGATGACTCGCAAAAGGGCATCCGCGCCCATGTAGAGCACGATGGCGACGACCGTGAAGGCGAGAATTTCCATGCTCTGTCCCCTTCAGCCCGCAAGCGCGCGCCGGATCGCGGCAGCGACATCAGCCAGCGAATCTTCGTGGCGGAAATAGCCGGCGAGATTGCCGCGTCCATCGACCAGGAACAGCGCAGCGGTGTGGTAGATCATCGCCTCCTCACCCTCGCCTTCGCGCCGGTACTGGATGCGAAAGGCCTGCGCGGCCGCGTCGGTCTGCGCCTGGTTGCCGCGGGCGCCGACGATGCGCGAATCGAAGGCTGTGACATAGTCTGCAAGCTCTTCAGCCGTGTCGCGTAGCGGGTCCAGGGTCACAAAAACCGGGCGTAGACGCGCGGCATCGTCGCCGAGCGCATCGAGAATCGCCGTCAGCCGCGCCAGCAGGGTCGGGCAGACATCCGGGCAGTTGGTGAAGCCGAAAGTCACCAGGGAGAAGCGCCCCGCCATATCCGTGGCGTTGACTGCCTCGCCTGTGGCATCGGATAGGTCGAGTGCAACCGGGAAGCTGACCACCTGGCCGATCCCAGGCGCTGCCTGCGGCGACAGGCGGTCAAGCCCGAACCAACCCACGGCGAGCAGTCCCGAGACGAGCGAAAAGGCGAAGCCGATACGAAACATTCGACGACGAATCATGTCTCAATTCCCCAATCGATGCCGCATGGTGAGACATGGCGCTCGCCGCGGCATTGACTTGCATCAAGCGCGTTCCGGGCCTGCGCCCGATGGCCTATACTTGGCCTTTCTCAGCGCGAAGGTATGCCCGTGGCGGTCTCGCTCGACGACAAATATCGGCGCCTGGAAGGCCGCATTTCGATTACCGGCAGCCAAGCGCTGGTGCGCGCAACCATGTTACAGCGGCGCCGCGACCTTGCTTCCGGACTGAACACGCAAGGCTTCATCTCCGGCTATCGCGGCTCGCCCATGCACAATCTCGACAAGGAGCTGTGGGCCGCCAACCGCCTGCTGCCGGACGCCGGCATTCATTTCTGGCCGACCATCAACGAGGATCTGGCGGCCACCGCGATCTGGGGCACCCAGCAGGCCGGCGAATTCGGCGACGCCACCTGCGACGGCGTCTTCGCCATGTGGTACGGCAAGGGCCCGGGGTTGGACCGCAGCGTCGATGCCATCCGCCACGCGCATTTGGCCGGCAGCGCCGCCCATGGCGGCGTGCTGGCGGTGGTCGGCGACGACCATCCGCTATCGTCCACCGATGCCACCGCGGCACACGAGACCCTGTTCGCCGACATGCTCATGCCGGTGCTTTACCCGGCGAATGTGCAGGAGATCATCGATCACGCCCTGCTGGGCTGGGCCATGTCGCGCTATTCGGGCGGCTGGGTCGGCCTCAAGCTGATTCCCGACACGGTCGATGCCGCGGCGGTGATAGACGCCGATGCGTCGCGTCCCGCCATCGTCCTGCCGGGCGACCACGCCCTGCCGGCGGATGGCGTGAACCTGCGCATTCCCGACAGCTGGCTGAACCAGGAGCCGCGCCTGAGGGCGCACAAGCTCGATGCCGCGCTCGCTTTCGCCCGCGCCAACGGCCTCAACCGCGTGACGCTTAGGAGCGAGGCGCCGCGCTATGGCATCGTCGCCACCGGCAAGGCCTGGACCGATGTGCGCCAGGCGCTGTTCGAGCTCGGCCTGGACGACGACCAGGCCGCGGCGCTCGGCATCAGCGTGCTCAAGCTCGACATGCCCTATCCCGCAGATGCGCAGGGCCTGCGCGAATTTGCCGCCGGGCTCGAGGAAGTGCTGGTGGTCGAGGAGAAGCACCGGCTTGTCGAAAGCCAGCTCAAGGACGCGCTGTATGCCCTGCCCGACGGCCAACGGCCACGGGTGGTCGGCCGCGACAACGAGACGGGTGCACCGCTGCTGCCCGCTTTCCCCGAATACACGCCGGAAGACGTGACCCGCGCCCTGGCGCGGCGCATCGCCCACTTCCACACCAGCGAACGCATAGATGCGCGCCTCGCCTTTCTCGATGCCCGCGCCGAGGCTACCGAGCGTCGCGAGCGGCTGTCGCTCACCCGCCGGCCCTATTTCTGCTCGGGCTGCCCGCACAACACCTCGACCCGGGTGCCCGACGGCAGCCGCGCCCATGGCGGGGTCGGCTGCCACTACATGTCGACCTACATGGAGCGCGGCGTGATCACCCATTGCCATATGGGCGGCGAAGGCCTGACCTGGGTCGGCCAGGCGCCTTTCACCGAGACCGAGCATGTCTTCCAGAACCTCGGCGACGGCACCTATTACCATTCGGGCCACCTGGCCATCCGCGCCTGTGTCGCTGCCGGGGTCAACATCACCTTCAAGATCCTTTTCAACGACGCCGTCGCCATGACCGGCGGCCAGCCCGTGGACGGGCCCCTGACGCCCGCCGGCATCGCCCGCCAGGTGGCGGCGGAAGGGGTCAGCCGCGTCGTCGTGGTGAGCGACGAGCCCGACAAATACCCCATCGGCGCCGAGTTCCCCGCCGGCACGCGTATCGAGCACCGCCGCTCCCTCGACCGCGTACAGCGCGATTTGCGCGAAGTCGGCGGCGTCAGCGTCCTGATCTACGACCAGACCTGCGCCGCCGAGAAGCGGCGCCGGCGCAAGCGCGGGCGGCTCGCTGATCCCTCGCGGCGCGTGTTCATCAATAGCCGCGTTTGCGAGGGCTGCGGCGACTGCAACGCCAAATCCAACTGCATATCCGTGCTGCCCCACGACACCGCCTTCGGGCGCAAGCGGCGCATCGACCAGTCGGCCTGCAACAAGGACTATTCCTGCGCTGAGGGCTTCTGCCCGAGCTTCGTCAGCGTCATCGGCGGGCGCCCGCGACGCGCGGCGGCAATAGCGGCGGCGTCTTCCGACCTGCCTGAGCCGGATTTGATGCCATTGGTGAATGATGCGCCATACAACCTGCTTGTCGCCGGCGTTGGCGGCACGGGCGTTGTCACCATCGGTGCCATCCTCACCATGGGCGCCCATATCGAGGGAAAGGCGTTCTCCACCGTCGACCAGTTCGGCATGGCCCAGAAGGGTGGCGCCGTGACCAGCCATATCCGCATCGCGTCGAGCGCCGAGGCGATCCGCGCCGTGCGCCTCAATGCCGGCGCCGCCGACCTCGTGCTGGGCTGCGACAGCCTGGTGACCGGTGATGCCCTGGCGCTGTCCGTAATGGCGCCCGGCAAGACCCATGTGTTGGTCAATACCTACGAGCAGATCACCGGCGAGTTCACGCGCAACCCGGACCTCGCCTTCCCGGCCGAAAGCCTGGCCGCGCGCATCGGCGAGGCGGCGGGCGACGCCGTGATCTTCCAGGACGTCTCGCAGCTGGCGACGCGCCTGCTCGGCGATTCCATAGGCAGCAATCTGATGCTCTTGGGCTTGGCCTACCAGAAGGGCCTGCTGCCCGTGGGCGCACAAGCCATAGAGGCGGCAATAGAGCTGAACGGGGTTGCGGTGCAAATGAATCGCGACGCCTTCGCCTGGGGCCGCCGCCTGGCGCTCGATCCGGGAGCCGTGGCGGCATTGGTCGAGGACGCGCCGGAAGCTGCGCCCGATTGGCATGCCGAGCTGACGGCCTATCAGAATACGGCGCTCGCCGACCGCCACGCCGCGCTGGTCGAGAGCGTGCGCGCGGCCGAAGCCCAGAAGGCACCGGGTATGAGCGGCCTCGCCGACGCGGTCGCGCACAACGCCTTCAAGCTGATGGCCTACAAGGACGAATACGAAGTCGCCCGCCTGCACAGCGACCCCGCCTTCCACGCCCGCCTGAAAGAGGCGTTCGAAGGCGACTACGAGCTCGCCTTCCACCTCGCCCCGCCCCTGCTCTCCCGGCGCGACCCCGACACTGGCCGCCCGCAGAAAACCACCTTCGGCCCCTGGATGCTGCCCGTCTTCCGTATGCTTGCGAGGCTAAAAGGCCTGCGCGGCACGACTTTCGATCCCTTCGGCCACACCACCGAACGCCGCCGCGAACGCGCCGCCATCGGCGACTACGAAGCGACGGTGGAGGCACTGCTGGCCGGCCTCACGCCCGAGAGCCACGCGCTGGCGCTGGAGATTGCCGCGCTACCGGGTGAGGTGCGCGGCTACGGCTATGTCAAGGAAGCGGCGCACGCCGCGGTGAAAGCCCGCGAGGCGGAGCTGTTGGCCGCCTATCGCGATCCGACCAAGCGCGCCGTGGCGGCGGAGTAGAGTCAGCCTTTCCCCAGCGCCCGCTCGATCAGCGGCATGCGGTCGTTGCCGAAGTACATGTCGTTGCCGTTGACGAAAAACGTCGGCGAGCCGAAGCCGCCGCGTTTGATCAGTTCCTCGGTGTTGTCGCGTAAGCCGGCCTTGATGTCGGGCCGGGCGATCTCCTGCATCAGCCGGTCGGCGTCCACGCCGGCCGCGGTGCAAATTCCACGCACAACCTCGTCCTGCGAGATGTCCTCGTCGCGGCTCCAATAGGCCTGGAAGGCGGCGCGGGCGAAGTCCACGAGCTTGTCCTGTTCCGCCGCGACCAGGCAGCCGCGCATGGCCTTGACGCTGTTCACCGGGAAGACCGTCGGCGGGAAGACGATGGTGAGCCCGCCATGGCGCGCCCAGTCCTGCAAGTCCTTCGCCATGTAGTCCCACTTCGCCGGCACCGGGTTCGCGCGCATCTCGTAGACGCTGGGGTTCACCGAATTGAACACGCCGCCGACCAGGATCGGCTTCCAGGTGATCTCGACATCAAGGCTTTGTACGCTCTCGAAGCCGAGATAGGTCCAGGGGCTCGAGCAATCGAAAAACACTTCCAGGGTCATCGCTTTTTCCTTTTGCGTGCGCGCAGGTCGATGGCGCCGGCGGTGGGCTCGGCGCCCTCTTCGAAAAGCTGGGTCTTCTGCACCTTCTGTGTGCCCGTGGTCGGCAGGCCGTCGCGGAAGGCGATCCAGCCCGGTGCCTTGTAGTAGGCCAGGCGCTCGTCGCACCAGGCGAACAGGCGCTCGGCCAGGGCGTCGTCCGCCACAATATCCGGCATGGCCACGATGCAGGCCATCACCTCCTCTTCGCGAAGCGCATCGGGCACGGCGACCACGGCGACCTGGGCGACATCGTCGTTGGCCTGCAGGCAGGCCTCGATCTCGGCCGCGGCAATGTTCTCGCCCGAGCGCCGGATGATGTTCTTCTTGCGGTCGACGAAAGTGAGCATGCCGTCCGCGCCTTGCCGCACCGTATCGCCCGTGTGGAACCAGCCGCCGGCCCAAGCTTCTTCCGTCGCCGCCTCGTCCTTGAGATAGCCGGCGAAGAAATCCTTGCGCGGGTCCGCCGCCGTATGGCGCACCAGCAGCTCGCCCTGCTCGGCCGCGTTGCCGTCGTCATCTACCACGCGGGCTTCGAGGCCCGGCAAGGGCTTGCCGAAAGCGCGCGTGTCAACACGTCGAGGCTCGCGGCAATCGGCATAGATGCGCCCCGTCTCGGTCATGCCCCAGACCTCGACCAGGGGAAAGCCGAAGCGCTCCTCGAAGGGACGGTGCAGCTCGGGCTCGATGCCGGCGCCGATGCCGAAGCGAACCTGATGCGCCGTATCCTCGGACGCGGGGGGCAGGTTCATCAACAATGGCGGTACGACGCCGAGATAATGGATGACGGTGGCCCGCGTCGCCACCACGTCCCGCCACCAGCTTTTCGGGTGAAAGCGGTCGGGCAGTATCAGACAGCCGCCGACCAGGAACATGGCGGTGGCCGAGACGGCTTGCGAGTTCATGTGGAATAGCGGCAGGGGATTGAGCAGCCGGTCGCCCTCGCGCAAGGCCGCGCGCCCGCCGAGCGCCACATACCAGGCACCCGCATTGAGATAGTAGCCGTTGGCGAGAATGCAGCCTTTCGGCCGCCCCGTGGTGCCCGAGGTGTACATGATGGCGCAGACGCTGTCGCGGTCCGGCGCCCCGTCGCGGGGTGGCGGGCAGGGTGCTGCCGGCACGGCAAAATTCTCGAACGATGCCACGGCAACGGATGCGGCCGCCTCGAGGTCCGCGACACGGCTTTCGATCGCCAGCGCGGCATGAGCCTCCGAATGGCTCAGCAGATATTCCAGCTCGTCGTGGCGATAGTCCGGGCTGATCGGCACGATGGCACAGCCGAGCGCGTTTAGCGCCAGGAAGTGATGGAAGAACTCGGGCCGCTGCTCGAGAAGCAATGCCATGCGGTGGCCATGGCCCCAGCCCGCTGTGGCGTAGGCCTGGCGCAAGCGCTTGGTCTCGCGCCAAGCTTCTGCGTAGGTGATCTCGATGCCGTCCGGATGATACGGCCGCCCGGCCATGGGCGGTGCACAGACCATGCCGTTGTCGGGCCAGCGCTCTGCCGCCGCGGCGACCACCTGGGACACGGTCTGCATGGCTACAACGGCGTCTCCGCCATCGGCGGGAACAGGCCGCCATCGTAAGGGTGCGCTTCGGCCACCGCTTCGTCGAGCACCACGCCGAGGCCCGGCTCGTCGGACAGCACGATACGGCCGCTCTCCCACTGAATGGGCTTTTCCAGGATCTCGGCGTAAAAACCGTCGAAGCGCTCGATGCTCTCCTGGATGAGGAAATTGGGGCTGCACGCCGCGACCTGGATATTCGCCGCCGCCTCGACCGGTCCGCAATAGAGGTGCGGAGCCAGGCGCACGTAATGGGCTTCAGCCATGCCGGCGATCTTCTTGGCTTCGAGGATGCCGCCGACGCGTCCCAATGCCGGCTGCAGGATCGACGCCGCCTGCCTGCCCAGCAATTGCGCGAACTCGTACTTGGTGGTCAGCCGCTCGCCGGTGGCCACGGGAACAGAGGTGGAATGGCAGACGCGCGCCATCTCGTCATAGTTCTCCGGCGGCACGGGCTCCTCGAACCACAGCGGCTCGTAGGGCTCGATGCGCTGGGCCAGGCGGATGGCGGACGCCGTGGTGCACTGGCCGTGGGTGCCGAACAAGAGGTCGACGCCGCTGCCCACGGCATCACGCAAGGCCGCGGTCACGGCCTCGGCGTTGTCCAGGGTCTCGACCGAGAGCTCGCGCGGATCGAAGGCCGACATGGGCATGATGGGGTCGTATTTGATCGCCGTGAATCCGAGCGAGACATAGTGCGCGGCGCGCGCCGCCGCGGCCTCCGCATTGTTGTGCACGTCGGTCAATGCCAGGGGGTCGTCCGGGTTCGCGTTGGCATCGGCATAGAGATAGGTGTAGGAGCGCAAGGTATCCTGGGTGCGCCCGCCGAGCAGATTGTAGACCGGTTGGCCGAGGGCCTTGCCGATGATGTCCCAGAGCGCCATCTCGATGCCGCTCATGACACCCATCAGCGAGATGTCCGGGCGCTGCGAATAGCCGCGCGAATAGACGATGCGCCAGAGCTTCTCGATCTGGAACGGATCGGCGCCGACGATATGCTGGGCGGCGACATCCTCGGTCATTTTCGCAATGACGTCCGGCGCGAATGGCACCCCGTAGACCTCGCCCACACCCTTGATGCCGTTGTCCGTGGTGAGCGTCACGAAGACCCAGAACGGCCCGCCATGATGCGGCGGCGGATTGCCCACCACGAAGGTCTTGACGTCCTTGATTTTCATTCTTGCCTCCCTAAGCGAAAACTAATCCCGTGGCTCGCGCACGGTGAACAATATCAAGAGACCAACGACGAAGAAGACCAGGATCACGCCCATGCCGACCCGCTGGCTATCAGCTGCCAAGCTGATCATGCCGACGAGCAGAGGTCCTAGAAATGCGGTGGCCTTGCCGGACAAGGCGAACAGGCCGAACATTTCCGTCGTCAGATGCGGCGGAGACAAGCGTGCCATCAGCGAGCGACTGGCCGATTGCGTCGGTCCCATGAAGACGCCGATGATCAGGCCCAGAATCCAGAACCATAGCTTGTCTTCCACCATAAGGATGGCGGCACCGGTCGCGATGAGCGCCAGCAGCGAGAGAATAATGGTGGGCTTCGCGCCAATCCAGTCGTCGACCCAGGCGAATCCGAATGCGCCGAGCCCGGCTGTCACGTTGAGCGCAATGCCAAAAAACAGAACCTCCTCCATTTCCATGCCGAAGCTGCCGGCAGCATAGATTCCACCGAACGTGAACAGCGTATTGAGCCCGTCGATATAAAACATGCGGGCGAGGAGAAAGCGGGCGATCTGGCCATGGCCGCGGATGTTTCGCAAGGTGGCGGCAAGAGTCGCGAGCCCTTTCCGCAAGGCAGCTCCAAACGGCAGACGCGCCTCGGCCCCGTCGGTCTCGGGCGTAAAGGCGAAAAGCGGCCAGCCGAACAGCACCAGCCACAGTGCTACGAGTAGTGCCGTGGCGCGCACCGGCTCCTGCGCTACCGCGTCGAGGCCGAAAGGTGGTGTCTCGGTTTGGACCAGCCCGAACAGGGCCACCGCCAGACAGGCGAGTCCTCCGGCGTAGCCCAGCCCCCAGGCCCAGCCTGAGACGCGGCCGAGATAACCGCGCGGCGCAAGCCCCGGCAGCATGGCGTTGTAGAACACCATGCCGAGCTCGAAACCGAAATTGCTGAGCGCGACCAGCAACAAGACCAGCCAGATCGAGCTTTGTTCCGGCGTGGCGAACCACAATCCCGCGCCAGCGACAGCTGTCAGTACCGTGGCGGCAAATAGCCAGGGCTTGCGTCGCATTCCCGCATCCACGGTCGCGCCGAGGATCGGCCCGAGCACAGCGACAGCGAAGGCACTCACCGCCAAGGCGATGCCCCACAGGTGCGTCGCCTGCACAACGTCGCCGACCACGGCCTGCTGGAAGTAGACCGCGAAAACGAACGTCACCACCACCGTCGGGAACGGCGAGTTGGCCCAGTCGAACAGGCACCAGGCGGGAACCGCGAGGCGCGAGCGGGGCTTTGCCTCGGTCCGGTCCGTCACATCGTCAGCCGGTGATGAGGTCGCGCATCTGGCGGTTGGCCACCGCAAGCATGGCCAAGTCGAAGCCCGGCTGGGCGCGCAGGTCGGACAGCAGCTGGGCGTTGCGCGCCATGATCATTTCGTTTTCCGTCGCCCAGTCCTCGACCGCGCTCCCGCCGGCCCCGGCGCTTCCTACCACGCGCATGGTCAGCGCCGTCTGCTGGCCGTAGAGATCGTCCACGATGGCGTCCACCGCCTGGCGCTGGTAGTGGCTGGTGGTATCCAGCATGCGGGCGCGGCCACGCAGCCATTCCAAGCCTAGCCGGCGGCCGACCTGGAAATAGAGCCGCGCCGCGTCGGCCACTGGCAGCTCGCCATTATGGGCTGCCTCGACGATATTGCAGGCTGAGTAGAGCGGCTCAACGCTGGCGATCATGCGCGCGAGGCTGTCCGGCACGCGCTGCGCCTCCAACTCCACCACCCGCTCGGCAACGCCGTTGGCCCGGTCCTCGGGCAGCACATCGCCGAGGGCCGCGAAGACCGCGGCAACGCCGTCGCGAAAGCGGTCAACCGTCTCGCCGCAATCGAGCGGCTGCGGCAGGTTGCGCAGCAGCCAGAGCACGATGTGCTCCATCAGCCGGCGCAAAGCGACGATCATCTCGACCTGCACCGCCGCGGGCACCTTGTTGTCGAGCGCCTCGATTTCGGCCCAGAGGCCGCGCAGGCCCAGCATGTCGCGCGCCACCACATAGGCGCGGGTGACGTCGGGCAGGCCACGGCCGGTCTCCTCGCGCGCCATCAGGGCGAAGACCATGCTGGCGCGGTTTATCATGCTGTTGGACAGTCGCGTCGCCACGATTTCCCGGCGCAGGCGGTGGCGGCGGATGTTCTTGCCGTATTTCTTGACCAGGGCTTGCGGGAAATAGAGATCGAGCTCGCTTTGCAGATAGGGATCGTCCGGCAGATCGGAGTCGAGCAGGTCGCCATAAAGCGCGATCTTGGCATAGGCGTAGAGCACCGAGATCTCGGGCCGCGACAGCCCGCTGCCCGCATTGCGCATCTCCTCGATGGCCTCGTCGGAGGGCAGGAACTCCACTTCGCGGTCGAGTTGGCCCTCGCGTTCGAGGGTTTGCATCATACGCTGCTGCAGGTCGAGCCGGCCGCCGCCGAGGGACTCGATGACGCTGATGCCCAGGGTCTGCAGGTAATTGTCGGTGAGGCAGGCCTCCGAGACGTCATTGGTCATGCGCACCAGCAGCTTGTCGCGCTGCTTGCGAGTCATCTCGCCGTCGGCCTCGACGTCGCTGAGCAGCACCTTGATATTGACTTCATGATCGGAGCAGTCGACTCCGGCCGAATTGTCGATGGCATCGCTGTTGATGCGAATGTCGCGCCTCGAGGCTTCGATGCGGGCGCGCTGGGTAAGCCCGAGATTGCCGCCCTCGCCGACCACTTTGCAGCGCAGTTGCGCGGCATCGATACGCACGGCGTCGTTGGCACGGTCGCCCACATCGGTGTGGGTCTCGGCTCCGGCCTTGACATAGGTGCCGATACCACCATTCCACAGCAAATCGACGGGCGCACAGAGGATCGCCGAGATCAACTCGTTGGGAGTCAAAGTCGCGCTGTCGACCGCCAGCATATCCTGGGCGGCATCGCTCAGGTTTATCGACTTGGCGCTGCGGTCGAAAATGCCGCCGCCGGCCGAAATCAAGGTTTCGTCATAGTCGTTCCAGCTCGACCGGGGCAAGGCGAACAGGCGCTTGCGCTCCTCGAAGGACAGCGTCGCGTCCGGCTCGGGATCGAGGAAGATGTGCAGATGGTTGAAGGCGGCGCGCAGGCGGATATGGGGCGACAGCAGCATGCCGTTGCCGAATACGTCGCCCGACATGTCGCCGACGCCTGCCACGGTGAAGGCCTGGCTCTGGGTATCGAGGCCCATCTCGCTGAAATGGCGCTTGACCGATTCCCAGGCGCCGCGGGCGGTGATGCCCATCTTCTTGTGGTCGTAGCCGGCCGAGCCACCGCTGGCAAAAGCGTCGCCAAGCCAGAAGCCGTAATCGATGGAAACCTGGTTGGCGATATCGGAGAACGTCGCGGTGCCCTTGTCGGCGGCGACCACCAGATAGGGATCGTCACCATCATGGCGCAGCACGCCCTCCGGCGGCACCAGCTTGTCGCCGACCAGATTGTCGGTGATATCCAGCATGCCGCGAATGAGAGACTGATAGCAGGCTATGCCTTCCTTCATCCAAGCTTCGCGGTCGCCTTGCGGCGGATGCTTGACGACGAAGCCGCCCTTGGCGCCGACCGGCACGATGACCGCGTTCTTGACCATCTGCGCCTTCATCAGGCCGAGCACCTCGGTGCGGAAATCCTCCGGCCGGTCCGACCAGCGCAAGCCGCCGCGGGCGACGCGCCCGCCGCGCAGATGCACGCCTTCCATGCGCGCGCTGTAGACGAAGATCTCGACCATCGGCCGCGGCAAGGGCAGATCTTCGATGGCCGAGGAATCGATCTTGAGCGAAACATAGGCATGCGGTTCGCCGTCCGCCGCCGCCTGGTAGAAATTGGTGCGCAAGGTGCCGCTCATGGCATTGAGGAAGCGGCGGATGATGCGGTCCTGGTCGAGGCTCGTGACTGTGTCGAGCGCGGCGACGATCTCTCCGGCCACGCGGGCCTCCTCCTTGGGCTTGGCGGCTTGCGGATCGAAGCGTGCCTCGAACAGCTCGATCAGCAAGCGCGCGAAGCCCGGATTGGAAGCCAGCGTCTGCTCCATATAGGCTTGGCTGAAGGGGATCTTGGCCTGGCGCAGATATTTGCAGTAGGCGCGCAGCACCACCACCTGGCGCCAGCCCAGGCCGGCGCGGGTGATGAGCTGGTTGAAACCATCGTCCTCGACCTCGCCCCGCCAGATGCGCGCGAAGGCATCCTGGAAGCGGGACTTGGTCTCGGCCACGTCGATCTCGGCGCCGGAGCGATCGATGACGCCGAAGTCGTGGATCCAGACCTCCTCGCGGCCGTCCGCCGCGGCCATGCGATAGGGAAACTCGTCGACCACGCGCAGGCCCATGTTCTCCAGCATCGGCAGCACGTCCGACAGCGCCAGCGAGCCGCCCGCATTGTAGATTTTGAACCTCACACCGCCGTCCGCGGCCTCGGGCGGTCGATAGAGGTTGAGCGTAAAACCATGGCCGGCCAAGGAGTCTTCGATGCGCTCGATATCGAGCACGGCGGCACGGGCCGCGAAGCGCTCGCGATAGCCGGGCGGGAAGACAGCGCCATAGGTGCGCTCGAGCTCCGCCGCGCGGTGCTCGTCATGGGCGGCGAGCAGGGCATCGCGCAGATTGTCGTCCCAGCCCCGCATGGCGGCCACCAGGCGCGCCTCGATGATTGCCGGCTCGATGTCGGGAATGGCGCCGGGCGTGGTCTTGAGGATGACGTGCAGGCGGGCCAGCGGATCGTCGCCGAGCATGGTGTAGAAGGCCTGGCTGGTGCCGTCATAGGCCTCCGCCAGGACAGCGGTGATGCGCTGGCGAAACCGCGAATCGAAATTGTCGCGCGGCACGAAGACCAGGCACGAGATATAGGCCTCGAAGCTGTCGCGGCGGCTGAACAGGCGCAGACGCGGCCGCTCGTGCAAATGCAGGATGCCGAGGCTGGTCTGCAGCAGCTGGTCATCCGACACCTGGAACAGCTCGTCGCGGGGATAGGTCTCGAGAATATTCAGCAGCGCCTTGCCGTCGTGGCCGTTGGCTGAAAAACCGGCGCGCGCAATAGCGATGGCGACCTTTTGCCGCAGCAAGGGAATACGCGTCGGCGACTGGTTGTAGGCGGCCGAGGTGTAGAGGCCGAGAAAACGGTGGACGCCTATCACCTTGCCCTTGGCGCTGTAGCGCTTGATCTCGATCGAATCCATGTGGGTCGGACGGTGCACCCGGGCTCGCTGCGAGCTCTTGCTGATCATCAACAGCGCCGCGCCGTCCAGGTGTCCCATCACTTCGGGCGGCAGGCGGTGGCCACGGCCGGCCGCACCGCCCTCTTGCGCATCGTCGCCGCGGGCGACCCCCAGCGCGCTGTCGGCCACAGGGCGCAAGCGCCCGCCCTGCTTGCTGCGCGTGAGGTCGTAGCGGCCATAACCGAGAAAGGTGAAGTTGTCGTCGGCCAGCCAGCGCAGAAACGCCAGGGTCTCGTCGAGCTCGGTGCGCGGCGGTGGCGCGTTGCTTTCGAGCTCGGTGATGCTTTCGTGCAACGTCGACAGCATGGTCTGCCAGTCGTCGACCGTGTGGCGGACCTCGGTGAGCACCCTTTGCAGGCTGCTGGCCAGCGCCTCGGTACCGTCCGTGTCGCCGCGCCGCGCGATCTCGATGCGGATCACGGCCTCGGTCAGGGCGCCGTCCGGTGCCTTGCCGCGGGCATAAAGCCCGCTCAGCGCGCCGCTTGCCTCGCGCGTGGTGTAACAGATCGGGTGCACGACCAGATGCACGGGAATTTCCTGCCGGCTCAATTCGGCGCTCAGCGAATCGACGAGGAAGGGGCGGTCTTCGCTGATCACGTCGATGACGGTATGGGAGGACGACCAGCCGTCGGCGTCGAGATCCGGATGGTAGACCCTGAGCTTATCCTTCCCGGCCTCGCGCTGGCTGAGAAAATTGAGCATGCCGAGGGCCGAGAAGTAGAGATCCTCAACGCTGCGGCCGCTGAGGTCCTCATGGGGCACGCGGCGATAATATTGCCGCAGGAATTGCTCGATCGTGTCGGCGCGCTCGCCCTCGCTGCGCGTGCGCGCCAGGGCCACGACCTGTTCGACCAACTCACTGCCTACGGCAACCCGTTCCGACGCCATATCCCGCCCCTCTGTCAGCCCTTACGACAACAGCTTATACCAATGGAATATGATATTACTGTCTTTGCCGCTTCAATCCACGGTTTGGCCGTAATTGCGGTAATCCTGACCCGAACGCTGGAGCTTGCCTATGCCCCGCCTGCGCGCCCTCATGCTGCTGTTCCTTATGCAATTCGCGGTTCCGGCCGCGGCCCAGCCCTTGGTGGACGCAGCCTGGCTCGGCGCCCATTCCTGCGACGACGGCGTGGTGGCACTCGATTTGCGCGAAAGCGAGCGCGCACTCGAGCGCAGCCGGGTGCCGTGCTCGGTGCATGCGCCATACGCCGGCCTCGAATGGCGGGTCGAGCGCGACGGCGTCAGCGGCATGTTACCGGAGGCAAGCGCGCTGGCGGCCCTGATCGGCGGTCTCGGCGTGGCCAACGGCGACCACGTGGTGGTGATCGGCCCCGGCGGCAGCGCCGGCGCCATGACCTTGGCCACGCGCATCTACTGGACCTTCAAGGCCGCCGGCCATGATGCGGTGTCCTTGCTGGATGGCGGCTTCTCGATCTATCGCGCGGCCCGCGGCGCTATCGAGAAGGGCGAGATGACGCCACCGGCTCGCAGCGAATATACGGTTTCCATCCGCGCCGAGCTGATCGCCGAGGCGGCCGATGTCGCCTCTCCCGGCGATGCGGCACTGATCGACAGCCGCATGTCCGACCAATATGTCGGCGTCAACCAGTACCGTGCCGTGGCCCGCGCCGGCACCCTGCCCGGCGCCGAGAACATCCCCATCACGTGGCTGACCAGGCCCGACGGGCGCTTTCAGCCGCCAGAGATGCTGCAAAATCTGGCACAGAACAGCGCCCTCTCGGCCGACGCCCCGCTCATCACCTTCTGCAATTCCGGCCAGATGGCCTCGCTCGACTGGTTCGTCGCCCACGAATTGCTCGGCAACAGCCAGGCCCGCCTCTATGACGGCTCGATGATAGATTGGGCCCAGGACGAGGCCCGGCCCGTCGAGCGGCGTATCGGTGGCAACTGAGGTCGATGCCTGGCTGGAGTCCCTCGGGCTCGGCGAGCACGCCGGGGCCTTCGCCGACAATGGCGTCACCCGCGACCTGCTTCCCGACCTGACCAACGACGACCTCAAGGATCTCGGCGTTGCCCGTTTGGCCGACCGCAAGGCCCTGCTCAAGGCCATTGCCACCCTCGCCGAACCGGCGCCCGAGCTGCGCCAGGAGGCAGAGCGCCGCCAGATCACGGTGATGTTCTGCGACCTGGTGGGCTCGACCGCGTTGTCGGAAAAGCTGGATCCGGAAGACCTGCGCAGCCTCATGCAGGCCTACCAGCAGGCCGCGGGCACGGTCATCGAGCGCTATGGGGGCCACGTCGCGCAATATCTCGGCGATGGCCTGATGACCTATTTCGGCTGGCCCCAGGCCCACGAGGACGACGCCGAGCGCGCGGTGCGTGCGAGCCTCGATATCGTCAAAGCCATGAGCGCCATGGCGCTGCAAGTCCGCATCGGCATCGCCACCGGCCCCGTGGTGGTTGGCGAAACCGGTGCCGGCGATGCCTCGGTGCCGAAGCTCGCTGTCGGCGAGACGCCCAACCTGGCGGCGCGCGTCCAGGGGCTGGCTGGCGCCGACGAGATCGTCGCGGCTGGTACTACCCGGCGCCTGCTCGGCGCGGTTTTCACCCTCGACGATCTTGGGGCGCATTCCCTCAAGGGCATCGTCGAGCCGGTGCGTGCCTGGCGCGTTGCGGATATCGCGACAGCCGAAGGCCGGTTTGCTGCTGTTCACGGCAGTCGTCTGACAGCGTTCGTCGGCCGCGAGGCGGAACTTGCCCTGCTGGCCGAGAAATGGGAACAGGCGAAGGCTGGCGAGGGGCAGCTGGCCCTGCTCTCCGGCGAGCCGGGCATCGGCAAGAGCCGCCTGGCCCGGGCCATGCGCGAGCGCGCCCTTGCCGACGGTGCCATGGCGTCGTTCTACCAATGCTCGCCCTACCACACAAATACGGCGTTCCATCCGATCTCGGATTATGTCGCCAGGGAGGCGGGTTTCAGTGCCGCCGACGACATTGAGACGCGGCTCGACAAGATCGACGCCCATGTTCGCGGTATCGGACTGGTCGTCGACGAGGTGGCGCCGTTGGTCGCTACCGCGCTATCGATTCCCAGCGGCGAGCGCTATCCGGTCCTCGACATGAGCCCGCAGATGCAAAAGGAACGTACCGTCGAGGCACTGGCCACCTCGATGGTCTCGGCGGCGGGGCAGATGCCCGTGCTGTTCCTGGTCGAGGATCTGCATTGGGCCGATCCGAGCTCGCTGGAGACGGCGACGCGAATCGTCGATCGCCTGCGTGAAAAGCGCATTCTGGCGCTGTTCACTTTCCGTCCCGAGTTCGCCCCGCCCTGGACGCACCTCGACTATGCGACGCCGCTGACCCTCGGCCGCATGGGCCGTGCCAGGGCGCGCGAGCTGGTCGCCAGGGTGACCGGCGGCAAGCCGCTACCCGAAGAGGTCGAGACCGAGATCGTCGCCAAGACCGACGGCGTGCCGCTGTTCGTCGAGGAGCTGACCAAGACCGTGCTCGAAAGCGGCATCGTTGCCGAGCAGGACGACGGTTGGGCGCTCGTTGGCCCGCTCGCCAACCTTGCCATTCCCTCAACACTGCGCGATTCCCTGATGGCCCGTCTCGACCGCCTCGGCACCGTCAAAGAGGTGGCGCAGATCGGAGCCTGCATCGGCCGCGAGTTCTCACATGCGTTGTTGGCCGCCGTCTCGCCGCTCGATGACGCTGCGCTCCACGAAGCCCTGTCGCGGCTCATAGATGCTGAGCTGATCTTCGCCACCGGTTCGCCGTCCGAGACCGCCTACACCTTCAAGCACGCCCTGGTCCAGGACGTGGCCTACGAATCGATGCTGAAGAGCAAGCGCCACGACGTGCACGCCAACATTGCCGCTATCCTGGTCGATCGTTTCCCGGACCTGGTCGAGCAGCAGCCCGAGCTTCTCGCCTTCCACTATACCGAGGCGGGTCAGATCGAACCGGCGATCGAAGCCTGGCTCAAGGCCGGCGAGCGTGCGGCAGCGCGCTTGGCGCACGTCGAGGCCATCGCGCATCTGCACCAGGGCCTTGCCTTGCTGCGCACACAGCCTGAAGGCCGGGACCGCGATCGCCGGGAGCTCGACTTCCAGGTCGCTCTCGGCAACTCGCATATTCTTAGCGACGGCTATGCCTCCGCCGGCACTGGAGACTCGTTTGCCAGAGCCCTCGAATTGTGCCGGCAGCTCGGAAACCCGCCGCAGGTCTTCCGGGTTCTGTATGGGCTGAGTGCCAATTTGGGAGTCCGCAGCGAGCTGCTTCGGGCGCAGGCGATCGGCGAGGAATTCGTTGCCGAGGCCGAAGCGCAAGCTGACCTCGGGGCATGCGTGGTCTCCCATCGCATTCTCGGGACCTATTTGACCAATACCGGAGAGCTCGCGCGTGCGCGTCGTCACCTCGAGCGCGCCCTCAACCTCTATGACGAACGCAAACACAAATCCCTCAACCTTGACTATGGACACGACCCGCGTGCCTGGGGACTCAGCTATCTATCTCAGACGCTTTGGGCGCTCGGCTATTTCGACCAGGCGCGCGAAGCCATTCGCGAAGGCATCGCCCGGGCCGAAGACTCCGCCCATCCGCATAACCTCGGAATTGCAAAATACACCGCATCCCGCCTGTATTTCTTAAATCGTGATCCGGGGGCAACACTGGCAATTGCTGATACATTGCTCGCTATGGCAACGGAGCACGGCTATCCGGAATGGGCAGCGCTGGTGAAGCCCATGAGGGGCTGGGCCCGCGCCGCCCTGGGCGAGTCTTCGCTGGGCATCGCCGAGGCACTCGAGGGCATGGAATGGTGCCGCATGGCCGGATGGACCCTTTTCATGCCCGTATATCTCAGTGCCTATGCCACGGCCTGCAGGCTTGCCGGCCGTCATGACGACTCACGCCAGGTTATTTCGGAAGCTTTGGCGGTCGCGCAACAGACACAAGAGCTTTGGTATACCGCCGAGTTGCATCGCATGCAGGGCGAATGGTCGCTGACCGACGGCGAATGCGATGCCGCGACCGCAGAAAGCGAATTCCGCCGCGCTATCGAGATCGCACAATCGCAAGAGGCCAAGGCCCTGGAGCTGCCCGCCGCCACCTCCCTCGCCCGCCTCTGGCAAAGCCAGGGCAAGGCACGCGAGGCCCGCGACCTGCTAGTCCCGGTCTACGACTGGTTCACCGAAGGCTTCGACAGCAGCGACCTCAAGGACGCGAGGGCGCTGCTGGACTCTCTGGATGCCTAGAATATTGGTAATACAGAGTTTTCGATGGAGTGCATTACGGTGCGTACAAGTATTGATGGGCGAGCTTCTTGAATCTTGAACGCTACGTGATAAAAATGGTTTCAAAGGATTGGGCGCTCCCCGGTCAACGAGAGGGCTTCGGCGTTGCTGGGGTCCTTTTGTTTTTCCGGCTCAGGGGAAGTGTTTTAATCCCCGCAGTTTCGGCTGTATCACATCGACTGCCCGGCACGGCTCTACGTTCCGGATAAATCGTCCGCCCCGCCCGGTTCTATCGCACGGTAGTTTGCATTTAAGGCTGGTGTCATAAGGATAATTGCCGCGATTCGGCGGATCATGCCGCTGACCTCCTGCACCTCTTCGAGCTTAAGCGGGCGTCGGAGAATATCCTTCTCCCGATAGCTCAGCCATTTCTTGATGACTTGGTAGCCGCCGAGCTTGTAGGTCCAAACATTCTCCGGAACATTCGACCAATAGGCATCGGCATTTAGGTACACATCCAGTGTCCTTTCGCCCAGCAGTTCAATGATGCGAGAAGGAGA
>CAYPAX010000037.1:0-38548 GCA_964408735.1 uncultured Rhodospirillaceae bacterium | reverse complement strand
GAGAATCAGACACAGCGACACGCGTCCAGAGCAGACTTCGTCAACGGGCTGTTACGATCTTCTGCTGAGCCTGAGCGACCTGTCGGCCGCCGAACTCGACCTCATCATCTCGCGCCTGGAAGAGGGCGAGATCATTCGGCGGATGGAGCGGGGGCAAGCGCGACAATATACGTTCAAGCATGCGCTGTTGCGCGATGCTGCCTACGAGTCCCTGCTTCGCAGCAACCGCCGCAGCCTGCATGGCCGATTAGCCGAGATCCTGGCCCGGGAACACGGCGATATTGCCAGCAGCCAGCCAGAATTGCTGGCCTATCATTTTGCCCAGGCCGGCGAGGTGGAGGAGGCCATACGCTATTGGGTACTGGGCGGCAAGCGGGCCAGCGACCAATCCGCCTTGCACGAGGCAATTGCCCTCTACCGCCAAGCCATGGACGCGCTCGCCACCCTGCCCTCGGCGCCAGAGCGCGACGCGCGCGAGCTCGATATCGCGCTTCAGCTCGGGCTCTGCTGCATCGCCGCCCATGGCTATGCCGCCGACGAGACCCGCGACGCCTTCGAGCGCGCCGTGACGCTGAGCGAGGACGGCGATCAGAACAAGGAGTTACAGGCGCTGTTCGGCCTATGGGGCTATTTCTGGATGCGCGCACGCCATGACAGGGCAATGGCCTTGGGCGATACGCTACTCGAAAAAGGGCGTAAGCTTGAGCTGCCGGTCGGCAGGATCGTCGGCCATCGCGCGCTTGGCAGCACACTCTTCACGCTCGGTCGTTTCGCCGACGCCCGCACACATGTGGAGAAGGCGATCGCCCTCTGCGAAGGCGAGCATTTCGGTGACCAGCCATCCCAGTTCGCGGTCCACCCCCGTACCGCCTCACTCCTGATCCTGGGCTGGGACCTCTGGATCCTCGGCTATCCGGACTTGGCGTTGGAGAACGTCGCTGAGGCCGTGGCCGCCGCCGAACGCAGCGCACATCCCTATGAGGTCGCCTTTGCGCATTATGTCGCTTCAGCCGTGCGGCTGTTGCGGCGCGAGCCGGCGGAGTCCCTGGGCCATGCCGAGAAAAGCCTGACCATATCGACCGAGCATCACATAAACCTCTACGCACTCTATTCCCGTTTCGGGCGGGGTTGTGCGTTGGCCGAGATGGGGCGCTTTGCCGAAGGTGCCGCCGATATTGCCGCAGGCATCAAGACGGCCGACGCAAGCAAGCTCGGCTATTTGCGCTCATTTATGCTTGGCTGGCAGGCGACGGTCATGGCACGCGAGCAAGATGAAGCAGCGGCACGCGCCGCGCTCTCTCAGGCCATAATCGCAGTGGACGATGTGGCAGGACGAGCGTGGGAGGCGGAGCTGCACCGTCTCAAGGGAGAGATCCTGCTGTCCTTCGATCCAAACGCCGCAGAAGAGGCCCAGGCCTGCTTCGCACGGGCCATATCTGTGGCACGCGAGCAGAAGGCGCGCTCATTGGAGCTGCGGGCGGCCAGCTCGATGGCCAAATGCCTGCAAGCCCAAGGCAAGGCACAAGACGCGCGCGATCAGCTGGCGCCGGTATATGAGCGTTTTGACGAAGGCTTCGAGACCGCCGATTTACGGGAAGCGGCAGCGCTATTGGAGACGACCGGCACAATCCAGACGTGACGGCGACATTATCCCCGAGCCTTGCTATATGATCGCGCCATGACACCTGACACCGCACAATCCATCGCCTTGCAGGCGCTCGCCCATATCGTCTCCGACGAAGACTGGCGCCTGCGTTTTCTGGCGCTTTCCGGGCTGTCCGGCGACGATCTTCGCCAAGCCGCGCGTGAGCCGGAGCTGCTTGCGGGCGTGCTTGACTTCGTTCTTGCCGACGAATCGCTATTGACCCGATTTTGTGAGGCCTCGGCTATTGCGCCCGAGCAACCGGCCAGGGCTAGGGCGCAGCTGCCCGGCGCCGCGCCACCATGGTGAGCGGAATGGCCGATCGCGAGATTGCGCCGGAACAGCTGGCGCAGCTCTCCGACCTCGCCCTGGAAGCGGAGCGCCCGCTGCTGATCACCGACGCCGACGAAGTGCTGTTCGCCTTCATGGCCGCCTTCGAGGCCTATCTGGAGGATACAGGCCATTTCTTCGATTGGTCGTCCTTCGCCCTCACGGGGAATATCCGGCGGCAGGCGGATAAAGGCCCCGTCGACGGGGCGGATGTGGGCAATCTCCTTGCCGCCTTTTTCGTCGAGCGCACGGCCAGCATGGCGCCGGTAGAAGGCGCGGCGGAGGCGCTGGAAGCCCTCAACAAGCGCCTGCAAATCGTGGTGCTGAGTAATCTGCCCCTCGAGCAGCGTGCGGCGCGTCAAGAATCCCTGCACCAGCACGGCATGGGCTATCCGCTGATCGCCGGCGCCGGTCCCAAGGGCCCCTTGGTGGCGCTCATCGCCGAGGCCGTATCGGCGCCGGTGTTCTTCATCGACGATGGCCCCAACCATCACGGCTCCGTGGCCCGCCACGCGGATCACGTGCGCCGGCTGCATATGATCGCCGACCGGCGTCTGGCGAAGCTGCTCGCCGCCGCGCCCCACAGCCACCACCGCGCCGACGATTGGAGCGAAGCGCGCCGCCTGATCGAAGGCGAGCTCGACGCCGCCGGATTCTGAGACGATGCGCTTCGGCGTCGACCTCGGCGGCACCAAGATCGAAGCCGTTGCCATGGCCAATGGCGGGCAAATCATCGATCGCCAACGCATCGCGACGCCGCGCGACGACTATGGGGCGACCGTCGCAGCGATATCCGAGTTGATTGAAGGCCTGGCCGTTGGTGACGGCGGACCTGTCGGCATCGCGACACCGGGCTCGCTATCGCCCGCCAGCGGGCTGATCAAGAACGCCAACTCGACCTGGCTTAACGGCAAGCCCCTCGACAAGGATCTGGCGGCAGCTCTGGGGCGGCCGTTGCGCCTCGCCAACGATGCCGACTGTTTCTCGCTATCGGAAGCGTCGGACGGTGCGGCGGCCGGCGCATCCGTGGTTTTCGGCGTCATTCTCGGTACCGGCGTCGGTGGCGGCATCGTCATCGATGGCAGCCTGCTCGGCGGTGCCAATGCCATCGCCGGCGAGTGGGGCCACAACCCCCTGCCCTGGCCACGGCCTGAATGGGGCGAGATCCCCGGCCCCACCTGCTGGTGCGGCCGAGCGGGCTGCATCGAGACCTACCTCTCCGGTCCCGGCCTGGCCGCGGACCACCCGGACCAAAGCCTGTCGTCGAGAGATGTCGTCGCGGCATCGGAAGGCGGCGACCCCGTCGCCCGGCAAACGATGGCCCGCTACGAAGACCGTCTGGCACGCGCCCTGGCCCATATGATCAATATCCTCGACCCTCATGTGGTGGTGCTCGGCGGCGGCCTGTCCGCCATCAGCAGCCTCTACGAAGCCGTGCCGCGGCTGTGGTCGCGCTGGATATTCTCGGACACCGTCACCACACGCTTGCTGCGCAATGCCCATGGCGATTCCGGTGGCGTGCGCGGCGCCGCCTGGCTCTGGCCGGAGCCCGGGACACCGGCGTGAGCGCTTGGCTGTGCCGGGATTGCGGCGAGCGCGGCCAAGATGGCGGCGGCGAGCGCTGCAACGCCTGCGCCAGCCCCCGCTTGGTACGCCACCCTGAGCTTTTCTCGCTCAGCATTGCCCATCTCGACTGCGACGCCTTCTATGCCGCCGTGGAAAAGCGCGACGACCCCTCGCTGACCGACAAGCCGGTGATCATCGGCGGCGGCAGGCGCGGGGTCGTCAGCACCGCCTGTTACGTCGCCAGGCTCTACGGCATCCATTCGGCCATGCCCATGTTTCAGGCCCTGCAACGCTGCCCCGATGCCGTGGTGCTGCGCCCCGACATGCGCAAGTACCAGAGCGTGAGCCGCGAGATCCGCGCCCTCATGGCCGAGGCCACGCCGCGCTTGCAGCCGGTATCGATCGACGAGGCCTTTCTCGATCTCAGCGAGGCGGAAGGCCCCGCCGCCGTGCGGCTGGACGAGCTTGCCTACCGCATCGAGCAGGAAGTAGGGATAACCGTCTCCATCGGCCTCAGCCACAACAAGTTTCTCGCCAAGCTCGCCTCCGACCTCGACAAGCCGCGCGGCTTTTCCGTCCTCGGGCGCAACGATGCCCGCGCCTTTCTCGCGCCCCTGCCCGTGCGTCGCATCTGGGGCGTCGGCCCGGCGCTGGCGCGGCGCCTGCAACGCGACGGCATCAACCGCATCAGCCAATTGCAGGAGCGCGACGAGACAGAGCTGGTGCGCCGCTACGGCAGCATCGGCCATCGCCTCGCCCATTTCGCCGTCGGCGAGGACAGCCGCCCGGTCGAGCCCCGCGGCGAGGCCAAGAGCATCTCGGCCGAGATCACCTTCGAAAGCAATATCGCGTCACTTGACGAGCTTGCCCCGGTGCTGGAGCGCCTCAGCATCCGCGTTGCCGGACGCCTGGAACGGGCGGAGCGGGCGGGCAAGACCGTCGTGCTCAAGCTCAAGACGGCGGACTTCAAGCTGCGCACGCGCTCGGCAACCCTTGCCGCACCAACCAGGCGTGCCGACGTGATCGCCGACGCCGGCCAGACCCTGCTCGCCCGCGAGATCGACGGCACCCGCTTCCGCCTGCTCGGCATCGGCGTCGCCAACCTCGCCGACGCCGGAGACGCCGACCCGCCGGATATGCTGGAGGGTTTCTCGGGCTGAGCCCTGCCGCGACTCGCTAGGCGTTCGCTGATGTGGCAATCTACCCTTCAGGGAGGAACCGGATGACGCGCTTTGCACGACTCCTGGCGGTGTGTGCCGCCGTCCTGGCCGGCGCCAACATCGCCGCTGCCAACGAGCGTATTGCCTTGGTGATCGGCAATGCCGCCTATCCCGATATTCCCCTCGCCAACCCGGTCAACGATGCCCGACTCATTGCCGGTGCGCTGCGCGGGCAGGGCTTCCAGGTCATCAAAACCCTGGATGCGGGCGAGAACGAGATGAAGCTCGCGATCAAGGATTTCGGCAATCGCCTCAAGGCGGCGCAGGGCGCAGCGATTGGCCTGCTTTACTATGCCGGCCACGGCGTGCAGGTGCAGGGCGAGAACTACCTCATTCCGGTCGATGCGCTGATCGAGGACGAGGGCGATGTCGATATTTATGCCATCAATGCCAATGCGATTCTGAGAACCCTGGAAGACGCCCGCAACGGGCTCAACATCGTCATCCTCGATGCCTGCCGCAACAACCCCTTCACGCGCAGCTTTCGCGCCGCCACGCGCGGGCTTGCGACGATGAGCGCGCCGACCGGCACGCTGATCGCCTATTCCACCAGCCCGGGCTCGGTGGCGCTCGACGGCGACGGCGTCAACAGCCCCTATACCGCAGCGCTGGCTGCCGCCATCGGCGAGCCCGGCGTGCCCGTGGAAAAGGTCTTCAAGAACGTCCGCGATTCGGTTCTGGCCGAGACGCAAGGCAAGCAGACCCCGTGGGAAGCGTCGTCGCTGACCGGCCCCGATTTCTATATCGCAGCGGCGGGTACGACACCCGCCCAGCCCCCGGCCGACGACCGCGCCTTCGAGCTGGCCTTCTGGGACAGCATTAAGGACAGCGACCGTCCGGCGGACTTCGACGACTATCTGGCGCGCTTTCCCAACGGCACCTTCGCCGGCATTGCCGAACGCCAACGCGATGCCCTGCTTGGCGAGACGGACATCGCCGTGGTGACGCCGGCAGAAGACCCCGTGGTGCCCCTGCCACAGATCCTGGTCGAGCCCATGGACGCCCGCATGGTGGCCGCAAAAACCGCCAATGTTCGCGGCGGCCCGTCCACTGATTTCAGCCAGGTCGAACGGATTACTGCCGGCCAGGACGTGACGGTGACCGGCAAGGTGTTGGGCGAGGAATGGTACCGCATCCGTCTGGAGAACGGCGGCGAAGGCTATGTTTGGGCACCGCTGTTGGCGGAGCCGGTGCCGCAAGTCGCATCCGTTGTCGTGCCGCCAGCGCCACCCCTCGGGAGCTATGAAGGGGCGCCAGCGGCCTGGCAGGCGCAAAGCTTTGTCCCGGGCGACGGATCGATGCTTGGCTTCGGCCCCGCCCTGGCGCGCTTTCCCGAACAGCTGGCCGCCCTCAGTGACGGCGCGATCGCGGTGACCCAGCATGATCCGGGCGCATTCGTGCCGACCTACGAGGTTCCGGATGCGGTCCGCGACGGGGTTCTCCAGGCGGCCTGGACCGTCGCTCCCTTTCTGATTCAGAGGAGCAAGGCTTTCGGCCTGTTGGGCGCCGCCCCCTTCGGCCCGAATCCCGCATCCTTCGTCGCCTGGCTCAAGCAGGGCGGCGGTCAGCGGCACATCGATGACCTGTCAGACCACCATATCAGTGTCAAGACACTGGTTTGCGCCATGATGGGCACGGCTGGCGACTTTTGGAGCAAAAGGCCGCTGCACAGCCTGTCCGACCTCCAGGGCCTCAAGGTGCGCAACTTTGGCTTTGCAGCCGATACGATGAGCAGCTTGGGCGCCAGCCCTGTCATGCTGCCGGGTAGCGAGATCATTCCGGCTCTGGAGGTCGGCGTGATCGACGCGGCCAACTTTGGCGGCCCGGTTTCCGATCTGGCCATGGGCCTGCCCGACTATGCCAGCCACTATTACATGTCCGGCATCCTCGAGCCGGCGACGCCGGTTCTGTTCCTGGTCAACTGGGATGCCTGGACCGCGCTCGAGCCTGCCGGCCAGGACTTCGTCACGGCGGTCTGCGAGGAAAACCTGCATCACTCACTGGCGGAGTTCGAGCGCCTCAACGCCGCCGCCTTGCAAACGATCCGCGCCGGCGGCACCACGGTCACGCCCTTCCCGGACGAGATCAGCCTGGCCCTGCTGCGATCCTGGCAGGGCGTAGCCGATCGGTTGTCGCAGGAATCAGAGGAGTTCCTCACCCTGTTCCAGTCGATGACTCCGTTCAGCCAATAGCCATGCGCGTTACTACCGCCTACGGCAGGAACGTCTGGCGGGCGTAGGCCGGGATTATGGCGATGCCAACGATCCATTCGTTGCCGTCGAACAGCGCGGCCAGCTCGGGAATGCTGACGTCCAGCTGCTGGCCGGAGACACGTCTGATCCCCGCCGGTGCACTGAGGACCACGTCGACGAGCTGATTGACCCGGTAGATGCGGTAGAAGTCGGGATCGACCGCCGAATGGGGCTTCTGCTCCTGCGATTGCGCCATGGCAATGCTCCGCTCGAAGGCCACGTCCAGCGAGAGCTCGCCGCCAGCTGCATCGCTGACCCGCCACGTCTCGCGACCCGTTCCCATGGCGATATTCTCATGCTGAATCTGCGCCTGTCGGCTCACCTCGGCCTGGACGGAGTTCTGGTAAGGGCCGTCGCCTTCGTGTGGGCCGTATATGCGAATGACAAACGGCGCCGTCTCGCCCGTCGCCGCATTGCGCGCCGGCGCAATCAGCCCGACCACGCTGAAAGCCCCGCCGCCGGCAGGCTCGCCTTCGGCGTTCAGGTTGATCAGGCGGTCGACGAAAACGACGATGAGGTTGGCGCCCGCGAAGGCGCCATCGTCGGGCGGGCTCGACTCCCAGCCCTCGGGCAACCAGGCCTGCACGGCGGAAGGCGCCGTGCGCACCGCGACAGTGACACGCTCGTCGATATTTGTTCCGACATAGGTTTGCGCCGCCGCGCCCGAGGATCCGGCAATTAGCAGACCAACCCAAGCAGCGGTAATGACTTTCGAGAGCCACGTCATAGCTTTCCCCTTCGGGACATGAGAACAGTAGGTGTGAGAGCCGCGCGGAATGCCCCTCAGCAATCCGGCACCGGCAATATCTCCAGCCTGGCGAGCGTCGCGCGCATGGCGAAGTCGCCGTAGTCGAGCACCAGCGCACCGGCGACGCCGTTTTCCATCAGCCGGTAGGCCATCTCGAACTCGGGCTCGGCGTCCTGCTGATCGTAGGGGAAGTAGGCCATCGAGACGGGCCAGGAACGCAGGCCCGTGAGTGCCAGGATCGCCTCGTCGCCCTCGCCCGCCATGCGCACGGTCTTCGTGCCCGCGGGGATCTCGTCGCCGATGAAGGCGGTCACTTCGTGCAGGCTGTCGAGGCCGGTGCCGCTGAAGACGATCTTGCCGATCCACTCTTCGCCGGCCAGTGCGCTCTCGACCAACACGTACAAATGCTCGGTGGGGAACAGCGTGCCGAGCGGCAGCGCAAGCGTCTCGTCGGGCGGCTCGGAGAAGCGCGCGACCGCGCCCGCCGCCCCGCGCGAGGCCACGCCGACAAACTCCTCGAAGGGATTGCCATTGGCCAGCGAGCGCATGGTGAAGTGGAAGTTGTCGCCATTCTTCGATTCGAACGAGGAAAAGCTGAACTCGTTCTCCAGCTCCGGTCCTTCCCGGCTGGCAAATTGCATCTTCACCTTTTGGTTGACGGTCCAGCCATCGCAGGCATCCGCCCATTCCAACACCATGCGTCCGCTGAGAGCGGTGATGTCGCTCGAGCCGCGCACCGTCGCCAGCTCGATCTCGTAAAGTGCGCGATGGGGGCTCAGCTCGGCGGCATCCGCCGCGACCGCCCATCCCAGCGCCACCGCCAGCGCACCCGTTAAGCCTCTGCCGACTGCGCTCATTGTGCCATCGCCCTGGAAAATACCGGGAGGGGCCGGAAGACCCGTCCGCCCGCAACTATAGAGGCGCGGCGCCAACAACAAAAGGGCCCTGAGGCGCGCCACGATGGGGCGATTGAGGCTGGAACGTGAGCGCCGGCGCGCCTATGCTCGGGCTGTCTTCCAACATGGAGGGAACGATGACGGGAGAGGTAGACGCGCGACTCGCGGAACTGGGCATCGAATTGCCAGAACCGGCGACACCGGCGGCCAACTACGTGCCGTTCGTAGTCAGCGGCAATCAGGTTTTCATCGCCGGGCAGATCCCGTTCTGGAACGGCGATGTCAAGTTCCGCGGCGTGGTCGGCGAGGACTATGACGTCGAGGAAGCCCAGCAGGCGGCGCGCACCTGCGCGTTGAACCTGTTGGCCCAGCTCAAGGTCGCCTGCAACGGCAACCTCGATCGGGTGCGCCGATGCGTCAAGCTCGGCGTCTTCGTCAACTGCCCGGCCGGCTACGACCGCCAGCCGGAAGTTGCCAACGGTGCCTCGGACTTGATGGTCGAGGTATTCGGCGATGCCGGCCGCCACGCGCGATTTGCCGTCGGCGCCGGCTCATTGCCGCGCAATGTCGCCGTCGAGGTCGACGGCATTTTCGAAATCGGCTGAGGAACAGTGTCATGAGCCCCAACGAAGCCCCGCGTAATCTGTCGCTCGACGAGATGGACAAGCATTCGCTGCTGCATCCCTATACCTCGATCGTGGATCATCAGGAGAGCGGCTCGGTCGTGGTCGCCGGCGGCAGCGGCGCGCGCATCCGCGACATGGAGGGGCGCGAATATCTCGACGCCATGGGCGGCCTGTGGTGCGTCAATATCGGCTATGGCCGCCAGGAGATGGCCGACGCCATCGCCGAACAGGCCGGCAAGCTGGCCTATTACCACCTCTTTTTCGCCATGGCCCAGGAGCCTGCGATCCGCCTCGCCGACAAGGTGCTGAGCGTGATGCCCGAGCATATGAGCAAGGTATTCTTCTGCAATTCGGGCTCGGAAGCGAATGACACACAAGTCAAAATCGTTTGGTATTACAATAACCTGCGCGGAAAGCCCGAGAAGAAGAAGTTCATTTCGCGCCAGGGCGCCTATCACGGCGTGACAGTCGCCGCGGCGAGCCTGACGGGCCTGCCGCCCATCCACAAATCGTTCAACCTGCCGCTGCCCGGCTTTCTGCATACCTCCTCGCCGCATGCCTATTGGAACAAGCCGGAAGGTATGAGCGAGCGCGACTTCTCGGCCAAGCTGGCGGCGGATCTCGAAGCTCTGATCGAGCGCGAGGGCCCGGACACGGTCGCCGCGTTCATCGCCGAGCCGGTGATGGGCGCTGGCGGCGTGATCGTGCCGCCGGATGGCTATTTCGAGGCCATCCAGCCAATCCTGCGCAAGCACGACATCCTGTTCATCGCCGACGAAGTGATCTGCGGCTTCGGGCGCATGGGCACCTGGTTCGGCAGCGACTACTTCAAGCTCGAGCCCGACATGATCTCCATCGCCAAGGGCCTGACCAGCGCCTATGTGCCGATGTCGGCGGCGGTGATCTCCGAGAAGGTCTGGGACGTGCTCAAGGACGGCTCGCCGGAAATCGGCCCCTTCGCTCACGGATACACTTACGGCGGTCACCCGATTGCCGCGGCGGCGGGCCTCAAGACCATAGAGATCATGCAACGTGAGGATCTGGTTGGCGCGGCAGCCAAAGTTGCGCCCGTCTTCCAGAGCCGCCTGCGCGAGGCTTTCGCCGACCACCCGCTGGTCGGCGAGGTGCGCGGCGCCGGCCTGTTGGCGGCCATCGAGTTGATCAAGGACAAGGAAGCCAAAACGCCGTTCGATTTGTCGTCAAAGGTTGGCTTGCGCCTTGCCGCCAAATTGATGGACGAAGGCATGATCAACCGCGGCGTGGTCAACAGTGTATGCTTCTCGCCGCCTCTGGTTATCACGGAAGCGGATGCCGACGAGATGGTGGCGAAGTTCGACCGGGCGCTCGGCGCCATGGCGCAGGAGCTTGCCGCGAACGGAGAATGGTCGGCGCCGTGAGCGCGCTACAGCCCCGGTGAGCGAAGGCGGGCGCTACACCGCGCACGCGGTCTCGGGCATCGACCAGGTCGGCGCGGCCGATTGGGATCGACTCGCCGGCAGCGCCAACCCCTTTCTCTCCTACGCCTTCCTCAGCGCATTGGAGGACAGCGGCTGCTGTGCCGCCGAGACCGGCTGGCTGCCTCGCCACGTGGTGGTGGAGGACGAGACAGGCAAAGCGGTGGGCGCACTGCCCGCCTACCTCAAAAGCCACTCGCAAGGTGAGTATGTCTTCGACCACGGCTGGGCGGATGCCTATGAGCGCGCCGGCGGGCGCTATTACCCGAAGTTTCAGGCTTCGGTCCCCTTCACACCTGCGACGGGACCACGGCTACTGACGGAGCCCGGGCCCGAGGCCGAGAAGGTTCGCAACGTGGTCTTGCAGGCCGCGGTGCAAATGACCACGCAGCTCAAAGCCTCGTCCCTCCACATCACCTATCCCACCGAGGCCGAGTGGAACCAGATGGGCGAGGCCGGCCTGTTGTTGCGCACCGGCGAGCAGTTCCACTGGCGGAACCAAGGCTTTGCCGATTTCGACGATTTCCTCTCCACCCTGACCGCCCGCAAGCGCAAGATGATACGCAAGGAGCGGGCGCGGGCGGTGGCGACCGGAATCGACATCCGCGTCTTCAGCGGGGCTGAGCTGACAGCCGCCCATTGGGACGCCTTCTACGCTTTCTACATGGATACGGGCAGCCGCAAATGGGGCTCGCCCTACCTCAACCGCGCCTTCTTCGAGCTGCTGCACGAGCGAATGGCCGACCGCGTCGCGCTGGTCATGTGCGAGCGAGCCGGACGCTGGATCGCCGGGGCCTTGAACCTGATCGGCGACGATACCCTGTTCGGACGCAATTGGGGCTGCCTGGAAGACCATGATTGCTTGCACTTCGAGGCCTGTTACTACCAAGCCATAGATTTCGCCATCGGCCACAGGTTAGACTGGGTAGAGGCCGGGGCGCAGGGACCGCACAAGATACACCGTGGCTATCTGCCGCGGCGGACCTACAGCGCCCACTGGATTGCCGATCCGGCCCTGCGCAAGGCCATCGCCGAGTATCTCGAGCGCGAACGGGAACAGGTGGATTGGGAAATTGCCCAGGTGGGGCGCGAGTATTCTCCTTACCGAAAAAATGAAGAAATATGATTTAATAAGCTGAATTATAATGTTTTTATCTGGATCAAACCCAGCCGGGGACAAGGCCCTGCCGTCAGCCGTCTACACTATGCAGGTTCGCATTTTATCGGCGAACTCGGTCGTTGGCGCCGTGATGACGGTAGTGGGCTGCGTCGCCCTGGCGGCGCTCAATGCCTCGCATGCGCCGCCCTTGCAAACGGCGCTGTGGATTGCCGGCATGCTGCTGATTTCCATTGCCCGGATGGCGCTTCACGGCATCATCCGCAAAGGCGGCGTAAGCGCCGAGAGTGAAGGCTATTGGGCCAAGTGGCTCATCACCGGATGCGCGGCGACGGGCATCGGTTTTGGCATGGCCTTCTTTCTCTTCATGGAATCCGCGACACCCGATCAGAAGTTGCTGACGACATTGGTGCTGATCGCTTTTTCAGTCGGCAGCATGGTGACACTGAGCCCCCTGCTGGTAGCCTTCGCCGCCTATGCCACACCCATTTGGCTCGCCTGGGCTGCCTACCACTTGACCAGCGGTGCCGCAATGGGTCCGGCTGTGCTGGTCATGACCGTGTTTCTGATCGCCTTTCTCGTGGTCTCTGCGAAGCGCGCAAATGCCAACCTAGTTCAGGGCTTGGTCCTGACCCAGGAAAACCAGGCCCTGATTGCAAGCCTACGCCGAAGCGAAGACCACGCCCGACGCCTGATGCACGATGCCGCCGAGATGATGTTGGTGAACGACATGGCCGGGAACATCGTCGAAGCCAACCAGATGAGCTGCGAGGCGTTAGGCTACAGCCGGGAGGAGCTGCTCACGCTCGGCGTGGCAGACCTGAACGAAGACTACAATCCCGATTCCAGTCTTTGGAAGCGCCTGGTGCCTGGCCAGACCGTCACGATCGATAGCGAGATCAGGCGCAAGGACGGCAGCACCTTTCCCGTCGAGGCGAATCTGGGCCGGATCGACCTTGCCGGCACACCGCATATCTCAGCGCTCCTGCACGACGTCACCGAGCAAAGGCGGGCCTCCGAGGAAACGCGACGCGCCCTGGCGGAAGCGGAAGCCGCGAGCCGTGCGAAGACCCAGTTCCTCTCTTCCATGAGCCACGAGCTGCGAACGCCGCTGAACGCGATTCTGGGCTATTCCCAACTGCTTCTGATGGACGACGACGAACCGCTCGATGCCGAGCGCCGCGAACAGATCATGCAGATCGAGCTTAGCGGCCGTCAGCTTTTGTCCCTGATCGGCGACCTGCTCGACCTGCCCAAGATCGAAAGCGGCGTTTTGGTGATGGATATCGAGGCCATCGATATCGGTGAGGTCGTGCGCCAGGCCATCGAGACCACTGCTCCGATGGCCAGAGACAGGAAGGTGACCCTGGCAGGACCGGCGATCGACGCCACGGCCCCGATGGTCGAGGCGGATCGCAATCGCCTGCTGCAGGTGCTGCTCAATCTGCTGTCCAACGCCATCAAGTACAATCGCGACGGCGGCTCGGTGTCGGTCGCCTGCGCCACGACAGCCGAAGGGTTGGTGCGGCTGTCGGTCAGTGATACGGGCAAAGGCATTGCCCGCGAGCACTTCGAAAACCTGTTCCGGCCCTTCGACCGCCTCGGCGCCGAGGCCAGCGGCATCGAGGGCACCGGCATCGGCCTTTCGATCGCCCGCCGCCTGATCGAGCTCATGGGCGGCGAGATCGGCGTCGAAAGCGAAGTCGGAAGAGGCTCGACGTTCTGGCTAGAGCTGCCGCATGCCGACGCGGAGAGCGGTAGCAATTTTCAGATCTAGAGCGACCTGACAAAAGCGAGCAGGGCGTCGCGATCGGCCTTGGCCATGGCGACCACCGCCTCCCTGGCGGCCTCCGCCTCGCCGCCGTGCCAGAGGATGGCCTCCATCAGACCCTTGGCGCGGCCGTCGTGCAGGAACTGCCGATGCAGGTTGACGCGCTGGACCAGGCCGATGCCCCAAAGCGGCGGCGTGCGCCATTCCCTGCCCGAGGCTTCGAAATCCGGCCGGCCGTCGGCCAGGCCCTCGCCCATGTCGTGCAGCAACATGTCTGTGTAGGCATGGATCTCCCGACCGGCGAGCTGTGGGATTGCAGCCTCGGCGCCAGTGGTCATGGTGGGGGTATGGCAGGCAGCGCAGCCGGCCGACTCAAATAGGGTCTGGCCGTGCCGGACCGTCGGATTGTCCGGGTCGCGGCGCGCCGGCACCGACAAGGCCCTTGCATAGGTAGCGAGCATATCGAGGCCCGGGTCATCGAGCTCGGGCTCACCGGCGTCCGTCGCCGCCAGGCATTCGCTCTGCCCCGGCAGGCAATTGTCGGCCGGAAACAGGCTCGTCGTGATACCGATATCGCCATGGGCTGCAGCGGCCACCTGGATATAGAGGTCCGGCGTATTGGCCTTCCAGCCGAAACGACCGAGCTCGGTACGTCCGCTCCTGGGGTTCCAAACCCGATTGACCCTGCCCGATATGCCATCGCCGTCAGCATCGTCGGGGTCCGCGGCCGCGACGATAACCGCCTCGTCGACGGCTTCGAGGAAACCGAGCCCGTGGGTTGCCGGCGCCACGCGCGGCGAATAGAGCGCATCGTCGCCAAGCGGACCATAGGCCATGTCTGTGAACTCGTAGATCGGCTCGCGCAGCCGATAGGGCGTGCCGTCGGCAAAGCTGCCCTCGATCACGCGGTGGCTGACCCTCGTGCGCCCCTCGCCTGGAACGCCATCAACGCCCCTGTCCTGAAGCTGCAAGCCGTAAGACGGGTGCGGCACCGGCCCGCCATTCGCGGCCGAGCCGGAAACGCTGAGACGCACCAACATCGACTTCATGGGCTCGTCGGGATTGCTCGGCGGGCGCCCCCGCCCATCGTTCAAGTGGCAACCGTGACAGGAATTTCGGTTGAAGACCGGGCCAAGGCCCTCGAAGCCATAGGTCTCGGACCGAGCCATCTCCCAGGTGCGGCGGAAAAGGTGACGGCCGAAAGCGAAGGCGCGAAGCGTGTCTTCGTCGAGCGTGAACAGCGGTGCCGAAAAAGCTTGGTCCGTATTCGAGAACACAGTGCCGTCGCCCGCCGAAAATGCGGCCGGAACGACCTTTCCCTCGTCGTGCGGCGCACCAAAGTTGGTCCAGGCCCAGAGATTGTACTCGGCGCCGTAATTGATTTCTCCGATCTCCCAAATGTCCTGATCCGTCAGGTCCAGCAAGGGAATCGTGGAGTCGAGTGCCGCCAGGGGGCTCGTGCCCAGTCCGGCGAGCATTGCCAAGGTGAATATCGTAGACCGCATGGATGACGTTCCTCCGCCCGTGGGAAGCGCGAAGATAACGCCATCGCATATTGTTTTCGAGAAGTAACAATTTCGCACCCCAAGCTATGGAATGTTCTTGGCAACGCCCTAAGTCCAACTATAGGGGTCGGTTTTTGCGAGGCCAGGCCCCCAATGGCGACCTAGGAGGGAGTGCCTGCCAGGCGATTACCCGGCTTGGTCATGTTCCAGGAGAAGAGACATGGTAATGACTAGGACTTCGAGAAAACCAGAGAGCGCAAGGCGCTCGAAGGGTACGTTACACGATCGCGACTTCACGTCGATGGTCAACCAGATGCCCGTCAATGTCATGGTGTGCGACCTTGACACCTTTGAAATTACCTATGTAAACGAGTCAACCAAACAAACACTGCGCAAGCTCGAACACCTGCTACCGGTGAGTGCGGACGCCATCGTCGGAACCTGCATAGACGTCTTTCACAAAACCCCGGAGCATCAACGCCAGCTTCTGAGAGATCCGACGAACCTGCCCTACAAGACCCACATCACGCTGGGCGACGAGACGCTGGACCTGCTGGTGACCGCGATTTTCGACAGTAAGGGGAAATACGTGGCGCCGATGCTGACCTGGGACATCGTTACCGAGGCGCTCGAGCACGAACGGGCCACGCAACGCCTCAACGCGATGGTCGATCAGATGCCCATCAACGTGATGATGTGCGACAAAGACAGCTTCGAGATCACCTACGTCAACAAGACAAGTATCACGACGCTCGGCCCGCTCGAAAGCCTGCTGCCCTGCAAGGCAGCCAATTTGCTTGGGCAGAGCATCGATATCTTCCACAAGAATCCCGCCCACCAAAGGGCCATTCTCGCCGATCCATCGAACCTGCCGCATCACGCCAGGATCAAGCTCGGTTCCGAAACCCTCAATCTCCAGGTTTCAGCCATCAGCGATGCCTCGGGCAACTATATCGGCCCGATGCTGAGCTGGTCGGTGGTTACCAAGCAGGTCGGCGTCGCCGACGACTTCGAGCAAAACGTCAAGGGTGTCGTGGAAACCGTATCGTCCGCCGCGACCGAGATGCAGGCCTCCTCGGAGGCGATGGCCGCAACCGCCGAGGAAACCGCCAGCCAGGCCTCCACCGTGGCCTCGGCGGCAGAGCAGCTGAGCTCGTCGATCCAGGAGATCTCGCGCCAGCTATCGACCGCGACCGAGATCACCACCGAGGGCGTTGAGCAAACTAAGCGCTCGAACGACCTGGTCATGGGCCTGAGCGAAGCAGCCGAGAAAGTCGGTGAGATCGTCAACCTGATCAACGACATCGCGGCGCAGACCAACCTCCTGGCCCTCAATGCCACCATTGAGGCAGCTCGTGCGGGCGATGCCGGCAAGGGTTTTGCAGTAGTCGCCAGCGAGGTCAAGAACCTTGCCACGCAAACGGCCAAGGCAACTGACGAGATATCATCGCAGATCAACGGCATCCAGAACGCGACGGGCGATGCCGTCAAGGCCTTGCAGACCATCGGCAACACGATCGAGCAGATAAACGAGATATCCACCACGATCGCGTCCGCCGTGACCGAACAGGGCGCGGCGACAGACGAAGTGACGCGAAACGTATCTGGCGTGCACCAGTCATCGTCGGAGTCCGGCAAAGCGGCCAGCGAAGTGCTCGGTGCCGCGGGCGAGCTTGCCCAACAGTCGGAATTCCTGCGCGGGCAAGTGGACGAGTTCCTTGTCGAAGTGCGGGCGATGTAACGCGGGCATTCACAACTTCGGCAAAACTGCCGCCTCGGGCTCGGTCCCCTTCCCTTCCCGAGCCCGGGGCGGTATTGTGACAGGATATAGAAGATGCCGATCGGGATTTGGTAGATACAGGCATCGATTTCCGAGTGGTGGGGGAGGCGTGCGATCGGCTCACGGCAATCCAGGACAGAGCCTAATAATATTTGGTGAGCTATACGCATAGAGTATGAGAAACTCAAATCCAGGTTTTGGCTCGAAACTGTTCCGGCGCTATAGCACCGCCGCAGCCATAATTTGGACCGCGATCATCATCGGCTCTCTGCTGAGCAACATCCACCTGATTAACGAACAAGCGATGGAGTTGGCCCGCAAGGAGGCACTGGCCAATTTCGACAAGGACCAGGGCTTCAGGCTTTGGGGCACACGGCATGGCGGCGTCTATGTCCCGGTTACGGAAGATACGCCGCCGAGCCCTTATCTCAGCCACATTCCCGAACGTGATATCGAAACGCCCTCTGGGCGAAAGCTGACATTGCTCAATTCTGCCTATATGGTTCGTCAGCTCATGGAGGACTACACCAACCTTTATGGTGTGCGCGGAAAAATAACCGGTCTAGTGCTGCTGCGCCCGGCCAACGCGCCCGATGACTGGGAAAGAGCCGCGCTGCTTCGGCTCAAGGCGGGCGCTGACGAGGTAAGCGAGATTTCCAATATCGGCGGCGCTTCGTATTTGCGCCTGATGCGCCCGATGTATATGAAGCCGGGTTGCGATAAGTGCCATGGCCATCTGGGCTTCAAGGAAGGTGATTTTCGCGGCGGTGTCGGAGTTTCCGTTCCGATAGCACCGTATCTCGAGGCAAGAAACAGCGCCATGGGCGTGTTCGCCGCGACACATGCCGGAATATGGTTCTTGGGAATCGCCGGCCTCGGATTTGGTATTCGGCAGGTACGGAGCCGTATTTCCGAACGCGATCAGGCCGAAGACAGGCTCAAGGCGTCGCAGGAGAGATTGGCGGGCATTCTCGACATAGCTCCCGATGCAATAATCACGATCGACGATGACTACAATATCCGCATGTTCAATCATGGAGCCGAATCCGTGTTCGGCTACTCGTCAGACGAATTATTGGGCAAACATCTGGATATCCTGATACCCGAGCGATTTCGAGCCGAACATTCCGAGCATATAAGGGAATTCGCCGAATCCGGGGTCAACAGCCGTGCGATGAAAGATCGTGGTCAAGTGGTCGGACTCAGACAGGACGGCACCGAGTTTCCGGCCGAAGCGGCAATCTCCATGTTGGAGCAGGATGGTCAAACCCTGTTCACGGTCCACATGCATGACATCAGCGAACGTTGGCAAGCTGAGCAGGAACTCCACCGCGCCCATCAGGAGTTGGAAGCTCGCGTCGAAGATAGGACCCAGGAGCTTCGTCAGGAAGTCGCCGAGCGCACGCGAGCGGAGGCCGAGGCGGAAAAGGCGAGCCAGGCGAAAACGGAGTTTCTATCCGCTATGAGCCATGAACTGAGAACACCGCTAAACGCCATTCTCGGTTTCGGGCAACTGCTGCGCGACTATCCGGACAAGGAACTGACCGAAGAACAGCGCGCATCCGTCGATCAGATCCTCGATGGCGGCAAGCACCTTCTGGGGCTGGTCAACGAGGTGCTGGACCTGTCCAGGATCGAAACGGGACAGCTTGGTCTGTCGCTTGAATCCGTGAGTGTGGCAAATACCATCGACGAGAGCCTGGTGCTGATCCAAGCGCTTGCGAATGAACGCGGTATTGCTGTCATTGCCGATGCCACGGTGACGCCGGAGTTGCTCGTCAATGCGGACCGAAGCAAATTCAAGCAGGTGCTCCTCAACGTCCTCTCAAATGCCGTAAAATACAACCGCGAGAGCGGCACTGTGACATTGGATGCAGCGGCGGCCGGCGACGGCATGTGGCGGATCAATGTCAGGGATACGGGGCCGGGAATTCCAGCAGACAAACATGACGACGTATTTCGTCCCTTTTCGCGTCTCGGCGCGGAAGCCTCAAAAATCGAAGGCACCGGCATTGGCTTGAGCATCAGCCGCCAGCTCATCGAGAGTATGGGCGGCAGTCTCGACTTCGAGAGCGTGGTCGGCCAAGGCAGCACATTCTGGATCGAACTTCCAGCCGCCTGATCGCAGCAGTCGAACACCTCCGCTGGTGCGGGCACTCACTCACTTGTATATGGTGTGCCCCGGAGGATGCCGATGTCGAAGATACGTCAGTGGCTGCAAGAGCTTGGCCTTGGCCAGTACGCCGATGCGTTTGAGGAAAACGCGATCGAGCTGGCGCACCTGCCCGACCTTGATACGGATGCCCTGAAGGAGCTCGGTGTCACGGCAATGGGACATCGCATGACCTTCCTCAAGGCCGCGGCCGGCCACGCGACCGTGGCACCCGATGCCCCACAGCAAGAGACCGAAACCATACAGCAGGCGCCTGCCGGTAACGCGGAGCGGCGCCAGATTACGGTCATGTTCTGCGACCTGGTGGGCTCGACGGAATTATCCGAAGCGCTCGACCCGGAAGATCTGCGAAACCTGCTACAGACCTATCAGCAATCCTGCGGCGAAGTGGTGCAGCGTTACGACGGCCATGTGGCGCAGTATCTCGGCGATGGCCTAATGGTCTATTTTGGCTGGCCCAAGGCCCATGAGGACGATGCCGGGCGGGCGATCCGAGCCGCCCTCGATATCGTCAGCGCGCTGAAGACCGTGGCCACATCGGCCGAGTTGCGTGTCCGAATAGGGATCGCCACAGGCCCAGTCGTGGTTGGTGAAACAGGGGCCGGGGACGCCTCTGTACCCAAGGCGGCCGTTGGTGAAACACCCAATATCGCCGCACGCGTTCAGGCTCTGGCCGGAGCCGGCGAAATCATGATCGGCGCCTCCACCCACCGACTCGCCGGCGGCGCGTTCGAATATGAAGACTTCGGGGAACATTCCCTCAAAGGCATCGTCGAGCCCATGCGAGTCTGGCGGGTGACGCGCGACAGCGGCGTGGAAAGTCGCTTCGATGCCAGGCGGGCAGCAGGATTGACGCCGCTTGTCGGCCGCGAGCACGAAATCGGCTTGTTGATGGAGCATTGGCAACAGGCCAAGGACGGCGAAGGCCAGGTCGTGCTGCTCTCCGGAGAGCCCGGCGTGGGGAAGAGCCGCGTCACGCAGGCCTTGCGCGAGAGCACCGCTTCCGAGCCGCAAATACGACTGCGCTACCAATGCTCGCCCTACCATGCCAACAGCGCCTTCCACCCGATCATAGATCAGATCTCCCGCGCTGCCGGCTTCGAGCGCGACGACAGCGCGGAGAGCAGGCTCGACAAGCTCGAGGCTCTGCTTGCCCTCTCCGCCGAGGACGTGGCCCGCGTGGCACCGTTGTTCGCCGCGGTTCTGTCGCTGCCCCTGGATCGCTATCCGGCATCGGGACTGAGCCCGCAAAGGCAAAAGGCGGGCACCATCGCCGCCTTTGTGGAGCAAACCGTCGCTCTGTCCCTGCAGCAGCCGGTACTGATGATCTTCGAGGATGTACAGTGGGTCGATCCTTCGACCCTGGAGACCCTGACGGCGATCATCGACCGTATCCAGAGTGCCCATGTCTTGCTGGTGGTAACTTATCGTCCCGAGTTCGCGCCGCCATGGACAGGACACGGCCACCTCACGGCACACAACCTTGCCCGCTTGAGCCGGCGCCAAGGCGCTGACCTGGCCGCCCGGGTAGCCGGAGCCAAGGCTTTGCCCGACGACGTTCTGGAGCAAATCGTCGCCAAGACCGACGGCGTGCCGCTGTTCGTGGAAGAGCTCACCAAGACCGTCCTCGAGGCCGGCTTCCTCAGGGAGACCGAGGATGCCTATGTGCTCGAGGGCCCCCTTCCCCCGCTTGCCATCCCCGCGACATTGCAGGATTCGCTGATGGCGCGACTCGACCGCCTGTCGCCGGTCAAGGAGATTGCCCAGATCGGCGCCGTGATCGGTCGCGACTTTTCCTACGAGCTGCTGGCCAAGGTCGCGCCGCAAGGCGAGAACGCGCTCGGCGGGGATCTGGATCAGTTGGTGGAATCGGAGCTGGTGACCCGGCGCGGCGAGCCCCCGGAAGCGGTCTATACCTTCAAGAACACGATGGTCCAGGAGGTCGCCTACGAATCCCTTTTGAAAAGCAAGAGGCAGGTTCTCCACGCCCGCATCGGCCAGGTTCTTCGTACCGATTTTCCGGCCATCGGCGAAGCGGAACCGGAGCTTCTCGCGCGCCACTTCACCGAGGCGGCCCTGCCGGAGCCTGCTGTCGAGTGCTGGCTGAAGGCGGGCCTACGCGCCGAAGAGCACTCGGCCAATCTGGAAGCGGTCACCCATTTGGAAAACGGCCTCGCGATCGTCGGCAAGATCGCCAATGACGATGTGCGGATACGTTTCGAGATCGCCCTGAACCTGGCGCTCGGGACGGCACTGATCGGCACACGTGGCCTTGTCGAGCCCGTCGATGCGGTATTCGAACGCGCCAGGGAGCTCAGCGAAGAAGTGGACAGCCCATCCGAGCGCTTTGTCGCGACCTGGGGGCTTTGGCATTTTCATAACGTGCGCGGCGCCTACGAGACCGCAAGCGCCCTCAGCGGCGAGTTGATGGGGCTCGCCGACGCCGAGAACGACTCCGGCCTGCTTCTGCAAGGCCATCATGCTTCCTGGACGACCAACCTTTGCCAAGGCAATTTCCTCTCGGTGCGCGAGCATACGGCCCATGGCCGAGAGGTCTATGACATCAAGGTGCACCAGGCCCACAAGATTGCCTATGGCGGCCACGATCCGGGCGTCTGCGCCGGTGTATTCGAGGGATTGACTCTTTGGCTGTTGGGCTATCCGGACCAAGCCCTGGAAAGCTTCGACGCTGCCGTGGCGCTAGCCCGACGCCTGGCGCACCCAATGAGCTTGGCGCAATCGCTGACCTACGGCAATTGGGTATCGGTTCTGCGCGGCGAGCCGGAGCGCGCCGAGGAACATGCCGCGGAAGCGGTGCGCGTCGCCACTGAGCACGGCATCACCATGTTCGTTGCGCGCTGCCAGGTCATACGTGGCTGGGTCATGGCACAGCGTGGCGACGCCGATGAGGGCATGGCGAACATTCGTGAAGGCCTGGTGGGCTGCAAGCAGACCGGCGCACGGATGGGCGAGCCCTATTACACGGCGCTTCTGGCGGAGAGTCATCTCGCTGCCGGACAGATCGAGGAAGCGAGCGCAGCCATCGGACAGGCGCGAAAGATCGTCGAGGCAAGGGACGAGCGCTGGATCGAGGCGGATATTCTCCGCCTCGACGGCGAGATATCTCTCAGCCTTGCACCGACCGAGGCGGAGGCCCGCTACAAGGAGGCCATCCGCGCGGCCCGGGACAGGCAGGCCCGATCATTGGAGCTGCGGGCTGCCTCGGCCCTGGCACGGTATTGGCGAAGTCAGGACAGGCGCAGCGAGGCCGTCGATGCCCTCGCCCCCGTCTATGACTGGTTCGGCGAAGGCTTCGCCACCGCCGATCTCATCGCCGCCAAGGCGCTGTTGGAAGAGCTCGGCTAAGCCGCCCGGCGCATGGCCAACTTTCCCAACCCGAGCCCCGGCAGTGCCAGCACGGCCGCAAGCAGCGCCAGCTCGCCGTGACTCCAGCCGATCATGCCGCCGCCGGGCGCGGCAAGGGTCAGGCCGCCGGCGCCGAGCAGGCCGCGGGCGAGCCAGGCCAGCGGGCCGGCACCGAGGCTGCCGAGCCCGATGAGGTAGCCTTGCAGAGCCGCGGCGACCAGCAGCACGCCGGCTGCTGCGGTGGCGACGACGACGGCAATCTCGCCCGCCTCCCCTTGCCCCAGCAGCGCCGGATTAAAGACGAAGAAGAAAGGGATGAAATAGATGATGGTGCCGATGCGCATGGCCTCCAGCCCTGTCTGCATGGGTCCGGCCTTGGCCACCGAGGCGGCCGCGAAAGCGGCCAGCGCGACGGGCGGCGTGATGAAGCTGAGCATGCCCCAGTAAAGCAAAAACATGTGCACGCTGAGGGGATCGAGACCGACCTTGATCAGCGCCGGCGCCAGTATGATGGCGAGGAAGATGTAGGCGGCGGTGACCGTCATGCCGATGCCGAGGATGAAGCTGGTCAGCGCACCCATCAGCAGCAGCGCCAACGGGGCACCGCCTGCCAGATAGACGAGATCGTTGGTCAGGGTGCCGGTCATGCCCGTCGCCTGTAGCGCACCAACGATCAGCCCAACCGCAGCGAGGAGCCCGGCAAGCTCTGCCAGCAGCCCGCCCGTGGCGTAGAGGTAGTCGCGGAACTTCGCCCAGTCCATGCGGTGGCGCGGATTGGCCTGGTTGATCACCAGCAGCAGTGCCGTGGCATAGAACGGCGCGTGCGCCTCGCGCTTCATCACGACCAGCAGCCAGATCAGCAACGCAAAGACGGCGACGTAATACCAACCGTCCTTGAACACGGCCCACAGGGACGGCAGCTCCGCGCGCGGCAGGCCGCTGAGGTCGTGCTGCGCCGCATAGGCATCGATCTGCATGAACAGGCCGAAATAGAACAGCAGCGAAGGGATCACCGCAGCCAGCGCCACGTCGATGTAGCGCAGATCCAAGAAGTCGGCCATGACGAAGGCCGTCGCCCCCATGATCGGCGGCATCAGCACGCCGCCGGTGGACGCGCAGGCCTCGATGGCGCCTGCCGTCTTGGCGCGCACGCCGATGCGGCGCATGGCGGGGATCGTGAGCGAGCCGGTGGTCAGCACGTTGGTCACGGGGCCGCCGCTCATGGAGCCGAACAGGCCGGAGGAGAAGATCGCCACCTTGGCCGGCCCGCCGCGCACATGGCCGAGCAGGGCAAAGGCGAAATTGATGAAGAACTGGCCGCCGCCGGTATAAATTAGCGCCACACCGAAAAGCAGAAAGCCGAACACCAGCATGGCGAAAGCCTGCATGGGGATGCCGAGCATGCTCTCCTCGGAGAACATGTGGAAGGCGGCGGTATCGAGAAAGCTCAAGCCCACGCCGGAGATGACTTCCGGCATGTCGTCGGCATAGGTCGGATAGAGCGACAGCACGCCGACGATGACGAATACGGCAATGCCGCCGGCGCGCCGCCCCGCCTCCAGCACCAACGCCCACAAAACGACGCTGACATATTGGCCATGCTCGGGCGCCGTATACTCCCAGGCCTCGTCGAGGATCGCTTCGGCGAAGAACACGTAATAGGCGGTGAGCCCGAGGGTGAGCGAGAATAGCGCCACGTCGTAGAGCGGTACCCGGTCGCGGGGGCCGCGCCTGGTCGCCGGCAGCACCAGGAAGATCATCGAGAGCATCAGGCCGGCGACGAGATAGAGATAGCGGTTGTTGACCAGCACCTTGCCGATCGAGAGCTTGAATAGGCCAAGATTGAACAACTGGTTGACCGCGACCAGGATCGCCGCGGCAGTCAGAGCAAAAACGACGGCGCGCCAGACAGGCCCGAGCTCGCGATAGCGCGACGGCCCGGAGGCCTCGGCCGGTTCGCTCACCAGCTTTCGAAGACCGGCTCGAGGCCCGCGGCACTTAGCGCCGCTGCCCGCGCCTGCATCCAACCAGCATTGAACGCGTCGTCATCATCGGGTGCCGTCTCTAGGTAAGCCGCCCAGGCCTCCTGCAATGCCTGTTGACGGACCAGATTGCGCTGGTGATTTGCTTCGGCCGCATCCGTCCACTTGCCAGCCTCGCGGTAGTAGAGGATGGCGCCGTCGTGGAAGGGCAGGAACACGCTCTCCAGCTTCTGGCGCTCCCAGGTCCAGCCGTTGGCGCCGGGCGCGCCGTCCTTGTAGTCGTCGTAATGCTCGTACATCACCCGCGTCATGCCATAGGCCGTGTCGGCGGCGACATCGGTTGTCGAAATGAGGATCGGATAAGCGGTACCGATGCCTTCGTAGCCCGCCTCCGGCACCCCCGCCCCCTGCAGGCAGCGTTGGCGGAAATACCACGGTACCGTCTGGTTGACGCGCTGCCAGCCTTCGCTGTCGTCGTGGGGCGCGGGGGGATGATATAGGCCACGCGGCGCGGCTTCCATTTTCACCATGTAGGTGCTGAAGGTGCCACTCACGGCGGCGTCGATATCGCCGGCAATGATGCTATCGATTGAGGCGCCGAAACCGCCCACTTCGACCGGCACCACGTCGTCCCAGCCGAGCTCGGCGAAGGCGAGCAGCGATTCCGCCGCCTTGTTGAGTGCCGGCGCGCCGCGCACCCAGGCCACCCGCTTGCCGGCAAGGTCGGCGAGGGTCTCGATGCCGGCGTCGCCCGCGGCGGCAAAGGAGACCGAGCAGCCGTCTGCGACGGCATGCAGTAACAAGCGGATCGGCTGCGGGCCCCAGCGCCGCGTGCCGAAGGTATAGACCGCTTCCTGGGCATAGATGCTGTCGGAACCGGTGGCCGAGAACTGCGCCTTGCCCTGGCGCAACGGCGACAGCCGCGAGACATCGTTCTTGCCAGGCAGCACGCGAAGATTGACTCCGTAGGCCGTCTTCAGCGCGCTGCCGATGGCCACCGCCTGATTGTATCCGGCCGAGCCCGTGTTGTAGGCCGTCCAGACGATGGTCCGCGGCAATTCGATCTCCGCCGCCGATACCCCGCCCGCGAAAAGAACCACCAGCGCCAGTCCAGCCGATTTCCGCATTTGCCTCACCCCCAATACCCCGAAATAGCTGAGAACCGAGCCTAAAGCCTTATCCGGCTCGTTGGAATCGGATTGATCGTCCGGCGACGGACGGATACCATCGAATGCCCCCTTGAAGCCGGCAACACGCGGGATGCGAGAGTGGTCGAAAAGGACGTCAAGCAATGGCTGGCGGCAGTCCTGGCCGCGGATGTGGTGAAGCACGCCCTGCACCGCTTTCTCCTGGACCGGCGCGGAGCGACCGCGATCGAGTACGGCATCATCGTCGCCGGCATCTCTATCGTCATCATCGCCGCCGTCGGCGCGACAGGCAATGAGCTGAAAGATGTCTTCGAGTCGGTGGTTGAGGCGCTCGGCGGCAAGTGCTGCTGAGGCCGTCGGCGTCAGCCACCCCGCTTGCCGGCATATGTGCCGCCGATCAGCTCGTCGTCGCTCAAGCTGTGGCCTGAGAATTGACCTGCGAGGCTATCACCCGACCGCTGCAGGGTCGTCTGGACCTCGTTTCCGCCGGCTTGGATCGTGTAGGCCAAAGCGCTTTGCGTGAGCGAGCCGATGCGGCCCTCGGCACCGGCAAAGGTTATGCGGGCGCAACCGCCCGTGGATTCGACGATCAGTGCGTTCGTGTCACTTTTCCCACTATGCTTTCCCGTCGTGTGGGTGCTGGTCAGGATCCATTTGCCGACCCATTCGCCAACGACGTCGCCGGACACGCCCACGATGCCGGAATCGCAATCGCCTTCGTAGGCAAGGCCCATGACCCCGGCCAGATGATCGACCAAGAATGCCGGCGGGCTCTCCATGACTGTCGCGTTTGGCAGGTCGCTGTCGTAATAGCCCTGAAACGAGGCGCTCGTCGCGCCGGCAACGACCTCGGCCCAGAGGGCCGCGGCTTCCGCCCTGCCGATCCGGCCTTCGGCCAGTTTTTTCGCGATCCTTTGACGCTGGAATGCGAGCCGATTAATGATTTGGCCGATATATTCCTCGAGAAAGTCCTTCTGAAGCTCGCGAGCCACCTCCGTATCGCCGTCGGCGGCATCGAGGAAATAGACGACGCTCGAAACGATCCGGCGGTCCGAGCCTTCCACCTTCTGGCCGTTCAGCCAAGCCAAGCCCCGCTCCAAAATCCGTTCCGTCTCCGGATCATGGCCCTGTTCGACGACCTGATCCACATAGGCGTGGAAGAACTCGTGCACGAGGTCATTGATCAGGAAGATGTTGGCTTCGCCGGTGAGCTTTCCGTCGTCGCCGAAATACTCGGCCGGGATCTTGATCTCCGGATCCTCGATGGCCGTGCCATGAGCGTAGATGGCATTCTCGCCGCTGGCCTGCTCAAGGTCGAACATGCCGCCATTGGCCAGGAAGGTTTCGATCATCTCGCCGGCGACACCCGCATCGCGCATGAGCTCGAGGACCTGAAGAGCGCTCTTGTCGTCGAACTGGCTGGTGTTGCCGCCGTCCTGGCCCGGCGCCGGCTGGGGGGCGAGGCCGATCATCAGGGGCAGCGAGAGGAAAATGCACCGCAAGCCCACCGATACGATCGTCATGACCGGACATCTCCCAAGGAGCATGCGTAGCCTGTGCCGTTAAGTATCGGGCGCCACTCAGCCGAATCCTATTCCCGGAGCGCGGCGAAGGCCACCCCAGTCTTTTGAGCCCTACCGGCATGCTGCGCTCAGGCACTAGCCATCAGTGGCATCGCCGGCTTGACTGCTGGGACGGGCAATCTAACTCCTTTGGCGCAGAGTCGATGAAGTGCTGCTTGATTTGGCCTGGGGAGAGCCTGACATGATCTGGACGGTTTCGCGGAAGTTGCTCGGTATTGCGTTGGTTGCCGTGCTGGCACTGGTCGTGCTGGCGGCCATTACGATTGGCACGCAGATGGCAATCGGCAATGACATCGACCAGGTTATCGAGCGCGAGCACCAGCTTGTTGTCGTCAACCGCATGCGCCACCAGGATCTCTCGGTGATGCTGGCCGCGATGGATTCCATCGTCGACAAGGACGAGGGACGCGTTGACGACGAGCGCCGGGACGCCATTGACCAGGGCATCGCCGCCTTGCGCGAAGACGTGAAGGCGCTCGTTACCATGGCGGACACCGAAGAGGAGCAGGAGCTCGCCACCTCGATCGCAGACAAGCTCGAGAGCCTGTCGGTCGGAGTCCAGGTAGACCTGATCAAAGCCATCGAGAACCGGGCCTCGCAAGAGGCCTTCGCCGAGCTGGACGATGTGCTGGACGCCTATGGCGAGGGCATGGACGAGTCGCTCGCCTCTTATGCCGAATCGGTTCAAAACGAGGTCCGCGAGGCTGAGGAAAGTGCGGCCTCGATGATGACCACCGCACTCGTCGCCGTCATCATTACAGTGCTCGTAGCGATTGGTGTGCTCGGGTTTGTCAGTCTTCTCCTCGGCCGCAGCATCACCACCCCGCTTAGCGCCATCACCAGGGCCATTGCCACGCTGGCCGAAGGCAACAACGAGATCGAGGTGCCGGCCACCGAGCGCGACGACGAGATCGGCGAGATCGCCAAGGCGGTCGAGGTCCTCAAGGCCAATTCCATCGAGCAGGCGCGCATGGAAGCGGAGCAGGAAGAGGCCGCACGGCGTACCGAGGAGGAAAATAGGGCCACCAGGAACGCCATCGAGAAATTCGAGGGAAGCATCAACACCGTGATGGGCGCATTGACCTCTGCGGGCGGACAGATGGAATCCTCGGCCGAAGCCATGTCGGTGACCGCCGAGCAGACCAGCAGTCGAGCACTCACCGTGGCGTCTGCGGCGGAGGAGACCAGCGTCAACGTGCAGACCGTGGCTTCCGCTACGGAGGAGCTTGCCAGCTCCATCTCCGAGATCGGCCGCCAGGTCGCCCAGTCGGCGGAGATCACGGGCACGGCGGTGGCCGAGACCGAGCGCACCAACCAGGAGGTCAACGGGCTCGCAGAAGCCGCCGAGCAGATCGGCGAGGTGATCGAGCTGATCACCAGCATCGCCGAGCAGACCAATCTGCTGGCGCTCAACGCGACCATCGAGGCGGCCCGCGCCGGTGACGCGGGCAAGGGCTTCGCGGTGGTCGCCAGCGAGGTCAAGAACCTGGCCACGCAGACCAGCAAGGCCACCGACGACATCTCGTCCCAAATCGCCAGCATCCAGAGCGCCACCACCCACGCGGTGGAAGCGATCCAGGGCATAGGCAGCACCATCTCGAAAATCAACGAGATCGCCTCCGCCGTCGCCGCGGCGGTGGAGGAGCAGCAGTCCGCCACTCAGGAGATCGCCCGCAACGTTCAGCAGGCGGCGAGCGGCACCCAGGACGTGAGCACCAATATCACCGGCGTCAACCAGGCGGCGGACGAGACCGGCTCGGCGGCCGCCCAGGTCGCCTCCCTGTCGGGCGATCTGACCGACCAGTCGGCTTCGCTACAGAGCGCCGTCGACGAGTTCCTCAACGCCGTGCGCACGGGGTAACGGTGAGGCGGGCGTATCCGCGGCGTTTCGGCTAAACTGTACGTCATGACCGAAACCCGCGAGATCCCCGAAGCCGAGGCCGATGCCGAGACGGCGGCGCTCTTTCGCGACATCCGCGCTTGCACCGGCGTCGGCATGGTCAATCTCATCTACCGCCACATGGCCGCAACGCCGGGGCTGCTGCCCTGGGTGTGGGGGTGCTTGCGGCCGCACTTTGTGTCGGGGCGCTTTCGCAGTGACGCCGATCCGGAGCTGGCCGAGATTACGACGGCGAATGCAGGCCCGATCCCCTTGCCCGCCTTCGCGGTAGCGGGCGTCGGACCCCATGCGCTCGATACGATCCGCTTCATCGTCGAGGCTTACAACACCGGCAACTCGGGCAACCTCTTCGCCATGACGGCGCTCGCGCGCTTCCTGACCGATGGCGGTGCCGAGCGCGCTGCAATCGCTCCGGACTATACTGGCTCCCCACCTTCACCGCCGCCTCTGCCGCCGATCCTCGCCATGGCCGACATGGACGACGACACCGCCGCCCTGGTGCGCCAGATCAGCGCCCCCGTGGCGGCTGGCGAGCAGCCGATCATCCCCAGCCTCTACCGCCACCTCGCCCCCTGGCCCGGCCTGCTGGCGCTCGCCTCGGCCTCGGTCTTCTCGCCCGCCGCGATGCAGGCGGCGCAGACAACCGTCGAGGCCCTCCACGCCAGCGCCCTGACCGCCGCAGAGAAAACGGCGGCAACCATGGCCCCCCCCCCGCCGGCCTGCCCTCGCCCGAGGCCGCGGCACTGTCCGACCTCGCCAAGACGGCCGCGGCTTACGCCCGCGGCCCCATCGCGACCATGGTGGTGCTGGGGGCGAGCCTCAGGGCGACGCTGCCCGACGAGTCGATAGCATAGAGCTAAATTCAGATTGCAAATGCACAGCGGCGGCGGCCGCATCGCGACCGCCGCCGCTTGCTCGTTCGCCTACCCCGTCAACACCTATCGTCGGCTTCGCACCAACAGGCCTCCGTCGTGCACACGGGCACGCAGCCGCTGACGCAGATGGGGTATTTGTAGGTCAGCCCCTCTTCGTCTCCCACGGCGCCGTCTATGCGGTCTTCCGCGTCGACCCCGCATGAGGGGTCGCTCATGCATTGGGTCATGGCCTCGAACTGGTCGAGCGGATAGTCCCCCGCTGCCCAGGCCGTCCCCCCAATGGCCATAGCCGTCCAGGCCAAAGCCACCAACATCAGCACAGTTCTCTTGAGCATTCTGTCGTCCTCCCATTGCCTGACATTCCCAAACAAGAGTATGAGACACCTTTCCGCCCTTGCCAATGTGCCCGTCACATCTCATCAGGAGAGAGTTCATGCCCGCCTATCGCTCGCACCGCACCACCCAAGGCGCCGGACAGGCCGCCGCCCGTGCCCTCTGGCGGGCCACCGGCACTGCGGATTCGGACCTTGACAAGCCCATCGTGGCGATCGCCAACTCCTTCACCCAGTTCGTGCCCGGGCATGTGCATTTGAAGGATTTGGGCCAGATGGTGGCGCGTGAGATCGAGCGCGCCGGCGCCATGGCCAAGGAATTCAACACCATCGCGGTCGATGTCGGCATCGCCATGGGCCATGACGGCATGCTCTACAGCCTGCCCTCGCGCGAGATCATCGCCGATGCGGTGGAATACATGGTCAACGGCCATTGCGCCGATGCCCTGGTCTGCATCTCCAATTGCGACAAGATCACGCCCGGCATGCTGATGGCGGCGCTGCGCCTCAACATCCCGACGGTATTCGTCTCCGGCGGGCCGATGGAGGCGGGCAAGCTCAAGGACGGCGAGGTCATCGACCTGGTCGACACGCTTGTGGCAAGCAACAATCCCGAGACCACGCCCGAGCATCTGCAGGAGATGGAAGAGATCGCCTGCCCGACCTGCGGCAGCTGCGCCGGCATGTTCACCGCCAATTCCATGAACTGCCTGACCGAGGCCCTCGGCCTGGCGCTGCCCGGCAACGGAACTCTTGTGGCCACGCACGCGCGGCGCAAGGATCTGTTCCTCGACGCGGCCGGCATCGTGGTCGATCTGATGAAGCGTTATTACGAGGACGGTGACGAATCCGTATTGCCACGCAATATCGCCAACAAGACGGCGTTCGAGAACGCCATGACCATGGATATCGCCATGGGCGGCTCGACCAACACCGTGCTGCATCTGCTGGCCGCCGCCTTCGAGGGCGAGGTCGACTTCACCATGGCCGATATCGACCGGCTGTCGCGCAAGGTGCCGAACCTCTGCAAGGTCTCGCCGAGCGTGGCGCAGTATCATGTCGAGGACGTGCATCGGGCGGGTGGCGTGCTCGGCATTCTCGGCGAGCTCGACCGCGGCAATCTGATCGATACGGGCGCCGGCAACGTGCTAGGCCAGAACCTGGGCGAGACGCTGGAGACCCACGACATCCAGCGTGGCGACGATGCCGAAGTGGCGCGCTTCTACCGCGCCGCGCCGGGGCGCCAGCGCTCGATCGAGGCCTTCGGCCAGGACAGCTATTACGACACCCTGGACAACGACCGCGCAGCGGGTTGCATCCGCGACATCCCCAATGCCTACAGCGCCGACGGCGGGCTCGCCGTGCTGTTCGGCAATCTGGCCGAGGACGGCTGCATCGTGAAGACCGCCGGTGTCGACGAGAGCATTCTCAAATTCAGCGGCCCCGCCGTGGTCTTCGAGAGCCAGGACGCGGCCGGCGCCGGCATTCTCGGCGGCGAGGTCACCGCGGGCGACGTGGTGGTGATCCGCTACGAAGGCCCGCGCGGCGGCCCTGGCATGCAGGAGATGCTGATGCCGACGAGCATGATCAAGGCGGTCGGCCTCGGCAAGAAATGCGCCCTGATCACCGACGGGCGCTTTTCCGGCGCCACCTCGGGCCTGTCGATCGGCCATATGTCGCCGGAGGCGGCGGAGGGCGGCCTCATCGGCCTGGTCGAAACCGGCGATACCATCACCCTCGACATCCCGGATCGGGTCATCCGCCTCGACGTCGACGACGAGACCCTGGCCGCAAGGCGCGCCGCCATGGACGCGCGCAGCGACGGCTGGAAGCCGGCAGCGCGCGAGCGCAAGGTCACGCGCGCGCTCAGGGCCTATGCGGCGCTCGCCCGCAGTGCCGCCTTCGGCGCCGTGCGCGACCCCGACGTGCTCGACAGCTAGGCGAGCTGATGGCCCGCATACTCGTCACCGGCGGCAGCGGCTTCGTCGGTGCCCATGTGGTACGCCGCATGGTCGCGGACGGCCACGAGGTCACGGTCTTCGCGCCGGGCCCCGAGCCCTGCCTGAGCGAGGCCGACCTTGCCCATATCATGCTTATCGAAGGCAGCGTCGAGGATGCCGAGGCGCTGACCTCGACGCTCGCCATCGCCCGGCCCGAGGTGGTCATCGGCCTGGCCGCCTTCGGCGGCACGGGCAACGGTCTGCTCGCCGCCGCGCGCGAGGACGAGGCGGGAGCGCTGGCCGTCAATGTCGGCGGTTTTCGCAATCTGCTCGCCGCCTGCGAGGCCCGTGGCGTCGGGCGGCTGCTTTGGGCGAGCACGCTCGCGGTCTATGGCGACCCGAAGCATTACAGTAGCGGAACGGTTGACGAAGAGGCCCCACGCCTGCCCGAAACCTTCTACGGCCTGACCAAAGTGATGGCCGAGGACCTTGGCCTATTCTATCGCTCCGTCAAGGGCCTGCCCATTACCGGCCTGCGCCTGCCGGTGATCTTCGGTTCCGGGCTTTGGTACCGGGGCGCCGGAGCGCAGCTCGTCAAGCTCTTCCAGGCCGCGGCGGATGGCGGCAGCGCCGAGCTCGATGTCTCGACCAAGCCCCTCGACCTGATGTACGTGAAAGACGTCGCCGAGGCCTTCTCGCGCCTGGTCGCTCACGACGGCCCCCTTGACGCCATCTACAATTTGCAGGCTTATGCGCCGTCGCTGTACGAGATCGTCGCGGTGCTGAAAGGCCTGTCGCCAAATCTCGACGTGACGACCACCGATATCGAGCCCGCCCTCGCCTATCCCCTCGTCAACGCCCGCAAGCTCGCCGAGCATGTGGGCTATCGCGCCACCTACACCCTTGAAGCGGCCTGCGCCGACACCATCTCCGATCTGCAAAATGCTTCGTAACATCGCAATCATCGCCCATGTCGATCATGGCAAGACGACCCTGGTGGACGCGCTTCTGCGCGAGTCCGGCGCCGTGCGCGCGAACCAGCATGTGGCCGAGCGCGCCATGGACTCCTTCGACCTGGAGCGCGAGCGCGGCATCACCATTCTTGCCAAATGCACCTCGGTGACCTGGGGCGAGACGCGCATCAACATCGTCGACACCCCCGGCCATGCGGATTTCGGCGGCGAGGTCGAGCGCATTCTCTCCATGGTCGACGGCGTGCTGGTGCTGGTCGATGCCGGCGAAGGGCCGATGCCGCAGACCAAGTTCGTCACCGGCAAGGCGCTGGCGCTGGGCTTGCGACCGATCGTGGTGATCAACAAGGCGGACCGCGCCGGCCACCGGGCGGAACAGGCACTCGACGAGATCTTCGACCTGTTCTCGGCTCTTGGCGCCAGCGAAAGCCAGCTCGATTTTCCCTATCTCTTCGCCTCCGCCAAGGAAGGCTGGGCGGTCACTGACCTGACGGCCGAGAAGTCAGGCCTCAAGCCGCTCTTCGACATGGTGCTAGATCATGTCGCCCCACCGGCCGGTGATGAGCAGGCGCCTTTCGCCATGCTCGCCTCCCTGCTCGAAGCGGATCCTTATGTCGGCCGCGTGCTGACCGGCCGCGTGGCATCCGGAACGCTTGCCGCCAATGGGCCGATCAAGGCCTTGCGCGGCGACGGTAGCGTGGTCGAGCTGGGCCGCGCCACCAAGCTCTTCGCGTTTCGCGGCCTCGACCGGGTGGCGGTCGAACAGGTCGGCGCCGGCGACATCGTCGCCATTGCCGGCCTGGAGAACGCCACCGTCGCCGATACCTTGTGCGCGCCTGAGATCGAGGCGGCGCTTGCCGCCCAGCCCATCGATCCGCCGACGCTCGCCATGACCGTCGCCGTCAACACCTCGCCGCTCGCCGGGCGCGAAGGCGACAAGCTGACCAGCCGCATGCTGAAGGCGCGCCTGGCCCGCGAAGCCGAAGGCAACGTCGCCATCCGCGTCAACGAAACCGACAGCGCCGACGCCTTTTCTGTCGAAGGTCGTGGCGAGTTGCAGCTCGGTGTGCTTGTCGAGACCATGCGCCGCGAGGGCTACGAGCTTGCCATCGGCCGCCCGCGCGTGCTGTTCCGCGATGATGCCAAGACCGGCCAGCGCCTCGAACCCATCGAGGAAGTGGTGATCGATGTCGACGAGGCCTATGCGGGCGTCGTCGTCGAATCCATCGCCGAGCGCCGCGGCAGCCTGGTCGAGATGGGCCCCGGCGGCAAGGACAAGACGCGGCTGGTCTTCCACGCGCCATCGCGCGGGCTGATCGGCTATCACGGCCAGTTCCTCACCGAAACCCGCGGCACCGGCGTGCTCAACCGGGTCTATCACGGCTACGAGCCCTATCGCGGCCCCGTGGCCGAGCGGCGCAACGGCGTGCTGATCTCGACCGCGACGGGCAAGGCGGTGGCTTATGCGCTGTGGCAGCTCGAAGACCGCGGGCCGATGTTCATCGAGCCGGGCGATCCGGTCTATCAGGGCATGGTCATCGGCGAGCACACCCGCGGCACCGACCTCGAAGTCAATCCGCTCAAGGCCAAGCAGCTCACCAATATCCGCGCCTCCGGCAAGGACGACGCGGTGCGCCTGACGCCGCCGCGCCTGCTGGCGCTGGAGGCGGCCATCGCCTATATCGGCGACGACGAGCTGGTCGAGGTGACGCCGAAAGCGATCCGCCTGCGCAAGCGCGACCTCGACCCGCACGAGCGCAAACGCGCCGCAAGACGCGCTGCCGCGGAGGCATAAAGCTGCTATCATCGCGGGCACAGTCAGGGAGGACACCGTCATGCTTCGTATCGCCATCGCCGCCGCCCTTGTGGGCACCCTCGCCGCCTGCTCCGCCGCAGTCAGCCCCGTAACGCTGGTCGAGCGTGCGGTGGAAGCGCGCAGCGCCTCGGATATCGCCACGGACAACCGCATCGTGCTGGAAGCGAACGACGCGATGGCCGATATCGGCGAAATCTCCGCATCGACGGAGATCTACGAAGGGCGCTTGCTGGTCACGGGCATTCTGGACGAGGCAGGCGACTACCAGACCTTCCGCAACAAGATCGATGCCATCAGCGGCGTGAAGCGGCTGTACTGGCACGTGGCGCAGATGAGCGAGGCGGAACAGGACGCCGACCCCAACGTGATCTCCTGGGCCAGCGCGCTGGAGCTCGACGCCAAAGTCGGCATCAGCCTGATCGAGACCAAGGGTGTGGCGGACGTGAACTACCGCGTCGCCGTCGATCCCTTCTCCACGGTCTACCTGCTCGGCCGCGCCCGCTCCCAGGGTGAGCTGAACCAGGCACTCACCGCGGTCTCCGGCACCTCGGGCGTCGGCAAAGTGGTCAACTACGTCGAAGTCCGGCCGTAGGCGCTACTCCGCGGCGATGAGTTCCAGCCATTCGCTCCAGCGCGGCTCGGGGCCGGCATAGCCGACGCGCACGCGGTAGGGGCCATTAGGCACCACCCAGGTCTGCCAATAGCGGCGGTCGATGGCGCCGAAGTCGTAGACCGTGCCATGGACGGGAATCTCGCCTGCCAGCCAGCCGGCGCCGTCGCGGTAGCGATAGGCGAGCACGTAGTCGGCCTCCGCCGGACCCTCCCATTGCAGCAGGAAACGACCGCCGATGTTGTCGTAAGCGTAGACGCCGCTCGCGGACGGGCGCAGCCAGCGGGGCCGCGGTCCCGTGCCGGCGACGCTGGCTCCGTCGCCTGACGGCAGGACCTGCGCGCGCTCGGTTGCAAGGCCTGCCATGAGCCTGTCCACAATATCCGGATTGGCCGCAGCGACATCCGTACGCTCGCCGGGGTCGGCCTCGAGATCGTAAAGCGCCGGCCCCTCGCCCGGCTCGCTGACATGGAGCTTCCAGCGGCCTTCGCGGCGGGCGTAGATCATGGCCGAAGGACTGGCGGGCTCGGGCTCGGAATAGCCGGCGCGGCTGGTGACCCCGCTCCACGGCCGCGAGCGCGGCAGCCGGCGCAGATCCTCGCCCTGCAATGCCTGCGGCGATGGTTTGCCAAGCACAGCCAGCAACGTCGTCATGACATCGCGATGGTCGCTGGATCTGTCGATGACGCTGCCCGGCGTAGGGCCCGAGACACCGGGCGGCAGAAACAGGATCAGCGGCAGGCGAACCAGCTCCTCGTGCAAATGTCCGGCAAGCGTGGTCGAGGCGTGCCCCACCTCGCCCCGTTCCAGCAACTCCTCGCCATGGTCAGCGGTGACCACGACGACGGTGTTCTTGTCCAAACCGCTCTCTTCCAGCGCCGCCCAAAGGCCTGCGAACCAAGCGTCGAATTCGGCAATGCCGGCTTCGTACAAGACCCGGATCGCCGGCAGCTCGTCGACCTCGAAGACCACCGTTCCTGTTTCCAACCGGCCACGCCGGCGCAGAGCGGCGAAGCGCTCGTCCGCCTCCCGCCCCTGCGGCAACAGGGCCTGCCAATCCACGTCGAAATCCGGGCTAGGTCGATACGGCAGATGGGTGTGCAGATAGTGGTACCAGAGAAAGAACGGCTCGCCGCTGGCGGCCCGCGCCCGCAACCAATCATGTGGCTGTTGGCCGATCTCGCCCGCGACACCCTCGCGCCCCAGCCCCAGCTGGTTGAACAGGGGAATGCGCATGAAGGCCTGGAGGCCAGAGACACGCCAGCCCTCATCCGCCAGGCGCTCTAAAGGAAGTTCCTGTTTGTCATCAATGTATTGCCCACGACTTTGAATGTTATGCTGGAATGGAGACAGCCCGCTCAGCAGGGTCAGGACATTGGTCCCCGTCCAGGCCGACACGGCCCGATGGGCGTCATAGCGAATGCCCCTTTCGGCCGCCAAGCGGAGAAGCTCGGGCGCGGAGCCGATAGCATCGGCTCGCAGGCTTTCGACCGTCAGCACCAGTACGTTGAGCGGCGCCTGTCGCTGTCGCTGCTGGCTCTCGCGCCCTACCACCGCGAGGACGACAAACAGGCCGGCAACTGCCAGCCATGGCAGAGCGCGGCGCAACACCCCTATTCGTCCGCGGGGTCGAGCTTCAGCGAGGCCGAGTTGAGGCAGTAGCGCAAGCCGGTCGGAGCCGGACCATCGTCGAAGATATGCCCGAGATGAGCATCGCAGCGCCCGCACATCACCTCCGTGCGGATCATGCCGTAGCTGGTGTCCCGTTCGGTCGCGACCGGCGCATTAGCGATGGGTTGGCTGAAACTCGGCCAGCCCGTGCCGGAATCGAACTTGTCGGCGGCATCGAACAGGGGCTCGTCGCAGCAGATACAGCGATAGACGCCCGGCGTCTTGGTGTCCCAGTAGATGCCTGTGAAGGCGGGCTCCGTCCCCTTTTGGCGCGCCACCTCGTATTGCTGCGGCGTCAGACGCCGACGCAACTCGGCATCGTCCAGACCACGGGTCTTCGCATCATCGACCATGTTCGCCTCCGCCTCTTCCCATGGCGCCATTGTGACGCCTGGCGGGCGGCTAGTGAAGGGTCGTGCGAACTTGCTGGGTTGCCGGCGTGCGGTCGCGAATGACATCACACACGCCAAGCCAGAATGCCGCTTCCTCGGGTGCCTGGGCGCGCATGGAACGGCTTGCGGACAAGGCTGCAAGGCCGAGCGCGGCAGGCCCGTGCTGGCGAATCAAGGTGTCGGCGGCAGTGTGCATGGACGGCGGCGGGGTGGCTTCGGAGGGGTTCTGGATCACGGTGCGGCTCCCGAATGGCATTTCGCCAGAGGGGAAGCATCATTCGTGCCATTGCCAAGCGACCAATCCCAGCCGAAAACCGTCACCGCAAGAGCTCGTCAGGCGGCAATTCCTGCCGCCGATAGGTCGAAAGGACCATCCCTGAAAATACTAGTGGAAACCCCAGTGGGCTGACCTATATAATGGCGAAGAGCGGGCCCTCTAAGGATGACCGTCATGGACGCTTTCGTGCAGGACTTGATGCTTCGCATCGCGACGCCTGTTCTTTCCGTCATAAATCCCGATTCCATGTTCTACTGGCCTTATCTGGCGAGCGGCCTTGTGCTTGCCTTTGCCATCTATGTCGTCGCCTCCTGGCGCAATGGCTTCTCCGTCTCGCGCATGTTCCATGCCGCCTTCGAAAAGCGCATCTGGCTATCGCGGTCGTCGCTCGCCGACTACCGCTATTTTCTGATCAACGGATTCTTGTTTCCGCTGATCTTCACGCCTCTGGCGATTGGCGGCGCCGGCATCGCCTACGCCATCTATTCGGGGTTGGAGGGCGTGTTCGGTCCCATCAGTGAGCCCGTTATGGGGTCCGTGGCGATCAAGGTGGCCTATCAGCCCGTTGATTAAGTGGCTTTGCTGATTCTCACTCCCAGACGATG
>CAYPAX010000036.1:0-38809 GCA_964408735.1 uncultured Rhodospirillaceae bacterium | reverse complement strand
TGGCGGAGGGGGTGGGATTCGAACCCACGGTACCCATAGGGCACAACGGTTTTCGAGACCGCCCCGTTCGACCACTCCGGCACCCCTCCGCAGGGTTGTCAGCGCAACGGCGGGGCGGAACCTAACGCAAGGATTTCGTGCTCGCAAGCGGCCTTGGCCGATGGCGTTGACAGGGCCGCGGCAGACGCTATAGTCGCGCCCTCGCGAAATTAGGCGGCACCCCTGGGGCGCCGCAAGTTGGAGTGCGTCATGTACGCAGTCATAAAGACCGGCGGCAAACAGTATCGTGTCGCCAAGGATGACGTGATTTCCGTCGAGCGCCTGGCCGGCGATGCCGGCGACGAGGTTGCGTTCGACGAAGTGCTCATGGTGGGCAGCGACGACGGCGCGACCGTCGGCACGCCGACCGTCTCGGGCGCCAAGGTTACCGCCACGGTGCTCGAGCAGGCACGTGACGACAAGATCATCGTGTTCAAGAAGAAGCGCCGCCAGGGCTATCGCCGCAAGCGCGGCCATCGCCAGGCACAGACCGTGCTGCGAATTGCCGATATCAGCGCCGGCGCCTAGGGAGATAGACGGATGGCCCATAAAAAGGCAGGCGGCAGCTCACGCAACGGCCGCGATTCGGCAGGCCGGCGGCTCGGTATCAAGAAGTATGGCGGCGAGATCGTCATCCCCGGCAATATCATCGTGCGCCAGCGCGGCACCAAGTTCCATGCCGGCGAGAATGTCGGCATGGGCAAGGACCACACGCTGTTTGCCCTGACCGAGGGCAAGGTGGAATTCCGCTCCAAGCGGCTCGGCCGCACGTTCGTGTCCGTTGAGACCGGTGCGGAGCGACCGGACGAAACCTCATAACGTCGGTGGACGCCCACCGACGGTGGCGCCCATGTCAAGACGAACGAAGCGAAGGAGGGAGATGGGCTGCCATCTCCCTTTTTGTATTCCCCCTTCGCCGGCAACACGACCATGTGCAACGGCGCGAACGAGATCCTCGATGACACAGGCAACAGGGTTCGGCTGCGGCCTTTCCGCGCCGGCGACGCGGCGGCGCTGCAAGGGATATGCGGCGGCTGGCAGGTGGCGCGCATGACCTCGCGTATTCCCCACCCCTACCCGGCCGGCGCGGCGGCTCGCTGGATCGGCGCGCGCGAGGGGCTTGCGACGAGCGGGCGCGAGACCAGCTTCTGCCTGGAAAGTGGCGGCACGGTTGCCGGCGCCGTAACGCTGCGGCGATTACGCCGAGGGCTCTACGACCTCGGCTATTGGATCGGCCAGATTTGGTGGGGCCAGGGCTTCGCCACGGCCGCGGCACGCCATGCCAGCGCCCATGCCTTCGCGGTGCTCGGCGCCAATGGCGTTCGCGCCGGGCATTATCTCGACAATCCGGCCTCGGGGCGCGTTTTGGAGAAGTGCGGCTTCCGTTACACTGCCAGCGACTGGCAGTGGTGCCAGGCGCGCCAGCAGATCGTGCCCTGCCGGCGCTATCACCTGCAAGGTGCGGACGTGCGATGAAGTTTCTCGACGAAGCCAAAATTTTCGTGAAGAGCGGCGACGGCGGCAATGGCTGCGTCGCCTTTCGCCGCGAGAAGTATATCGAGTTCGGCGGCCCCTCCGGCGGCAATGGCGGGCGCGGCGGCGATGTGGTGGTCGAAGCGGTGGCGGCGCTCAATACGCTGATCGACTTCCGCTACCGCCAGCACTTCAAGGCCCGCCGCGGCTCCCCCGGCGAGGGCCGCGACCGCACCGGCGCAGGCGCCAAGGTGCTGACCATCCGCGTTCCCGTCGGCACCGTGATCCTCGAGGACGACAAGGAGACCGTGGTCGCCGACATGACAGCGGAGGGCATGACCGCGACCCTGGCCCAGGGCGGCAAGGGTGGGCGCGGCAACGCCGCCTTCAAGACCTCGACCAACCAGGCGCCGCGCCAGGCCGAAGAGGGCTTTCCCGGTGAGGAGCGCTGGCTCTGGCTGAGGCTGAAGCTTATCGCCGATGCCGGATTGGTGGGCCTGCCCAATGCCGGCAAGTCGACCTTTCTCTCCGTTGTCAGCCATGCCAAGCCCAAGATAGCCGACTATCCGTTCACCACGCTGACCCCCCAGCTCGGCGTGGCGAAGGCTGGCGATGGCGAGATCGTCATCGCCGATATCCCCGGCCTGATCGAAGGCGCCCATGAAGGCACCGGCCTCGGCGATCGCTTTCTCGGCCATGTCGAGCGCTGCGGTGCGCTGCTGCACCTCGTCGACGTGTCGAGCGTGGACCCGGTCGCCGACTGGCGCACGGTGCGGGCGGAGCTGGATGCCTACGGCCACGGCCTGGCCGAAAAGCAAGAGATCGTCGCCTTGAGCAAATGCGATCTCGCCGACGACGAGATTATTGCGGCAATCAGAGCAGAGCTGGTGGCAGCGGGGGCGAACCAGTTGCTGGCGCTTTCCGCCGTCACCGGGGCCGGCGTAACCGAAACTCTTGGCGTGGTCGACGAGGCTGTCGCCGAAAGCCGCACCGAGGCGGAGCCAGTGCCATGGACGCCGTAAGCGGCAATCGCCTCGCCGACGCCCGCCGCGTGGTGGTCAAGATCGGCTCGTCTCTGTTGACCGAGGCGGGCGATGGCTCGTTGCGCGAGGACTGGCTGGCAGCACTGGCCGAGGATATCGCCGCCTGGCGCCAAAGCGGGCGCGAGGTGGTGGTGGTGTCCTCGGGCGCCGTTGCCATCGGCCGACGCGCGCTCGGCATCAGCCGCGCAACCCTCAAGCTGGAAGAAAAGCAGGCCTGCGCCGCGGTCGGCCAGATCCGCCTCGCCCACGCCTATCAGGCAGCGCTCGGCCAGCACGGCATTACGGTCGCCCAGGTGCTGCTGACGCTTGAGGATTCCGAGCACCGGCGCCGCTATCTCAACGCGCGCGGCACTATCGGCCAGTTGCTGGGCATGGATGCCCTGCCCCTGATCAACGAGAACGACACCGTGGCAACGGCGGAGATCCGTTTCGGCGACAATGACCGCCTGGCGGCACGGGTAGCGCAGATGGCGAGTGCCGACGCCCTGGTGCTGCTCTCCGACATCGACGGGCTGTACAGCGCCGACCCCGCGCGCGAGGCAGGCGCCACGCGGCTTGACGAGATCACTGCAATCACGCCTGAGATCGAGGCCATGGCCGGCGGCAGCAGCAACTATGACGGCTCCGGCGGCATGATCACCAAGCTGGCTGCGGCGCGTATCGCCACGGGCGCAGGTTGCCATATGGTAATCGCTAAAGGCAGCGCCAGCCACTGCCTGCGCGATCTTGAACAGGGCGCACCTTGTACCTGGTTCGTCGCGGCCGGCGAGCCACGCACGGCACGCAAGCACTGGATCGCCGGCACCCTGCGCCCGCAGGGCGCCCTGGTGGTCGACGATGGCGCAGCGCGGGCCCTCGCCAAGGGCCGCAGCCTGCTGCCGGCGGGGGTCGCCGCAGCAGAGGGGCAGTTCGAGCGCGGCGATCTCGTGCTCGTGCGCGACCATGACGGGCGCGAGCTCGGGCGCGGCCTGAGTGCCTATGGCAGCGACGACGCAGCTCGCATCGCCGGTCACAAAAGCCGTGAAATCGAGGATATCCTTGGCTATCGTGGCCGCGAGGAGATGATCCACAGGGACGATCTGGTGCTTGTCCCGGACACCTCAGGAGAAGACAAATGAGCGACGGCAGCGAAAACATCCCTGCCATGATGCAGGCTCTGGGCGAAGCCGCGAGAAGCGCCGCGGCGGCCCTGGCTCTGGCCTCGACCGAAACCAAGAACACGGCTCTGCGGGCGGCGGCAGCCGCCATTCGCGCCGATTCGGAGGGCCTGGTCGAGGCCAACGCGAAAGACCTCGAAGCGGCACGGGCGCGTGGTATGACTGAAGCCCTGCTCGACCGCCTGGCCCTCAACCCGGAGCGCATCGAAGGCATAGCAGCCGGCCTCGAGGCCGTCGCCGAGCTGCCCGACCCGGTGGGCCTCAAGATTGACGAATGGGAGCGCCCCAACGGTCTGCGGATCGGCCGCGTGCGCGTGCCGCTCGGGGTCATCGGCATCATTTATGAATCGCGCCCCAACGTCACGGCCGATGCGGGCTGTCTGTGCCTCAAATCCGGCAATGCGGCGATCCTGCGCGGCGGCTCGGAAAGCTTCCATTCCTCGCACGCCATCCATGCCGCACTGGTGCACGGGCTGAAGGAAGCGGGCCTGCCCGAGGCCTGCATCCAGCTGGTGCCCACCCGCGACCGCGCCGCGGTTGGCGAAATGCTGACCATGACGGATACTATCGACGTGCTGGTGCCGCGTGGCGGCCAGTCGCTGGTCGCACGCGTGGCGGCGGAGAGCCGGGTTCCCGTGCTCAAGCATCTCGACGGCATCTGCCACGTCTATGTGGACGGCGCGGCGCAAGCGGACATGGCGGAATCGATCTGCCTCAATGCCAAGCTGCGGCGCACCAGCATTTGCGGCGCGGCGGAGACCGTACTGGTCGACCAGGCAGCAGCGGCCGAGATATTGCCACGGCTGGTCAAGAGCTTCCTCGACGCCGGTTGCGAAGTGCGCGGCGATGCCGAGACGCGCGCCGTGGACGATCGCGTCATCGTCGCCAACAGCGAGGATTGGGATGCGGAATATCTCGACGCCATCATCGCCATCAAGACCGTCGACGGCGTCGACGCGGCCATTGCCCATATCGACGCCCATGGCTCGCACCACACCGACAGCATCGTCACCGAGGACGAGGTGGCGGCCGAGCGTTTTCTCGATCGCGTGGACAGCGGCATCGTGCTGCACAATGCCTCGACCCAGTTTGCCGACGGCGGCGAGTTCGGCATGGGCGCCGAGATCGGTATTTCCACGGGCAAGCTGCATGCCCGCGGGCCGGTCGGGCTGGAGCAGCTGACGAGCTACAAATACGTCGTCCACGGCAGCGGGCAGACACGGCCCTGACCTTGCCGGGTGCCATTGCGGGCGAGCTGGCGCGGCTCGGCGGGGCCCGGCGCATTGGCCTTCTGGGTGGCTCGTTCAACCCGGCCCATGGCGCGCATCGGCGGATCAGCTTGCGGGCCGCGCGGCGATTGCAACTCGATGCGGTGTGGTGGCTGGTCTCGCCGCAGAACCCGCTCAAGGCGAGCGCGGACATGGCCCCGCTCGAGGCGCGCCTGGCAGAAGCAAAGTGCATTGCCGGATACAGCCCGATTCGTGTCACGGCGATCGAAACCATGCTTGGGACACGCTATTCGGCCGACACCCTGCGAATCCTGCGTCGGCGCCTGCCGCAGGCGCGTTTCGTGTGGATTATCGGCGCCGACAACCTGGCGCAACTCCATGCCTGGAAGCGATGGCCAGAGCTGATGCGCATCGTTCCCGTTGCGATTTTCGACCGTCCGACCTATTCTCGAAGCGCGTTGACGTCACCGGCGGCAAAGCGTTTCGCGGGGTTCCGCAAGCCCGCGAGGGAGGCTGCCGCACTCGCCGGGTCGCCAGCGCCTGCATGGGCGTTCATAACGGACGCGCTCGACTCCCTCTCGGCAACGGCATTGCGGCAGGCCGGCGCCTGGAGCGGCGGTGAGGTGAAGAAGAGGAGCGTAACATAAGCGAAGCTAGCCAATCCTTGCGTGCCGAAGCAGTACGGATGCTTGCCACCGGCTCGCTCGAGGAAGACAAGGCAGAGGACGTGACAGTCATCGACCTCGCCGGCAAGACGACCATCGCCGACACCATGATCATCGCCAGCGGCCGTTCCCATCGGCATGTGGCGGCGATCGCCCAATATCTCGTCGAGCGCTTGAAGAAGCGCGGCTTCGGCCCTGTCGGGACCGAAGGCATCGCCCAGGGCGATTGGGTGCTGATCGACGCAGGCGATGTCATCGTCCATGTCTTCCGTCCCGAAGTCAGAGACTTCTACAATCTCGAAAAAATGTGGTCGATGCCACTGCCCGAGATGGCGGTGCATTAGCCATGGCAGGCCCGCCCGTCGTGCTTTGCATTCTCGACGGCTGGGGCGACGCCGAGGCTGGCGAGGACAATGCCATCGCGGCAGGCACCACCCCCACCTGGGACCGCTGGCGTGCGACACGCCCCTGTAGCCGGCTCGACGCCTCCGCAACCGCCGTCGGCCTGCCGGCCGGCCAGATGGGCAATTCCGAGGTCGGCCACATGAACATCGGTGCGGGGCGCGTGGTCCTCCAGGACCTGCCGCGCATCGATGCCGCCGTGGCTGACGCATCACTTGCAAGAAGGCCGCCGCTGACAGAGTTCATGGCCAAGCTTCGCCAAAGCGGTGGCGCCTGTCATCTGTTCGGGCTGCTGTCGCCGGGCGGCGTGCATTCCCATCAGGACCACCTGGTGGCGCTTGCCAGGGCGCTTTCCGCTGCCGGCATCGCGGTGCACGTGCACGCCATGCTCGACGGCCGCGATACGCCGCCACGCAGCGCCGACGGTTATCTCGCCACGTTCGAGGCTGACATCGCGGCATTGCCCGGGGTTTCACTGGCCAGCGTCTGCGGGCGCTATTACGCCATGGACCGCGACAAGCGCTGGCAGCGCACCGAAGCTGCGTACAACGCCTACGTCCATGGCGAGGGACGGCGGGCGGAAAGCGCCGCGGCAGCCGTCGCCACCAGTTACGCCGATGGCGTGAGCGACGAATTCATGCTGCCCACCCGGATCGGCGATAGCGCGCCCATGGCGGATGGCGACGGCGTGCTGATGGCGAACTTTCGTGCCGACCGCGCGCGCCAGATATTGACGGCCTTGCTGGCGCCGGACTTCGATGCCTTCGTGCGCCGCCGCCGGGTCGCCTTTGCATCCGCGCTTGGCATGACCCGCTACGCGGCCGCTTTGGACCCTCTGCTCGGTGCCATATTCGAGCCCCTCGACCTCAGCGGCACTTTGGGCGAGTGCGTCGCTGCCGCCGGCCTGCGGCAATTGCGCGTCGCCGAGACCGAGAAATACGCCCATGTGACGTTCTTTCTCAATGGCGGGCGCGAGGCGGAGTTTGAGGGTGAGAGCCGGGTGCTCATCCCCTCGCCGCAAGTGCCCACCTACGACCTCAAGCCGGAAATGTCGGCCGCAGAGGTGACGGAGGTGGTGGTCAGCGCGCTCGACGATGGTGCCACCCACCTCGTGGTGGTCAATTACGCCAATCCCGACATGGTCGGCCACACGGGCGACTTGGCGGCGGCCGGGCGTGCGGTGGAAACTGTCGATGCCTGCCTTGCCCGCATCGAAGAAGCCGTAGAGCGGGCCGGCGGCGCCTTGCTGGTCACGGCTGACCACGGCAATGTGGAGCAAATGCGCGACCCTGAGACGGGAGAGCCTCATACCGCGCACACCATCAACAAGGTGCCCCTGGTGCTGGCCTGCGGCGATGCATCCGCTGGTTTGCACGACGGCAGCCTGGCGGATATCGCGCCAACCGTGCTTACCATGATGGGTCTCGCCATTCCGAGCGAGATGACGGGGCACTCCCTGCTGGCCCTTGCCACTCCCGAGCCCCGACGCAGTGCAGCGGGATGACCGCCGACGCCGGGGAAATCTCGCCGCGGCTGTCGTCGCGACTCTCTTCCTCGCGCCGACAAACGGCCTTGGCCAAGACGTTGGTGGAGACCCACGCCGCACGCTTGACGCGGTAGAGCGCGCGCTGCAGGAGGGTGAGGCTCGCGAGGCCGCTCTCGACCAGGAGTCGGGCGCTGTCGCCGATGAGATCACGGCGATCCGCGAGCAACTGATTACCGCCGCGGTCGCGGTCCAGGAACAGGAGTCTCGCCTGCGCAGCAGCGAGTCGGAGCTGGCAGACGTGGCGGTCCGCCAGGCTGCCGCGGAGGAGTCCTACGAGCGACACCGCGCCGGTCTCGAATCGGCCCTGGCGGCTCTCACCCTGGTCGCCCGCAGCCCGCCCAGCGCCCTCCTCGGCCGGCCGGCCGAGTGGGCCGATACGGTGCGCGGCGTCGTGCTGCTCGATACCCTGGTGCCGGAACTGCAGCGTCGCTCCACGGCCTTGGCGGGCGAGTTGAAGGCCCTGGAAGACCTGCGTATCGCGCGAAGCCGCGCCAAAGCCGACCTAGCCGACGCAAACGTCCGTCATGACAGCGAGCAGGCCCGCCTGCGCGGCCTACTCGAGCGTAAATCGAGCTTGCAGGCAGCGATGCGGGCGGAGCGCCGCGACCTGGCGGCCGAAATGGCGGTGCTGGCGGCCGAGGCAGAGGATCTCAAGGCCCTGCTTGAGCGCATTGCGACCGAGCAAGCCCGCAGCGAGGCACGACTCGCCGAACAGGTCGCGAGCCTGGAAACCCTCGACGAGCCATCCGCCGTCGCCCTTGTCGAACCCGATGCAGGCCCCGCCCTGGCACCGCAACTGATCCTGCCGCACCCGCCAGGCGAGCCGCCGCAAACACAGCTCGCAGCCCTGCCGGCGGCGCAGGGGTCGAGCCTGCCCTATCCCGCTCATGGCGAGGTGGTCGAGCAGTTCGGCGAGCCTTTGCTTGGCGGCGGCGCCAGTCTCGGCATTCGCATCGAAGTTCGTGCCGGCGCCCAGGTCGTTGCCCCGCATGAGGGCTCTGTGGTCTTTGCCGGACCTTTTCGCAGCTACGGCCAACTCTTGATCGTGCAACATGCGGGCGGATATCATACGCTCTTGGCTGGATTCTCCCGTATCGACGCCGTGGTCGGACAATGGGTCGGAACGGGGGAGCCTGTCGGCAGCGTTGCCATGGCCGCCGATGGCCCTACGCTTCTATATGTCGAGATTCGTCGCGACAGCGAGCCCATAGATCCGATCCCATGGCTCGTGTCGGGTGAACGAAAGGTCAATGGATGATCCGCAAGTCGCTAATCGCCAGCATCGGCGTGACTGCATTCTTGGTTTTCGGAGGCCCCGCTTCGGCGGCCAATTCCGATACCTATCGTCAGCTCAATCTGTTTGGCGACGTTTTCGAGCGGGTGCGCTCGGAATATGTCGAGGAAGTCACCGACGAGGAGCTGATACGCGCCGCCGTCGAGGGCATGTTGCAGGCGCTTGATCCCCATTCCAGCTACTTGCCGCCACGCGACTTCAAGGACATGCAGGTGCAGACCCGCGGCGAGTTCGGTGGCCTCGGCATCGAGGTCACCATGGAAAACGGCCTGGTCAAGGTGGTCTCGCCGATCGACGGCACCCCGGCCTCGCGGGCCGGCATCATGTCGGGCGACCTGATCAGCCATATCGACGGCGAGCAAGTGCTCGGCCTGACCTTGAGCGAGGCCGTCGAGCGCATGCGCGGGCCGATCAATTCGGAAATCACCATCACCGTGCTGCGCCAAAGCGAACCGGCGCCGTTCGACGTTCACCTGGTGCGCGATGTGGTCAAGATCCGCTCCGTGCGCTGGCGCCGCGAGGGCGACGTCGGCTACGTCCGCATCACCTCGTTCACCGAGCAGACCGAGGACGGCCTCAAGGAAGGCATCGCCAAGCTGCGCCACGAGATCGGCGATCGCATGAAGGGCCTGGTGCTCGACCTGCGCAACAATCCGGGTGGCCTGCTCGATCAGGCGATCTCGGTCAGCGACAGTTTCCTCGACCAGGGCGAGATCGTTTCCACCCGCGGGCGGCGCAGCGACAGCGCCCAGCGCTACAATGCCGAGCTCGGCGACCTGACCGACGGCCTGCCCATGGTGGTGCTGATCAATGGCGGCTCGGCTTCCGCCTCCGAAATCGTCGCCGGCGCCCTTCAGGACCATCGCCGCGCCGTAGTGCTCGGCACCCGCTCGTTCGGCAAGGGCTCGGTGCAGACGATCATTCCGCTGCCGGGCAATGGCGCCATGCGCCTGACTACGGCGCGCTATTACACCCCCTCGGGCCGATCGATCCAGGCGACCGGGATCGAGCCCGACATCGTCGTGGAACGGACCTTGCTCGAAGCTGTCGAAGGCGGCGACCAGCGTCGCGAATCCGACCTCCGCGGTGCACTCGACGCGCCCGCCGAGGCGGAGGGCGAGCCCGGCGACGACGGCGCTTCCGATGACGAGGATGCCGAGGCCGCTCCCGAAGAGGAGGCACCACAAGCCGAGGCCCGCGTCGACAGCGACGGAGAGCTCATAGACTTCCAGCTGCAACGCGCGCTCGACCTGTTGGAGGGCGTGGCACTGTTCGACTCGAAGGCGTGACATGATCGCCGTCGCAGGGCACCGCTTGCGCATATTGCCGCTGATAGCGGCCCTTTTGGTTGCCGCCGGCGCCGGGCTTGTTGGGTGGTTGGCAAGCCAGCCGCCGCTGCCTGATCCCATGCCTTACGAAATCGCCCTGCCCGACGCGCCCGCCACCGCACAGCGGCCGGCTGAGGTAGAGGCCGAAGCTTCGGAGACCGTCGCCGAGCTTGTAACGGCAGCGCCCCTGCCCGCACCCGACCCTGAAGCCGTGGCGCTGGGCACGCTTCCCCTGACCGCGCCTGCGACCGCGCCGCGCGGGCAGGTCGGCACACGTGCCACCACCATGCAGCCGACCCCGCATCCGGCGCTTATCGAGCAGGGCCGCCACGGCATGCTGCCGGTCGTCGCACCCGACGGGCGTCAGTCCTAGCAGGTTTATGCCCGCCCCTATGACGACAGCGACGAGCGCCCGCAAATCGCACTCGTCATGATAGGTCTGGGCGTCGGCAACGCCGGCACCAATAAGGCGGTACGGATGCGCGGCGAGGTGACCCTCGCGTTCTCGCCGTATGGCGAAGCCAGCGAAAGCTACGTACGCGAAGCGCGCGCCGGCGGACATGAAGTGCTGTTGGAAGTGCCCATGGAGCCGGCGGCGTTTCCTACCGACGATCCGGGCGCCAAGGCGCTGATGACCTCGCTCGGCCCGCGCCAGAATATTGAGCGGCTGACTTGGCTGATGGCGCAGTTCGCCGGCTATGTCGGCGTTATCGAAAGTTATGGCGGACGCTTTACCGATTCCGCAATTCACCTGGAACCGTCGTTGCCTAACAAAATGTGCGAAAGATTCTGGACACTACCCTTGGAGTTACTCGAAAGCTGGCTCGACGGCCTGGAAAACGAGGGAATTGCCTTGGCGCCGCTGACCGCCGTGCTCGCGCGCAGGGCGCAGGCCACCGCCGAATGAAGCCGGACGACCGCCCCTATCGGCCCTGCGTCGGTGTCATGCTGCTCGACGCCCAGGGACGGGCATTTGCGGGCTGGCGCAAGGGCATGCGGCGGGCGGCCTGGCAGATGCCCCAGGGCGGCATAGACAAGGGCGAAGAGCCCCGCGACGCGGCCCTCCGCGAGCTCGCCGAAGAGACCGGTATCGATGCCGTGGATATTCTTGGCGAAAGCCGAGGCTGGCACCACTACGACCTGCCGCGCCCGCTTTCGGGTAAGGCCTGGCGCGGCCGCTTTCGTGGCCAGAGGCAGAAATGGTTCGCGATGCGATTCCTGGGCCAGGACTCGGACGTCGATCTGGAAGCCCACCAGCCGGAATTCGAGGATTGGCGCTGGATCGAGCCCGAGCGCCTGCCCGAGCTGGTGATCCCCTTCAAGCGCGCCGTCTACGAAGCTGTGCTCGAGGAGTTCCGCCCCCTCATCGAGGGCTTGCGGGTATAATCAGCCGAAGTAGCCGACCGCCTCTACCAGCGCCTGGGCGCGGGCCAGCTCGGTCTCGGCCTCAGCGCGGGCCTCGTCGTCGCCGGCATCTTCGAGGGCCTGCTCGGCCCGCGCCACACGCGCTTCGGCGCCGGCACGGTCGATATCGGCAAGCGGCAAGGCTTCCTCCGCCAGCACCGTGCAACGCTCCGGCGTCACCTCGGCAAAACCGCGCGACAGGAACAGGCGGTCGGTCACATCGCCGCCGTCGTGGATCTCCAGCACCCAGTCGCGCAGGCCCGACATTACCGGCGCGTGGCCGGGAAGAACGCCGAAGTCGCCCTCCTCGCCCGGCACCACCACCATGTCGACATCGCGCGAGATCAGCAGCTTCTCGGGCGAGACGAGCTCGAAGGAGACCTTGTTATCCGCTTCCGCCATGGCTTTTGCCTCAGGCGGCCTCGGCCGCCATCTCCTTGGCCTTGTCGCGCGCCTCGTCGAGGTCGCCGACCATGTAGAACGAGGCCTCGGGCATGTCGTCGCATTCGCCGCTGCAGATGTCCTTGAAGCCGGAAATGGTGTCTTCCAGCGAGACCAGCTTGCCGGCGGTGCCGGTGAAGACCTCGGCCACGAAGAACGGTTGCGACAGGAAGCGCTGGATCTTGCGCGCCCTGGCAACGGTCAGCTTGTCCTCTTCCGACAGCTCGTCCATGCCGAGAATGGCGATGATGTCCTGCAGGGACTTGTAGGTCTGCAGGATCTCCTGCACCTCGCGCGCCACCGCATAGTGCTCCTCGCCGACGATGCGCGGATCGAGCATGCGCGACGTCGAATCGAGCGGATCCACCGCCGGATAGATGCCGAGCTCGGCGATCTGGCGGCTCAGCACCGTAGTCGCGTCCAAATGGCTGAACGAGGTTGCCGGGGCCGGATCGGTAAGATCGTCTGCCGGCACGTAAATCGCCTGCACCGAAGTGATCGAGCCCTTGTTGGTGGTGGTGATGCGCTCCTGCAAGTTACCCATATCGGTGGCCAGGGTCGGCTGATAGCCCACGGCGCTCGGAATACGGCCGAGCAGCGCCGACACCTCGGAGCCCGCCTGGGTGAAGCGGAAAATGTTGTCGACGAAGAAGAGCACGTCCTGGCCTTCCTGGTCGCGGAAATATTCGGCCACCGTCAGGCCGCTCAAGGCGACGCGCTGGCGCGCACCGGGCGGCTCGTTCATCTGGCCGTAGATCAGGGCCGCTTTCGACTGGTCGCCCTCGAGGTCGATAACGCCGGATTCGATCATCTCGTGATAGAGGTCGTTGCCCTCGCGGGTACGCTCGCCGACACCGGCAAACACCGAGAAGCCGCCATGGGCCTTTGCGATGTTGTTGATCAGCTCCATGATGATCACGGTCTTGCCGACGCCGGCACCGCCGAACAGGCCGATCTTGCCGCCCTTGGCGTAAGGCGCCAGCAGATCGACGACCTTGATGCCCGTGGCCAGGATCTCGGCCTCCGTCGACTGATCGACGAAATCCGGCGCCGAGGCATGGATCGGCGCGCTTTGCTTGGCGTTGACCGGACCGCGGTTGTCGATCGGCTCGCCGACCACGTTGATGATGCGCCCCAGCGTCTCGCGCCCGACCGGCACCTGGATGGGCTGGCCGGTATCGCGCACCTCGGCGCCCCGCACCAGGCCCTCGGTGGAATCCATGGCCACGGTTCGCACCGTGTTCTCGCCCAAATGCTGGGCCACTTCCAGCACCAGGCGGTTGCCCTGGTTCTCGGTTTCCAGCGCGTTGAGAATGGCCGGCAGCTCGCCTTCGAACTGCACGTCAATCACGGCGCCAATCACCTGGGCGATGCGTCCGACAGAATTACTCATGGGTTTGCTCCCGATCTCCGCGTCACGATGCTGAGGCTAGATCGCCTCGGCACCGGAAATGATCTCAATAAGTTCCTTGGTGATGACCGCCTGGCGCGAGCGGTTGTAGGTCAGTGTCAGGCTGTCGATCATGTCGCCGGCGCTGCGCGTCGCGTTGTCCATCGCCATCATCCTCGCACCTTGCTCGCTGGCACCGTTCTCCAGCAGCGCACGGAAGATTTGCACGGCAATGTTACGCGGCAGCAGGTCGGCCAGAATCTCTTCCTCACCGGGCTCGAACTCGTAGACCGCATCCGAGGCCTCGGCCTCGCTGTCGGTCTCGTCGCCCGCACTGGTGAAGGGAATCAGTTGCAACGGCGTGACCACCTGGCTGACCGCCGACTTGAAGTGATTGTAGTAGATGGTGCAGACATCGAACTCGCCGGCCTCGAAGCGATTGGCGATGTTGGCGGCGATGGCCGCGGCCTCGGCGAAGCTGGCGCCCCGCATGCCCATGTCCTCGTGGGATTCGATAATCTGCGAGCCAAAGTCGCGCTGCAGCTGTTCGCGGCCCTTGCGTCCAATGAGGAACAGCTTGACCGTGGCGCCCTCGCTCTCCAATTCGCTGATGCGCGCACGAACGGCGCGCACGATGGAGCTGTTGAAGCCGCCGCACAGCCCGCGATCCGAGGTCGCCACCAGCATCAGGTGGGTATCGCTCTTGCCGGTGCCGCGCATCAGGGCGGGCGCCGTCTCGTTGTCGGCCAGGCTGTCGGCCAGCGAACGCGCCATGCGCTCCATGCGGTCGGCATAGGGGCGCGCGGCCTCGGCCGCTTCCTGAGCACGGCGCAGCTTCGACGCCGCCACCATTTTCATGGCGCTGGTGATCTTCTGCGTCGCCGTGACGCTGTTGATGCGGATGCGAAGGCTCTTGAGGGTTGCCATCGGTTCTGTACTCGTCGCGCCCGCTTCTTAAGCGAAGGTCTTGGCGAAATCGTCCATGATCGAGGTCAGCTTGGCGTCGCTATCGTCGCTAAGCTCGCCCTCGTCGCGGATGGTCGCCAGAAGGTCGCCGTGCTCGGCACGCACCCGCGCCAGCAGGGTCTCCTCGAAACGGGTGACGTCGCTGACATCGATGCCGTCGAGATAGCCACGCACGCCGGCGAAGATCGACACCACCTGATCCTCGATCGGCAATGGCGAATACTGGCCCTGCTTGAGCAGCTCGGTGAGCCGCGCACCGCGACTGAGCAGACGTTGCGTCGCGGCATCGAGGTCGGAGCCAAACTGGGCGAAGGCCGCCATCTCGCGATACTGCGCCAGTTCCAGCTTGATGCGCCCGGCGACCTGCTTCATGGCCTTGACCTGGGCGGCCGAGCCGACGCGGCTGACCGAGATACCGACGTTAATGGCGGGGCGGATGCCCTGATAGAAGAGTTCGCTCTCGAGGAAGATCTGACCGTCGGTGATAGAAATCACGTTGGTCGGAATATAGGCGGAGACGTCGCCGGCCTGGGTCTCGATCACCGGCAGTGCGGTCAGCGAGCCCGAGCCTTCGTCCTTGTTCATCTTCGCCGCGCGCTCGAGCAGGCGCGAATGCAGGTAGAAGACGTCGCCCGGATAGGCTTCACGTCCGGGCGGGCGGCGCAGCAGCAGCGACATCTGGCGATAGGAGACCGCCTGCTTCGACAGATCGTCGTAGATGATCAGGCTGTGCATGCCGTTGTCGCGGAAATATTCGCCCATGGTGCAGCCGGTATAGGGCGCCAGGAACTGCAGCGGCGCCGGATCGGACGCGGTGGCCGCGACGACGATGGAGTACGGCATGGCGCCATTGTCTTCCAGCGTCTTGACGATCTGGGCGACGGTCGAGCGCTTCTGGCCCACGGCAACATAGATGCAGTAGAGCTTCGCCGATTCGTCGTCGCCGGCATTGACCGACTTCTGATTGATGATGGTGTCGATGGCCACGGCGGTCTTGCCGGTCTGGCGATCGCCGATGATCAGCTCGCGCTGGCCGCGGCCGATGGGCACCAAGGAATCGATGGCCTTGAGGCCGGACTGCATGGGCTCGTGCACCGACTGGCGCGGAATGATGCCTGGCGCCTTGACTTCGACGCGGCTGCGCTCGGCACCTTCGATCGGGCCCTTGCCGTCGATGGGATTGCCGAGACCGTCGACCACGCGCCCGAGCAGGCCCTTGCCCACGGGCACGTCGACGATGGCGCCGGTGCGCTTGACCGTGTCACCCTCTTTGATGGTGCGGTCGTCGCCGAAGATGACGACGCCGACATTGTCGGTCTCGAGGTTGAGCGCCATGCCGCGAATGCCGCCGGGAAACTCGACCATTTCACCGGCTTGGACCTTGTCGAGCCCATATACGCGGGCGATACCGTCACCGACGGCAAGCACCTGTCCAACCTCGGCAACCTCGGCCTCGGTCCCGAAGTCTGCGATTTGCTGCTTCAGGATCTCCGAGATCTCAGCGGCACGGATATCCATCATGCGGCTCCTTTCATGGCGAGCTCGAGGGCTTGCAGTTTGGCTTTGAGGGAAGCATCGACCATTTGCGAGCCGAGCTTCACGACAAGTCCGCCGAGCAGTGAGTCATCGACGCTCGCGGTCAGTCTGACATCGCTGCCGACGACGCTCTTCAGCGCCGCCGCCACGGCCGCCGCCTGAGCCTCGCTCAGGGGCCGGGCGCTGATCACCTCGGCGGTGACCTCGCCACGATGGCTGGCCAACAGCGTCTCGTAGGCGGCGATCATGTCGGCCAGGGCGAACAGGCGGCGATTGCCGGCCAGGAGGCCGACGAAATTGCCTGTCAGCGCGCCGAGGCCGGCACGCTCGACCAGCGCCGCCATGGCGCGGCCCTGATCCTCGCGTGCGACGACCGGGCTCAGCACCAGCCGGCGCAGAGCCTCGCTCTCGTCCAGCATGGCCTTGAGCGAGCTCAAATCGCTCGCGGTAGCGTCGAGCACATCCCGCTCGCGCGCCAATTCGAACAACGCCGTCGCATAACGCCCGGCAAGACCGGAGACGCCAGATGCCTGTTCCGCCACGGATGCCCTCTAGAGACTGCTCAACGATGCAGTAAGACTTTGATAAACAAGAAAAACCAGCCGAAAACGTACCGGCTGGCAGCGGCTTATGCCCGAAGGCGGGCGTTTGGTAACACACCTATTTTGCGCATGCAACATCGCTGCAGGTCACAAAAAGCCATAGGGGTCGACGTCGACCTGGACCCGCACCGCCGACGGCACTTTGAGCGCCCCCAGCCAGTGCGCCAGATAGGGCTGCAAGGGCGGCGAATCGCCGCCGCTCACCAGCAGACGGAAGCGGTAGCGGCCGCGGATCAGCGACAATGGCGCCGGTGCGGGCCCAAGGACGCTAACGCCTTTTGCGTCGGGAGCGGCACGGCGCAAAGTGGCCGCGACGGCGCGCGCGGCCTCGGCGTCCGCCGACGACACCACGATCGCCGCCAAGCGCCCGAATGGCGGCATGCCAGCGGCGCGGCGCTCGGCCATCTCGCTGGCGACAAAGCGGTCCCTGTCGCCGGCCACCAGCGCGCGCATCACCGGATGCTCGGGCGCCGTGGTTTGCAAAAGCACCCGGCCCGGGCGTTCGGCGCGTCCGGCCCTGCCTGCGACCTGGAACAGGAGCTGGAAGGTGCGCTCGGCCGCCCGCAGATCGCCGCCGGCCAGGCCGAGATCGGCATCGACCACGCCGACCAGGGTGAGCGCAGGAAAGTGATGGCCCTTGGTCACCATCTGCGTGCCGACCAGAATGTCGATCTCGCCAGCAATGACAGTATTGATAAGCGCCGCGGCGGCTTCCGGGCCGTGTACGGTGTCGCTGGCCATGATGGCCAGGCGGGTGTCGGGGAACTGCACAGCCACCTCTTCCGCTAGGCGCTCGATGCCGGGCCCGCAGGCAGCCAGCGAATCGCCGCTGCCGCAGGCCGGGCATTCCTCCGGCAAGGCAATACGGTGGTCGCAATGGTGGCAGCGCAGCTCGTGGGTCAGGCGATGCTCGACCAGCCAGGCCGAGCAGTTGGGACATTCCAGGCGGTGGCCGCAGCTGCGGCACAGGGTCAGCGGCGCGTAGCCCCGGCGATTGAGGAAGAGCAGCGCCTGTTCGCCGCGATCGAGCGTCTCTTCCATCGCCTCGACTAGCGGCGGCGACAGCCAGCGCCCGCGCGACGGCGGTGTGCGTCTGAGATCGACGGCGGCAATCTCCGGCAACTCGGCAACGCCGTGCCGATCCGGCAAGGCCAGCCGGCGATAGCGGCCGCGCTCGACGTTGTGCACCGTCTCCAGCGCCGGGGTGGCGCTGGCCAGCACCAGGGGCACGCTCTCGAAGCGCGCCCGCACCACCGCCATGTCGCGGGCATTGTAGGTCACGCCCTCGTCCTGCTTGTAGGAGGCGTCGTGCTCCTCGTCGACGACGATGACGCCAAGGTCGGGGAAAGGCAGGAACAGGGCGGAGCGCGCGCCCACCACCACCTTGACCTCACCTTGCGCAATGGCGCGCCAGGTATCGCGCCGGATGGTCTGGCCGAGATCCGAATGCCACTGCGCCGGCTGTGCCCCGAAACGCTCGGCGAAGCGCGCCAGCCATTGCGCGCCGAGCGCGATCTCGGGCAGCAGCACCAGCGCCTGGCGGCCGGCGGCAAGCGCGGCGGCAATCGCCTCGAAATAGACCTCGGTCTTGCCCGACCCGGTGACGCCGTCGAGCAGGGAGGCGGAGAAACACCGCGCCTCTACATCCGCTATCAGGGCTGCGGCCGCGGCGGCCTGGGGCGGCGATAGATTAGGCCCAGGTCGGGCATGGTCCGGCTGCTGCCAGGGGCTGGTCGCCCGGCGCTGCTCTGGCACCAGCGCACCGGCCTTGACCAGACCGCGCACCACGCCGGTGCCGACGCCCGCGGCCTTGGCAAGGGCTGTTGGCGTCATGGCGCCGTCGCCGAGCGCCAGCAGCACAGCCGTGCGCTGGGGCGTCAGGCGGTCCGGATCGTGGCCCGTACGCCGCAGCACCGTCTCCAGGCGCGCCGGCTCCAGCGCCGCCGGCACGCTCATCGCCATGCGCAGCACCGTGCCCCGCGCCGCCAAAGTGTAGCCTGCTACCCAATCCACCAGGTCGCGCATGGGCTTGGCCATGGCCGGTGCCGGCAGAACCGATTCGATATCGCGCAGCTTCTCCGCCACGACATCGCCCTCGCCTTCGCGCCAGACCACCCCCGTCACGGTGCGCGGACCTAAGGGCACACGCACGAAGCTACCCGGCGGGGCATCGAGGCTTTCCGGCACCCGATAGTCGTAGGCCCCGGCGAGCGGCAGCGGCAGCAGCACCGAGACCGTGGCTTCGGGCGCCGTCATTCGCTAGACTCTGCGCTCTGGGAAGCAGCGAGGGAACACGGCGCCATGAAGTTCTTCATCGATACCGCCGACATTGACGAGATTCGCGACCTGGCGGCGACGGGTCTGCTCGACGGCGTCACCACCAATCCGTCCCTTATAGCAAAGACCGGGCGCAGCTTCCTCCCGGCGATCGAAGAGATTTGCTCGGTCGTCGACGGCCCGGTCAGCGCCGAGGTCACCGCGACCGACGCGGACGGCATGGTGGCCGAGGGCCGGCACCTGGCCAAGCTGGCCTCGAACATCGCGGTCAAGGTACCGCTGACCTGGGACGGCCTCAAGGCCTGCCGTCGCCTGCGAGACGACGATACCATGGTCAACGTCACGCTCTGCTTCGCCCCCGCCCAGGCCCTGCTCGCGGCCAAGGCGGGCGCCACTTTCATTTCGCCCTTCATCGGCCGCCTCGACGATCTCGGCCAGGACGGCATGCAGCTGATCGCCGACATCTGCGACATCTACGCCGCCTATCCGGATACGGTCACGACGGAAGTGCTGGTGGCCTCGATCCGCAGCCCCCTGCACGTGGTCGAGGCGGCCAAGCTCGGTGCCCACGTCGCCACCATCCCGCCGAAGGTGCTGCGCCAGCTCGCCCAGCACCCGCTCACCGACAAGGGGCTCGCCGCCTTCCTCGCCGATTGGGAGAAGACCGGCCAGAGCATTCTGTCGGCCGAGGCCGCGGAGTAGTCGCCGGCGGCGATGGCGTCCCCCCCGCCCCTCGCCCCGGACCTTGCCGCGGCCCATGACGCCTGGCGGCGGTGGCTGGAGGACGAGCGCCGCGCCTCGGCCCATACGCTCAGCGCCTACGGCCGCGATCTCGACGGCTTTTTGCGCTTTCTCGTCGAACATCTCGGCGGGCCGCCCGGCCTCGATCAGCTGGCCGGGCTGAAAGCCGCCGACTTTCGCGCCTGGCTGGCGCGGCGGGCCTCCGGCGGCGTGGCGAAGAGCTCCACCGCGCGGGCGCTGTCGGTAGTGCGCGGCTTCTTCCGTTTTCTCGACAAGCACGACCTTGCCCACAATGCGGTCATCGGCACCCTGCGCACACCCAAGCAGCCGCGCGCCGTGCCGCGGCCACTGTCACGGGGCGATGCCAGGGACGTCGCTCTTGTGGTAGCCGATGTCAACGACAGCGACTGGCAGGGCCTGCGCGACACGGCCTTGCTCACCCTGCTCTATGGCTGCGGCCTGCGCATCGCCGAGGCGCTTGCCTTGAACTGCGGCGGCGCCGCCGGCGCCGAGGTGCTGCGCATCGACGGCAAGGGCGGCAAGCAGCGCCTGGTGCCGGTGCTGCCGATCGTAGGCAATGCCATCGCCGCCTATCTGGCCGCCCGGCCCTTCGCGGTGACACCCGAGGCGCCACTGTTCGTCGGTGCCCGCGGCGGCCGCCTCAATCCCGGCGTCGCCCAGCGGCAGATGCGCCGCGCCCGGGCGCTGCTCGGCCTGCCGGAGACCGCGACGCCGCATGCGCTGCGCCACAGCTTCGCCACCCACCTGCTCGGTGCCGGCGGCGATTTGCGTACGATCCAGGAACTGCTCGGCCATGCCAGCCTGTCGACCACCCAGCGCTACACCGCCGTGGCGAACGAGCAGATGAAGGCCACCTACCGCGCCGCCCATCCGCGGGCGCGCAGCCGCTCATGATCGAAGCCGCGCGCGCCTTCGCCGCCGAGGTGGTGGCGCCCAATGCCGCGGCCTGGGAGAACGAGCGGCGCTATCCGCGCGAGGCCTTCGAAGCGGCGGCCAAGGCCGGGCTTTGCGGCCTGCTGATCGCGCCCGAGCATGGCGGCGCCGGGCTTGGCGCGGTGGCCATGGCCGAGGTCATGGAAGCGTTGGCGGCGGCGGACTACGCCTTCGCCATGTCGCTTGTCGTGCACAACAATCTCGGCGGCAATATCAGCCGCAACGGCACGGACGCGCAGCGCGCCCGCTGGCTGCCGGACATGCTGGCGGGCAAGACCCTTGGCGCCTTTCTGCTCACCGAGCCCGGCGGCGGCAGCGACGCCGCGGCGATTTCTTGCGCCGCCAAGCGCGACGGCGACGGCTGGCTGCTCGATGGCGCAAAGAGCTGGGTCTCTAACGCCACCAGCGCCGATCTGCTCAGCGTCTATGCCCAGACCGACCAGGCGGCGGGTTGGCGCGGCATCGCCTGCTTTCTCGTGCCGGCCGACACGCTCGGCGTGGTGCGCGAGGACGCTTACGCCATGCTCGGCGGCCATGCCCTGGGCACCGGCGGTATTCGCTTCGAGGGCTGCCGCGTCGGCGACGATGCCGTGCTGCTGCCGCCAGAGCGCGCCTTCAAGGCGGCCATGGCCGGCATCGATATCGCGCGCATCAATGTCGCCGCCATGTGCGCCGGCATGTTGCGCGCCGGGCTCGACATTGCGGTCGCCGCGACGGCAAAAAAAACCGCTTTCGGCAAGAAGCTCGCCGACTTCCAGGGCTTGCAATGGCAGCTTGCCGACGTCGCCACCGACAGCCATGCCGCACGCCTGATGGCTTTCGACGCTGCTGCCGCCCTCGACCGTGGCGAGGACGCGACCATTGCTGCCGCGCATGCCAAGAAGTTCGCCACCCGCGCCGCCCTCGACGGCCTCAGCCAATGCATGCAGGCGCTCGGCGCCGACGGCCTTTGCCACGACACGCCCTTGCCGCGCCACCTGGCCGGCGCCAAGATGGCGCAGTACATCGACGGCACCACCGAGATCCAGAACGTCGTCATCGCCCGTGATTTGTGGAACAGGACAAGCTGATGCAGGACGACTTTGAATTCCGCACCCTTGCCACCAACGGCATTCACCTGCGCGTGGCGCTCGAGGGCGAAGGGCCGCTGGTCGTCCTGGTGCATGGCTGGCCCGAGCTCTGGTACTCATGGCGGCACCAGATCAGGCCGATTGCGGAAGCGGGCTATCGCGTCGCCGTGCCTGACATGCGCGGCTATGGCGGCAGCACCAAGCCGCCGCGCATCGAATCCTACGACATGGCGCATATGATGGCCGACGTGGTCGGCCTGATCGACCGTCTCGGCGAGGAGAAAGCCATCCTGGTGGGCCACGACTGGGGCGCGCCGATCTGCTGGAACACCGCCGCCCTGCACCCCGAGCGGGTGGCCGCCGTGGCGGGCCTCAGCGTGCCCTACCGCAAGCGCGGCAAGGTCTCGCAGATCGAGATCTGGCGCCAGCTCTACAAGGACAAGTTCTTCTACCAGCTCTATTTCCAGGAAGAGGGTGTGGCCGAGGCCGAGTTGGAGGCCGACGTGCGCACGGCGCTGCGCAAGATCTACTATTCAGCGTCCGGCGATGCCGCCTCCGCCGACAGCTGGGTCGAGCGCGAGCCGGACGGCACCATGCTCGGGCCGCTGGTCGATCCCGATCCGTTTCCGGCCTGGATGAGCGAGCAGGATCTCGACACTTTCGTCGAGAATTTCGAAGCCGGCGGCTTCCGCGGCCCGCTTAACCGCTATCGCAACCAGGATCGCGACTTCGCCGACCTGCCAGACATGGGCGCCGTACCTGTCCGTCAGCCGAGCGCCTTCATCGCCGGCGAGAACGACGTCGTGCGGCGCTTCGTGCGCAACGCCGACCCCTACGCCAATGTCGGCGGCGAGATGCTGCCGGACCTCCGCCTCACGCGAATCATCGACCACGCCGGCCACTGGGTGCAACAGGAAGCCCCCGACGAGGTCAACGCGGCGCTGCTAGCGTTCCTGGCCACGCTCGACTGAAGCGCGGCGACAACCATGCAGAATTAGGTGACAGGAATTAGGTGACAGTCACTCAACTTTAATGGGATGATCGAGTGATTTCAACAGCTTTATATTGAGTGACTGTCACCCAACTTTAACGTGCTGTTGATGGTTGTTGCACATAAGACGAGAGTGACCGGTAGCGAATTTTTAACCCACTCGATCGCAGACGCCGTCCCTTCATGTTGCACCGAGGTACTGTGGATTTGGTGACTGTCACCCAACTATATAGGGTGATATAAAGGATTATTACTTCTTTAAGTTAGGTGACTGTCACCTAACTTCAGCGCGTGGTATCGGTGTTTATTACAGCTATATGATGGTGACTGTTGCCGAAATCCCAACACATCCGATCGCGGGCCCCGTCCCTCATGCCGGACCGAGGGACAGCGACCTACTGTGCCGTGGTGGCGACGCGAAAGCCGATGCTGTCGCTGCGCCACGTTCGCGCCTCGCCGGCGCGGCTGGCCGAGCGTGCTGCGTCGGGCGCGCTGTTCCAGGCCCCGCCGCGGTGGCCGCGCTTGCTGCAGTCGCCATGGGAGAGGTGCGCCGTCGGCTCGATGGGGTTGCCGCCGCGCGATTGCGAGCGTGGCAAGCCGTCGGCGGAGAGGCCTTCATAGCCCGTGAACCAACAGTCCTGCACCCATTCGGAGACGTTGCCGATCATGTCGTGCAGGCCGAACGGATTGGGCGCGTAGGAGCCGACCGGCGCACTGCCGGCATGGCCGTCGCAGGCATCGGCGACATTGGCGCGATCGCAGGCGCCACCATCCCAATAGCGCGGCCCCGCGGTGCCGCCGCGCGCCGCGTATTCCCACTCGGTCTCGCTCAACAGGCGATAGCGGCTGCCGGTCTTGGCGCTGAGCCAGGCGGTATAGGTGTAGGCATCGTTCCAGCTCACGTTGACAACCGGCCGCGCGCCACGGCCCAGTCCGCCATCATCCGGGCGATAGCCGTCGCAGCCGGCGTCGGCGACGCAGGCATCCCATTCGGCGAAGCTGACCTCGTATCGGGCGATGGCGAGCGGCGTGTGGATCCGGGCCCGGTGGCGCGGATCCTCCATGGCGCTGCGTCCCGGCTCATCGGCCGGCGAGCCCATGACGAAATCGCCGGGCGGCACCACCACCATCTCGGGGCAGTCCGCACAGTGGCGGAATGTCTCGCCGGGCTCGGCCGCCAAGGCAGAAGAGGCCACAAGCGTCGAAGCCACGGCCACTGCCGCTATCACGTCTCTCATCGCCACCCCCAAACTTTGGCGACGATGATAGCAGAGCCGGGCTTAGGCCGCTGCCGGCGCCCGCCGGCGATTGCCGCTGCGCTTGCGGCGGCGGGACGGGGCGGGACCGCGGCGCCGGTTCTGGCGCGCCGGCCGTGCCTCGCGACGGTCTTCGGAGGCATCTTCGCACGGCGCATCGCCGACCACCGTCAAACGCAGGCCGATCAGACGCTCGATGTCCTTGAGATAGCCGCGCTCGCTGTGGTCGCAGAGCGACAGAGCGACGCCGTCGGCACCGGCCCGGGCGGTGCGCCCGATGCGATGGACATAGCTTTCCGGCTCGTTGGGAAGCTCAAAATTGATGACATGGCTGACCTCGTCGACATCAATGCCTCTGGCCGCGATATCGGTTGCCACCAGCACTCTGGCATGGCCGTCGCGAAAGCGCTTGAGCGCCCGCTGGCGGGCACCCTGCGACTTGTTGCCGTGAATGGCGTCGGCCGCGATGCCGCTCTTGTCCAGCTGCTCGGCGACGCGATTGGCACGGTGCTTGGTGCGCGCGAAAACGATAACCCGCGTCAGGGCCGGGTCGTCGAGGATGGTCTTAAGCAGGCCCCTCTTGGCGCCGGCATCGACATGATAGACGCTTTGCGTGATACGCTCGATGGGCGTCGCCTGCGGCGCCACTTCGATGCGCAGGGGATCGCGCAGCAGCTCGCCGGACAGACGCGAGATCTCGCGCGGCATGGTGGCCGAGAAAAGCAGCGACTGGCGCGCCTCAGGCAGCGCCGAAATGATTTTGCGCACGTCGCGCACGAAGCCCATGTCGAGCATGCGGTCCGCTTCGTCGAGCACGATATGCGCAACCTGGTCGAACCGAACATGGCCCTGGCCCATGAGGTCGAGCAGGCGGCCCGGCGTCGCCACCAGGATATCGACGCCGCGGTTGAGCGCCGTGACTTGCGGCTTCTGGCTGACGCCGCCGAAGACGACCGCATGACGCAACTTCATATGCTTGCCGTAGGCGCGGAACTCCTCGCCGATCTGGATTGCCAGCTCGCGCGTCGGCGCCAGCACCAGGGCGCGCGGATCTCGCCGCCTGCCTTTCGTGTGCCGACGCGACAGCATGTCGAGAATGGGCAGGGCGAAAGCGGCCGTCTTGCCGGTGCCGGTCTGGGCAATACCCAGGATGTCCTTGCCCTCGAGAAGGGCCGGAATGGCCTTGGCTTGAATGGGGGTGGGGGTGTGGTGGTCGCGGGCAGAAAGCGCCCGTTGCAGCGGCTCGGCCAGGCCGAGCGCTGAGAAGTGACTGTCTGTCAAGAAGGTGTCCTTATGCCCCGCTCCGGGCGCGGCCGGTCGGGGTCGTTTTTCTATGAAATTGTTCTCGGGAGGTGGCGCCGAAAGTGGCGCTTCGCGCAATCGCGAGACAATCTATGGCGGAGACATGGCCTTTGCCGGCCGATATGTCAAGGGGGATGACCTAATCTTTGTAATCGGGGTCGAGGCGCTCGAGGCGCCGGATCAGGCCCGGCCAGACGAGTTTTTCGGCGACGCCCTTGGCCAGTCCGCTCTGGGACAGCTCCGCCGTGCGCGCGATCGCCGCAGCTGTCGGCATGACCAATTCGCCCCCTGCTTGCGCCATGACCTGCACGGTGCAGGCCTTCTCGAGCTGATAGATGCGCGTATAGGCCTGCGCCGGGGTGGCGCCCGCAGCAAGCGTGCCGTGGTTGCGCAAGATCATGCAATGCCTGGTCCCGAGGTCGGCGACGAGGCGCTCACGCTCCTCCATGTCGGTCGCCGAGCCTTCGAAATCGTGGTAGCCGATATCGCCGTCGAGAAACATCGCGGTCTGGGTCAGCGGCAACAATCCAGCCTTCTGGGCCGACACCGCTTGGCCGTGGTCGGTGTGCAGATGGATGACGCAGTTGATGTCGTCGCGCGCGCCCAGCACCGCGCCGTGGATGACAAAGCCCGGCACGTTGGAGTCATAGTCGGACTCCAGCACCTTCTCGCCGGTCTTGTCGATCTTGACCAGGCTGGAGGCGGTGATCTCCTCGAACAGCATGCCGAAGGGGTTGATGAGGAAATGCCCCTCGCCGCCCGGCACCCGCCCGGAAATGTGCGTGAAGACGAGATCGTCCCAGCCCTGCAGGGCGATCAGGCGGTAGCAAGCGGCAACCTCGACCCGCAGCTGCCACTCCTCCGGCGACACCTGGTCGCGCACCGATCTGTCCGCCTGTCGTTTCGCCATTGCCATCGCTCGTTCCCCTCGCTGCGCAACCGCGACAATGCTGTCCCATCGTCGCTGGCTTGGCAACCGGGCAAAGCGCGTCAGACGGCCTGTAAGCCGGGTTCTGTGCCCTTGCGGGTGATGGCCATTCCTCTGGGGCGGCCGTTGCCGGACGCCTCGTGCAACCTACCCGGACGGCGGCCCCGGAAACCGGGCCTCGGCCCTGTCGAAACAGGGCCGGCGCCGTCCCTATTTGGTCTTGCTCCCGGTGGGGTTTACCGTGCCGCCGCCGTTGCCGGCGACGCGGTGCGCTCTTACCGCACCCTTTCACCCTTACCCGCGGGCCGAAGCGCGCGGGCGGTTTGCTTTCTGTTGCACTGTCCCTGGGGTCGCCCCCGCCGGGCGTTACCCGGCACCGTGTTTCCGTGGAGCCCGGACTTTCCTCTCCCCGCGGCTGCGGGGAGCGGCCATCCGGCCGTCTGACGCGGCCCATAGGTGGCAGCTCACGAGCCGGCGCGCAAGGCCTCGTCCTTCTCCGAGAGCGCCAGCCAGCGGCTCTCGGCCGCGTCCAGATCATCGCGCAAAGCCGCCAACCGCCCGCCGGCGGCCTCGAAAGCGGCGGCATCGCGGGCGTACAGGCCAGGGTCGGCAAGCAGGTTCTCGACATCGGCGATCTGCGCCTCGATCTCGCCGATACGATCGGGCAGCGCGTCGAGCTCGCGCTGCTCCTTGTAGCCAAGGCGTTGCCGCGCCGAGGTGCGCTTGGGCACTACCGGCCGCCTGGCTTCGGGTTTCGCCGCCACATCGCCGCGCTGGCGCAGCATGTCGGCATGGCCGCCGACGAAGGCATCGACCCGGCCGTCCCCGGGCAGCCACAGGGTATGGCTGGCCAGGCGGTCGATAAAGGCGCGGTCGTGGCTCACCATGAGCACGGTACCGTCATAGTTTCCCAGCAGGTCCTGCAGCAGGTCGAGGGTCTCCATGTCGAGGTCGTTGGTGGGCTCGTCGAGCACCAGGAACTGGCTCGGCTTGGTGAACAGCAGCGCCAGCAGCAGCCGCGCCTGCTCGCCGCCGGACAGGCTGCCGACGGGGCTGCGCGCCTGGCCGGGATCGAACAGGAAGTCACGCAGAAAACCCACCACATGCTGGCGGCGGCCCTGGCTCCAGACGCTGTCGCCGCCATGCGGGCAGAGGGTGAGCCAAAGCGTTGCCTCGGGGTCGAGGGCGTTGCGGTCTTGGGTGAACATCAGTGGTTCAATGCCCTCGCCAAGCTTGACGCTGCCGCTGTCGGGCACGAGCGATCCGGTAAGCAGGTTGAGCAAGGTTGTCTTGCCGGCACCGTTGCCGCCGGTGATCGCGACCCGGTCGCCGCGGGCTATGCGCAGGGAGGCGCCGGCGATGATCTGGCGGGAGCCGAAGCGCTTGGCGACACCCTCGGCCTCGACCACGATCTTGGCGCCGGGCTCGGCGGCGGCGAGGGTCAGCGGCGCGGTGCCGCGGGGCAGATGAGCGATGCGCTGACGCCGCTCGTCGCGCATGGCATGGAGCTTGCGCAGGCGGCCCTGGTTGCGCGTGCGCCGGGCCGTCACGCCCTTGCGCAGCCATTCGTCCTCGGCATCGAGCTTCTTGCCAAGCCGCGCCAGCGCCTGCTCCTCCTCCGCGAAGGTCTTGTCGCGCCAGTCCTCGAAGCGCTCGAAGCCGTGCTCGGCGACACGCAGCGCGCCGCGATCGAGCCAGGCGGTGCGCGTTCCCACATCGCTCAGCAGCGCGCGGTCATGACTGATCAGGACGACCGCGCCGGGGTAGTTGGTCAGTCGCGTCTCAAGCCATTCGATAGCGGGCAAATCAAGATGATTGGTCGGCTCGTCGAGCAGCAGAAGGTCCGGCTCGCCGACCAGCGCCCGGGCCAACGCCGCCCGCCGCGCCTCGCCCCCCGACAGCGACGCCATGAGCCGCGCCGCATCGAGCCCCATGGGCTCGAGCGCCGCCTCCACCGCATGCGCCGGCGCGCTATCGTCCGCCGCCACAAAGGCAGCAACGGTCTCGCTCTCGCCAACACTGACGGCCTGCGCCAGGGCGCCGATGCTCAGGCCCGGCTGCAGCCAACGCTCGCCCGCATCCGCCTCGATCTGCCCCGCCACGAGCCGCAACAGCGTCGACTTGCCGCAGCCATTGCGCCCCACCAGGCACAAGCGCTCACGCGCACCGAGGGACAGCGCAACGCCGTCGAGCAGTGGCGTGGCGCCGAAACGCAGCGAAATGTCGCGAAGGGTGAGGATGGGTGGCGGCATGATGGACCGAGCTTGAAAAAAAGACGGGCCGCGCTTGATGCGCGACCCGCCTGGTCTTGGGTCTTCGGTCGGGAGCTTTCTTAGAAGCCCATGCCGCCCATGCCGCCCATGCCACCCATGTCGGGCATGGCCGGGGCGTCGCCGCCGGCGCCCTTGGGCTCGGGCTTCTCGGCCACCAGCGCTTCGGTGGTGATGAGAAGGCCGGCCACCGAGGCGGCGTCCTGCAGGGCAGCGCGCACGACCTTGGCGGGATCGACGATGCCGGCACTGAACATGTCGACATAGGCCTCGTTCTGGGCATCGAAGCCCTGATTGGCCTTCTTCGACTCCATCAGCTTGCCGACCACCACCGAGCCGTCGACGCCGGAATTCTCGGCGATCTGGCGAACCGGCTGCTGCAGGGACTTGCGCACGATGTCTACGCCGACCTGCTGGTCGTGGTTTTCGGGCTTGACCTTGTCGAGCGCCTTGGCGGCAACGAGCAGGGCCACACCGCCACCGATGACGATGCCTTCCTCGACCGCAGCGCGGGTCGAATGCAGCGCATCCTCGACACGGTCCTTCTTCTCCTTGACCGCGATCTCGGTGGCACCGCCGACATGGATGACGGCTACGCCGCCGGCCAGCTTGGCCAAGCGCTCCTGCAGCTTCTCGCGGTCGTAGTCCGAGGAGGTCTCCTCGATCTGCGCCCGGATCTGCTCGCAGCGGCCACGGATGTCCGCCTTCTTGCCGGCGCCATCGACGATGACTGTGTTGTCCTTGTCGATGGTGACGCGCTTGGCGCGGCCGAGCATGTCGAGGCTGACGTTCTCGAGCTTGATGCCGAGATCCTCGGAGATCACCTGGCCGCCAGTCAGGATGGCCATGTCCTCGAGCATCGCCTTGCGACGATCGCCGAAGCCCGGCGCCTTGACGGCCGCGATCTTCAAGCCGCCGCGCAGCTTGTTGACCACCAGCGTGGCAAGCGCCTCGCCCTCGACATCCTCGGCCAGGATGAGCAACGGCTTGGAGGACTGCACGACGGTCTCCAACAGCGGCAGCATGGCCTGCAGGTTGGAGAGCTTGCTCTCATGCATCAGCATGTAGCAATCCTCGAGCTCGACTTCCATCTTCTCCGCATTGGTGACGAAATACGGCGAGAGATAGCCACGGTCGAACTGCATGCCCTCGACGACGTCGAGCTCGGTGTCGAGGCCCTTGGCCTCCTCGACCGTGATCACGCCCTCGTTGCCGACCCGCTCCATAGCGGTGGCGATGATATCGCCGATCTCACTCTCGCCATTGGCGGAGATGGTGCCGACCTGGGCCACTTCCTGGTTGGTGCGCACGGTCTTGGCCTGCTTGTGCAGGTTGGCGACCACGGCCTCGACGGCGAGATCGACGCCGCGCTTGAGGTCCATCGGGTTCATGCCCGCGGCGACCGACTTCATGCCCTCGCGGAAGATCGCCTGGGCGAGCACGGTCGCGGTGGTGGTGCCGTCGCCGGCAATGTCGTTGGTCTTCGAGGCGACCTCACGGACCATCTGCGCGCCCATGTTCTCGAACTTGTCGGCGAGCTCGATCTCCTTGGCGACGGTAACGCCGTCCTTGGTGATGCGCGGTGCGCCGAAGGCCTTGTCGAGGACCACGTTGCGGCCCTTGGGGCCGAGCGTGACCTTGACCGCATCGGCCAGAATGTCGATGCCCCGCGCCATGCGCTGGCGGGCATCCATGCTGAACTTGACTTCTTTAGCTGCCATTTCTTGTCTCTTTCCTTCTCGCTCAGGCGGCTTTGCGCGACTTGCGCTTGGCCTTCTTCTCAGGCTCGAGCACCGCCATGATGTCCGACTCCTTCATGATCAACAGATCCTCGCCATCGATCCTGGCTTCGGAACCTGACCACTTGCCGAACAGAATGCGGTCGCCGACAGTCACGGCAGGCGCCACGATCTGGCCCTGCTCGTCACGGGCGCCGGGGCCCACGGCCACGACTTCGCCCTGGCTCGGCTTCTCCTTGGCGGTGTCCGGAATAATGATGCCACCGGCGGAACGCTCGTTTTCCTCGACGCGCCGAACCACCACGCGGTCGTGCAACGGACGGAACTTCATCTATGCCTGTCCTCTTTGTAAGCGGGATTGTCCAATATGCTGTCAGCACTCACCACAGGAGAGTGCTGACAGCCTCGGCGCGGATTTGGGGCAAAGCCGTGGCGGAGTCAAGAGGTGGCCCGGAGATTTTTGGCAGCAGTCTCGCAGATATGCTGCTAACTTATTGATTTTGTTGAGGATTTTCGCGACAATGAGATGTCGCTAATGCGAGGTGAGACAATGGCTGAAGCGAGACCTGCTGGTTGGCGCCTGACCACGGCGGAAATCCTCTACCACATGCCCGACCATCCCCACCTGTTGCAGACCTATGTCTGGCAGGGCTGGGACCTGGCGCCGCAATTCCCGGCACTGCACGAGTTTCTGACATTTTGGCAACGCGAGCTGGACGGCCCGCTGCATTCGGTACGCCTTGGCATTACCAGGCAGGCGGTGCTGCGCCACGCGGACTGGCAGGCGACGCTGCACTGACCTAAAGTACGCCTGATGCTTTAGGGGAGGCGGCGATGGAAGCCGAGGCGAGCCAGGCCGTAGACCTGGCGACGGAAGTTCTCACGACCTACGGGCTGCGTGTCATAGGTGCCGTGGTCATATTGATCGTCGGCTGGGTCGCGGCCGGTTGGGCCAAGCGCACCATCAAGAAACTGGCCGCCCATAGCGACCATGTGGACGAGATGCTGGGCAGCTTTCTCGCCAGTCTGGCGCGCTACGGCATCATCGCCGTCACGGTACTCGCCGTGCTCGCCAAGTTCGGCGTGCAGACCGCCAGCCTGGTCGCGGTGCTGGGCGCCACGGGCCTCGCCATCGCGCTCGCCCTGCAAGGCACCCTCGGCCACATCGCATCAGGGGTCATGATCCTCTTCTTCCGCCCCTTCAAAGTGGGCGACTATGTCGAAGTGGCGGGCCATGCGGGCACGGTGAAGGCGGTGACGCTGTTCACCACCGAGCTGGCGACGCCCGACAACGTCCAGATTCTCATCCCCAACGGCCAGGTCTGGGACACGGCGCTACGCAATTTCAGCCATTACGAGACGCGGCGCATCGAGATCATTCTCGGCATCGACTATGGCGACGATATCGACAAGGCCGTGGCCGGCGTGCGCGCCGTGCTCGACGCCGAGCCCCGCATCCTGCCCGACCCGGAGCCCCTGGTCGCAGTCGGCGCCCTGGGCGCAAGCTCGGTCGATCTGACCATCCGCGTCTGGACCGAGCGCGGCGATTTCTTTGCTACCAAGCTCGCCCTCACCAAGGCGCTCAAGGAGCGCATGGACGCCGACGGCATTTCCATCCCCTACCCGCACCAGAAGCTGATCGTGACCCAGGCGGCCGAATAATACCAACTTGCAATGATAGGAACCCATTTGACCGTACGATTTTCGTCACTGGCTAGGAGCGGGACGCGCCGTCGTGTTTCCCCACGTCAAGCGGCCCGCGACGACGCCAGCGGCGAAAAGCGCGCGGCCTGCGGTGGCCCGAGGCGGCTCCCCGGATGCGTCGCGACGCTCGGCCGATGCCCCCGCATCGCCCGGCGCGCCGCTCCTACCCGGAAAGCCGCCTCGAGCCATCAAATGGGTCCCTATCACTGCAAGTTGGTATAAGGCACCGGCGCCAAGGCGGAGTAATGGAAATTCCCTTCGCCACCTATCTGGTGATGGTCGTGCCCATGGGCGCTGTGCTCGGCCTCAGCCTGACGGGGTGGCTACTCAAGCGGCGGCGATGAGCCTGCCCACGCTCACCACCTTCGTTCTCTATCTCGCCATGATGATCGCGCTCGGCGTCATCGCCTGGCGCGCCACCCGCACGCTTTCCGATTACGTGCTCGGCGGGCGCCGGCTGGGCGGTGTCGCGGCAGCGCTGAGCGCCGGCGCCTCGGGTATGAGCGGCTGGCTGCTGCTCGGCCTGCCGGGCGCGCTCTACGCCCATGGCCTGGGCCAGCTTTGGCTAGCCATCGGGCTGACGCTGGGCGCCTATCTCAACTGGACGCTGGTGGCGGCCCGGCTGCGCCGGTTCACCGCGGAGGCCGGCGATGCGCTGACCATTCCTGATTTCCTGGCCCGGCGCTTTCCCGATCGCGCGCGCGCCCTGCGCCTGGTCGCGGCAGCGGTGATCCTGTTCTTCTTCACCATCTACACCGCCTCGGGCCTGGTCGCGGGCGGCGTGCTCTTCGCCAGCACCTTCGGCCTCGCCTATCACCACGCCTTGTGGCTCGGCGCCGCGCTTGTGGTCTCCTACACCTTCCTCGGCGGCTTCCTGGCGGTGAGCTGGACAGATGTGGTGCAGGGCACGCTGATGCTGGTGGCGCTGATCGCGGTTCCCGCCGTTGCCGTGCAGGAGCTCGGCGGCTGGGACGCGGGCGTGGCCGCGGTAGGCGCTGTATCACCCGACCATCTCGACGCCATCGCGCCGCTCTCGCCGTTGGCGGCGGTCTCCCTGCTCGCCTGGGGCCTCGGCTATTTCGGCCAGCCGCATATCCTCGCCCGCTTCATGGCCATGCGCAGCGCCGATGACGTGGCCGAGGCACGCGCGATCAACGTGACCTGGATGATCCTGTCGCTGTGGGGCGCCATGGCGACGGGCTTCCTGGCCGTGGCGATCTTCGCCGAGGCGCCGCTGGCCAATCCGGAAACCGCTTTCATCGCGCTGACGCAGGCGCTGTTCAACCCGTGGGTCGCCGGCGTGTTCCTGGCGGCCATTCTGGCGGCCATCATGAGCACCGCCGATTCTCAGCTCCTGGTCTCGGCCAGCGCGCTGACCAACGACCTTTACCGCCCCTTCCTGCGGCGCGATGCCGGCCAGCGCGAGTTGGTCTGGGTCGGCCGCGGCACCGTGGTCGCCATCGCTCTGGTCGCGGTCGCGCTTGGCTGGGACACTGAGAGCCGCGTGCTCGACATCGTCGCCTATGCCTGGGCAGGCTTCGGTGCCGGCTTCGGGCCGGTCGTGCTGCTGGCCCTGTTGTGGCGCGGCATGACCGCCGATGGCGCGCTCGCCGGACTGATATGCGGCAGCGCCTGCGTTGTCGTCTGGGCCAATCTCGAAGGCGGAATTTTCGACCTCTACGAAATTCTGCCCGGTTTCCTGGTGAATCTTGCGGTCATCAGCATCGTGAGCCTCGGCTCTCGGCATTGACATGGCCGCCCCGGCGCGACCACCATCGCCACATGGCAGAGAGGGAGGACATCATGAGCATCGAACAGCCGTTTCCCGGCGGTATCGTCGACTGGTCGGGCGAGAACCCGGGCATGTATCTGAAGGACACGCCGGATGGGCCCTTCGTCGCCCTGGCCTCGTTCTTCCGCGTCGTGCTCTCGCCGCACGGGCGGGGGCAAGGCCTGGTGCTGCTGGAGGCGCCTGGCGCGGCTGAGAGCAGCGACGACGCGCTCAATGTCTGCGTTACCGACAACGAGCCGCTCGGGCGCTATCTGATGGAGAATTTCGTCAGCACCTTCGGCGCCTTTCGCGGCCAGCCAGGGCTGGCGGGGATCGAATATCGCGCATTGCACTCGGTGGAAACCGAAGGCGGCGACGGGCGCCGCTACGAGGAGCGCATAACCGGCGAGGGCATCGAGGCGCGGCTCGCCTGGGAGGAGCTCGGCGAGCCCTATCTGGTCGACATGCCGGCAGAGAGCAGCACCACGGGCAAGCACCGCATGGTCAGCCTGTTCGTCGACAGCGCCCGCGTCGAGGCGCAGGTGAACGGCCGGACTTTGCGCGGCCAGTCACAGCCGCGCGACTTTGCCGGGCGACAGGCCACGACGGCTTTCCTCGCTTTCTCCGAGACCTGGCTGCGCGGCTGAGCCTCATGCTGACTATCGGCGGCAGCGAGATCCGGCGCGTCATCGAGACCGAAGGGCCTGAATTCGATCCCACGCGGTTCTATCCGGATTGCAGCTGGGAGATGCTCGAGCCGCACCGCAGCTGGCTCGAGCCACGCTACCTCGATCCCGCCACGCGCAAGCTCGTCTTTGCCATCCAGTCCTATGTGGTGAGCACGCCGCAGCACACGATCCTCATCGACAGCTGCGTCGGCGAGCACAAGGAGCGCACTTACAGTACCGACTGGAATATGCGCAGCGGCACGCGTTATCTCGCAAACCTGGCGGCAGCGGGCGTGACGCCCGACGATATCGACGTGGTCATGTGCACGCATCTGCACCCGGACCATGTCGGCTGGAACACACAGCTGGTCGACGGCCGCTGGGTGCCGACCTTTCCCAAGGCGCGCTATGTCTTCGCCCGAAGCGAGTACGATTTCTGGCGCGCCAAGAGCGCGAAAGATCCGCGCAAATATGACGACGGCGCCTTCGCCGACAGCGTATTGCCCGTGGTCGAGGCGGGCCGCGCCGACATCGTCGCCGACGACCATGCCGTGGACGACCGCTTGCGTATAGAGCCGGCGCCGGGCCACACGCCGGGCCATTCCTGCATCCGGCTTGCCTCGGCCAGCGGCGAAGCGCTATTCACCGGCGACATGATGCACAGCGTCCTCCAGCTTACCTTTCCCGACCTCGCTTCCGGCGCCTGTATCGACAAGCCGCTGGCGGCAGCGACCCGCCGGGCCGTCCTCGAGAGCGTCTGCGATCGCGACGTGCTGGTGCTGCCCGGGCATTTCCCCTCGCCGAGCGCCGGGCGGGTGATCGGCGAAGGCGAGGCCTTCGCCTGGCGCTACGCATGAGCGGCTGGCAGTTCTGGATCGACCGCGGCGGCACCTTTACCGACGTCGTTGCCAAGGCCCCCGATGGTTTATTGAAGAGCCACAAGCTGCTGTCGGAGAATCCCGGCCGTTACGCCGACGCAGCGCTCCAGGGCATGCGCGATATTCTCGGGCTCGGGCCTGACGAAACTTTGCCCGCGTCGGCAGTCGAGGCGGTCAAGATGGGCACCACGGTCGCCACCAACGCGCTGCTCGAACGCCAGGGCGAGCCTTGTCTGCTGGTCACCACGCGCGGCTTTGCCGACGCCCTGCGCATCGGCTACCAGAACCGCCCGCGGCTATTCGATCGCCACATCGTCTTGCCGGAGATGCTGTATCGCCAGGTCGTGGAAGTCGATGAGCGCGTGCAGGCGGACGGCGTTGTGCTCACCCCCCTCGACGAGGCCGGTGCCCGGCACGCCCTGGAAGACGCCTACGGCTCGGGTCTGCGGGCCTGTGCGGTGGTGTTCATGCACGGCCATCGCTACGACGCGCACGAGGCCCGCGTTGCCGAGATCGCCCGCGAGGTCGGCTTCACCCAGATCTCCGCCTCGCATGAGGTGATTCCGCTGATGAAGCTGGTCAGCCGCGGCGACACCACCGTGGCCGATGCCTATCTTTCGCCCATTCTCGGCCGCTACATCGCCCGCATCGCCGACGAGCTCGAAGGGCGGCGTCTGATGTTCATGCAATCGAATGGCGGGCTCACGGACGCTTACCGCTTCCGCGGCAAGGACGCCATTCTCTCCGGCCCGGCCGGCGGTGTGGTCGGTGCCGTGCGCACCGCCGCCATGGCCGACTTTGGGAAGATCATCGGCTTCGACATGGGCGGCACCTCGACCGATGTCTCGCATTTTGACGGCACGTACGAGCGCACCCAGGACAATATCGTCGCCGGGGTACGCATCCGCGCGCCGATGATGCGTATTCACACGGTTGCGGCGGGCGGCGGCTCGATCCTGCATTTCGACGGCGCACGCATGCGCGTGGGCCCGGACTCGGCGGGCGCCGACCCCGGCCCCGCCTGCTATCGCCGCGGGGGGCCGCTCAGCGTGACCGATTGCAACGTCATGCTGGGCCGTATTCAGGCGGAAGTCTTTCCGCATGTCTTCGGACCCGGCGGCGACCAGCCGCTCGATGCCGAGGTGGTGCGAGTGCGCTTCGCGGCCCTGGCCGAGGAGATCGGCGACGGGCGCACGCCCGAGGCCGTAGCTGAAGGTTTTTCGCGCATTGCCGTCGACAATATGGCCAACGCCATCAAGGTGATATCGACCCAGCGTGGTTACGATATCACCGACTATACGCTTTGCGGCTTCGGCGCCGCGGCCGGGCAGCATGTCTGCGCCGTGGCGGACGCGCTCGGCATGGACAAGGTGCTGTTGCATCCCTTCGCCGGGGTTCTCTCGGCCTATGGCATGGGGTTGGCCGACATCCGCGTCATCCGCGAGCGTGGCGTCGAGGCAGAGCTCTGCCCGAAGGCGATGCCCGGCATGCACGAGACCCTGGCGGCGCTTGAAAGCGAGGCGCGTGCCGAGATGGAAACGCAAGGCGTCGGCGAGGCGGCGATGGAGCGCCGCGCCCATATCCGTTACCTCGGCACCGATACCGCGCTGGTCGTGCCGTTCGACCCCGAGGCCAGTATTGCAGAGCGTTTTGCGGCCGCGCACGAGCGCCAGTTCGGCTTCGCCTCGCCCGACAAGGCACTGGTGGTCGAAGCGCTGTCGGTGGAGCTGGCGGGCGGTGCCGAGCCCCTCGACGAGCCCGAGGTGGCGCTCTCGGACGGCCAGCCTGCGCCCGACAGTCACGGCCCTATGCTCTGCGATGGCGACTGGCGGGAAGTGCCGATTTTCGCCCGCGAGGCAATTCTGCCGGGCCAGCGCCTGGCAGGCCCGGCCATTGTCATCGAGCCGACGGCGACGACCGTGGTCGATCCGGGCTGGCAGGCGGAGATGACCGCGCGCGGGCATCTGCTACTGAGCCGCGCCACACCCCGGCCCTCGCGAGTTGCCGTCGGCACCAGCGTCGATCCGGTCATGCTGGAGATCTTCAACAACCTCTTCATGTCCATTGCCGAGCAAATGGGCAGCGTGCTGGAGAACACCGCCCATTCGGTAAACGTGAAGGAGCGGCTCGATTTCTCCTGCGCGGTCTTCGACCGGCAAGCCAATCTCGTCGCCAACGCGCCGCACATGCCGGTGCATCTCGGCTCCATGGGCGAGAGCGTGCGCACGGTCATTGCCGAGCGGGGTGGCAGCCAGCGCCCTGGCGACGTCACCGTGCTCAACGCGCCCTATGCCGGCGGCACGCACCTGCCCGATGTCACGGTCATCACGCCGGTCTTCGATGAGGCCGGGGCTGAGATCCTGTTCTATGTCGCCAGCCGTGGCCACCACGCCGATATCGGCGGCATCACGCCGGGCTCGATGCCGGCGGCAAGCCGGGTGATCGAGGAAGAAGGCGTGATGATCGAGAACTTCCCGCTGGTGCGGGACGGCGAATTCCGCGAGCAGGCTTTCCGTGATCTGTTGGCCTCGGGCAAGTGGCCGGCGCGGAATGCGGACCAGAACGTCGCCGACCTGCGCGCCCAGATCGCCGCCAACCACAAGGGCGTCTCCGAGCTGCACCGCATGGTGGCGCATTTCGGCCTCGACGTGGTGAACGCCTATATGGGGCACGTACAGGACAATGCCGCCGAATGCGTGCGCCGCGAGCTCGATCGCCTGGCCGGCGGCAGCTTCGCCTACCCGCTCGACGACGGCAGCGTGGTCAAGGTGGCGATCGATGTGGATCATGACAGGCGTTGCGCGCGCATCGACTTCACCGGCACCTCGGCCCAGCTCGACAACAATTTCAATGCGCCGACGGCGGTTTGCCGTGCCGCCGTGCTCTATGTCTTCCGCACCCTGGTGGACGACGACATTCCCCTCAATGAGGGCTGTCTGGCACCCTTGGAGCTGATCATTCCCGACGGCTCCATGCTGGCGCCGCACCGCCCCGCCGCGGTCGTCGCCGGCAATGTGGAGACCAGCCAGATCATCACCGACACCCTCTACGGCGCCCTCGGTGTGTTGGCCGGCAGCCAGGGCACCATGAACAACCTCACTTTCGGCAATGCCCGCTATCAGTATTACGAGACCGTCTGCGGCGGCGCTGGCGCGGGCCCCGACTTCGACGGCACCTCGGCGGTACACACCCACATGACCAACTCGCGCCTGACCGACCCGGAGGTGCTGGAGTGGCGCTTCCCGGTGCTGCTCGAAAGCTTCACCGTGCGCCACGGCTCGGGCGGCAAGGGCCACCACAGCGGCGGCGACGGCACGGTGCGCCGCCTGCGCTTTCTCGAAACCATGACGGCCTCGATCCTGTCGAGCCACCGCACCGTCGCCCCCTTCGGACTCGACGGCGGCGCGCCGGGTGCCGTCGGCCGCAACACCGTCGAGCGCACGGACGGCAGCATCGAAGAGCTGCCCCACGCCGCCACCAGCGAGCTGCAGCCTGGCGACGTCTTCGTCATCGAAACGCCGGGCGGCGGGGGCTACGGGCGACGCAAACCAGATCCCGCCTGAGCCATACGACAACGGTGAACAACCCGTTCTGATTGTTAGAATCAATTGAACAGAGAGTAGTCTTGGCAGATTCTATTAAATACGCAGCCTAATGTCGCGAATATGAGAGGAATGATGATGCTCCGGCTTCTAGCAGCCCGTTGATTAAGTGGCTTTGCTGATTCTCACTCCCAGACGATGAA
>CAYPAX010000035.1:0-38831 GCA_964408735.1 uncultured Rhodospirillaceae bacterium | reverse complement strand
AGCTTAATATACGCTCACCAACCATATTCTACCGAGCCGTGAATAATCCGGGTTATGTCGATGTGCCAGGACAGGTAAACGTCGTCGCCAATATAATTGGCTTCGGTGCGGACCATCATTGCCCACCAAACGCTGCCGTCGAGGCGTTTCCTTAGCGCTTCGACAGTGACAATCGGCTCGTCACTATAATACGCGCTTCTTACGCGCTCGAAGTCGGCCGGATCGGCATAGCTGTCCTCTTGTCGCGCGCCAATCAATTGATCCTCGGAGTCAGCCCCGAACATCTGCATATAACGAGGATTCACGTACAGTCTTTGGTTGTCCGGTTTCAATAGTATCGCGACGCCGAAGGGGCTGGTTTCCAGTATGAGCCGTTGGCTCTTCTCGCTCATATGCGCCGCGCGCTCGGCTTCCCTGATAAGCGTGATATCGGTGTAGGTGCTTACCAGACCACCGTCGTCGGTGGGTTGGGATAGCACGTCGTAAACGTTGTCGCCGCCGATAGCGATCTCGGTCCGACTGGCCTCGCCACTCCAGACATGATCCAAACGCTCCCGAGCGAGAACGTCAGGGTCACCTTCGCCGTAATCGCCACGGTTCGCGACGACAGACATGAGCTCGATCAAAGGACGACCAACGGTCATCAATTCGTCTGGCAACTGTAGAAAATCTTGGAAATTCTGGTTCCATATCAGCAGATTTTTCTGGCTGTCATACTTGGCCATGCCTTGAGCAATGTGATCCAAGACATCGCTCAGAATCCGGGATTTGGCCGCCAACTCTTCCGCGGTTCGCTTCTGGTCTGTGATGTCCGAATACACACCAACCAGATGACCCTCTGGCGAATGGCCGTAGTCGGCGTCGATAACGGTGCCATCCGGATGGCGCTGCTCTACCTTGCCTGGATCACGCTTGTCGAACCCGGCGATGCGGGTCTTGATCAGCTCGTCGATATCCTCGTCGCCATAGAAGCCTCTCTCGGCGGAGTAGCGAATCAGATCCGAAACGGGCACACGCGGGACTGCCAGGTCCTTGGGAAAATCGAAAAGCTCGATGTATTTATCGTTGCACACAACTAGCTCGTTGTCCTTGCCCCAGACCGCGATTCCCCCAGGCATGTTGTCCATGGCCAGCCGCAGTGTGGCCTCCGCCGCCTCGAGTTCCCGCTCGGCCTCTTTGCGATCGGTTATGTCTATGAGCCAAGAGAGATAAACGTCCTCGCCTTGATAACTGGCTTCAGTACGCGACGTGAGCGCCCACCAACGGCTGCCATCGAAGCGTATTCTCTGCGCTTCGAAAGTGATCACGGGTTCGTCGCTCAAATACGCTGCCACCGCGCGTTTGGCGTCAGCCGGATTCACGTAAGTGTCGTCGGCTCGAGTGCCAATCAACTCATCTTCCGAGTTGGCAGCAAACATCTCCACAAATCGAGGATTTACATAGAGTCGTTTGCCGTTCGATTTCGAAAGAATGGCGACTCCAATTGGGCTGGTTTCCAATATGAGGCGCTGGTTTTGCTCACTCTCACGCGCCTCGCGCTCGGCCCTCTTGATGAGCGTGATGTCGGTGTAGGTTATCACCAGCCCACCGTCGTCGGTCGGTTGGACCAGAACTTCGTAGACGCCGCCATCATCGATATTCATTTCGGTTCGAATCGAGCCGCCCTGCCACAGTCGGTCCAATCGTCGCTCGGCCAGTATGGCGGGATCGCCTTCGCCATAGTCGCCACGGCGGGCAAAAAAGGTGGCGATGTCGATCGCCGGGCGGCCAAGGGTCATCAGTTCGTCAGGCAATTGCAAAAGCTCTTGAAGCTGCCTGTTCCACATGACTAAGTTTCGCTGGCTATCGTACTTTACGACGCCCTGAGCAATATTCTCCAGAACGTCGTTCAGAATGCGTGACTGCGTGGCCCGCTCTTCTTCGGCGTTCTTACGGTCGGTGAGGTCGATATGCCAATTCAGGTGGGCCTCTTCTCCGTTGTAATTGACCAGGGACCGGACCATCAGTGCCCACCAGGGCGTACCATCGAGTCGCTTGCGATACATTTCGGCTGAAACGATCGGCTCATCCGTCGAAAACTCGGCCTTCAGCTGCGCGAATTCCTCGGGGCGGACATAGCTGTCCTCTTGCAGCGCGCCGATCAGTTGATCTTCCGATTGCGCCCCCATCAGCTCGAGGAATCGTGGGTTCATGTAGCGCCGTTCGTAGTCCTGTTTCGACACGATGGCGACGCCGATCGGGCTATTCTCCAGAATTTGCCTGAGGTTCTGTTCATTTTCGCGCAAGCGTTCCTCCGCCTGCCTGCGATCGCTGATATCGATCCCGACGGTCAGGATCTCCTTGAGCTCGCCGGTATCATCTCGGACGGGCAGGTTTCTCCATAGCATCCACACGCGTCGGCCGCTCTTGCATATGTTTTCGTTCTCGTTGTTCTCAAATTTCTGGGGATTCTCGAGGATCTCGTGAATCATCGCCGTCAAATCACGCCCTGCGTTGTCGGTTTCGGGCACGATCGTGCCAACGACGTGCCTGCCAATAATTTCGTTTTCACCGAACTCGAAAAGCCTCAGGCCAAAGTCGTTCATATAAAGGACGGTCCCATCCGGCCGCCAGCGCATCACGACGCTGTTCAAGCTGTTCAGCTGGAACTGGGTGCGCTGCTCCGTCTCGTCCCGCGCCTTGACCAGCGCACGGTTGGCGCGTTGGCCGAGCGACAGGGTGAAGATGGTGCCGCCTAAGGAAAGCAGCAGCGTGATGCCGAGAACCCCGACGGCGGCAAGCCGCACCAAGTGATAGGTCTCGAGCGCCTCCGCAACGTCGATCTCGCTGGTGATGCCGAAGCCGAACTCGCTTTGCCACAACCAGGCGCCAAACACCGCTACACCCCGGTAGTCGCGGTACCCGTCGACATCCGAAGCCATGGCATCATACAGGCCTTGGCCGCGGCTGTGGCCGCGACCGGTATCGCCGCGCTGGATGGCATCGGTCGCCATGCGCGTCAACGGTTGCCGGGATCGGGATATCGTCGATCGGAAGCCCTCGACCATATTGCCGCCGGGGTCACGGATATCGATGGTATCGAGCGCCAGTTGACCTGGTTGGAGGAGACCTATGTCATGCAGGTGAGTGTCGAAACGGCTCGACGACAATAGCCGGCCGTCCCGGTTGAAGGCGTAGGTTTCACCCGTTTCGCCAACCCTGGACAGCTGCATGAGTCTGGAGAAATCACCACCGCGATCGATACGCACCAATGTGGCCGCGATCACCACGCCATCCGCATTCTGGATCGGCGCGGCAAAATACATCGTCGCCAAAGCCTCGGCACCGTCGACCGATTCGACCGTCGCCGGCGGCACAAACAACACTTCGCCGCCGAGCAATCGCCGCAACAAATCCGGGTAGCGCCGCATGACCGCGTTGGGTTGCCCCAAATCTTCATCCCGATCAGAGGCGATAGTGATGCCACCGGTTTCTATGATGAAGAATCCCAGATGACCGATCGCATCGCCTTGTCGGTTGAAATATCGTCTGGCTTCGAATTGCGGCCCGCTCTGCGACAGCGCTTGACGCTCAAGCGAGCCTTCCAACAAACGCTCGGTCGTGGCCACCAGGTCCGGGTCCTTGCCGAGTTGTCGGAGATAGGTCTCCTGCTGCTGGGCCCAGGCCTCAAGACGCTCAACTGTCGACGACAAGACCGTTTCCAGGTTGTTGCGCGTGTCGGCGAGGATTTTCGCCTTGGTCTTTTCCAAGGCCAACCAGCCGACAACGACCACGATCGCGACGAAACCGCTGAGCGAGATGAAGACCAACAGGCGAAAGCGCGGCGAGCCAAACTGCAGCGCATTGACTTCACCACGGCTTGCGAGTGACAGCATGTGGTAAGCGGCCACCATTGCGACGAGAACGACGGCGACCAGTGCAAGGGCCCACCATAGAACGCCACTCTTGGCGTCAACCGGGGTGCGTCCCGGCGCAGTCAATAGCAGCCAACGATTTTGCAGGGCCTGCCACTCATCGTGCCTGATGGCATCGAGGCCGGCCTGCAGAATGTCCCGCAGCACGACGCGCCGCTTGACGACGGCCATATGCAGCTGCGCCTCTTCCATGGACTTGAAATCGACCTGGCCGGCGATGCGGAGGTTAGGGATCGCGCTGTTTTGCAGGATATAGGAGATCACGCCGCGGGCGCCGATAAAGCCGTCAACCTTGCCCAGTGAGACCGCTTGCAGTCCTTCCTTCGGTCCGCTCACCAGGTGTTGACCGATTTCCGGATAGCGCTCGCTGAGGACCTGTTGCGTGGCAAAGCCCTCGATGACCGCCAGGGTTCGCCCCGGCAAATGCTCGATTCCCGTGGTCTCTGTGTCGTTTTCCGCCACCACCAATACCGATGGGTTGGTGGCATATTCATTGGTGAAAGCATAAATCTTGCGGCGCTCGTCGGAGGCAAAGACCGCCGGCAGAACATCGATCTCGCCGCGCTCTAACTTCGCCAGCAATTCAGCCCAAGTGACGCCGTTGACGAAAGCGACCTTGAGCCCGGCCTTCTTCGCAACCAGCCTGACGACGTCGATGGAATAGCCCATCGGCTCGCCACCCTCGGCGAAATCGAACGGCGGCCAATCGAGCTCGTTGCCGACGATGATGGTGGGGTTGGCGGCAATCCAGGCTTGCTGTTCTTCAGTCAGGTCCGCCTGCGCCCGGGCGGCAGCACCGGACAGGACCGCCGTCAACAGCAAACCTGCCGCCATACACCACTTGGCAGCCGCACCGACCGACCGTCTTGCGAGAGCCGGGCGCCGTCGTTTGCAATTCCTGACCCGCCTTGCCACTGCTACCGACCGGATATGAACCACTCGACCAAGCTTTCGTTGGGTAGGTTCACTGATTTTACCCGAATATGAGCGCCCCTTGTTGCTCAAATCGTGCCCTGCGGCCATCGATCCATCGGAGCGGTCAGCCGGATCTTTTCAAACTGTCCACTGAAACGGGGCAAGACGAAGGTCAGGAAGTCGGCAAAGACGGGTTCGCAGGGGACTGCCTGCACCGCCACCCTACGCCTACACCTGTGGCTTCGGGCGGCAGGCCACCTGTCTCCCGAAGCTCCGTCAGGAGCGCCGAGGGACAGCTGCCGACCTACCCCCACACATCCCCCGCAATCGCCACCACCGTCGCCAGCTTCGCCCATTGCTCGGCTTCGCTCAGCAAGTTGCCTTCCTCGGTGGAGGCGAAGCCGCATTGGGTGCTGAGGCAGAGCTGGTCGCCGCCGACGAAGGTGCTGGCGGCATCGATGCGGCGCTTGATGGCGTCCGGGCTCTCGAGCTCGCCGCTCTTTGAGGTGATGAGCCCGAGCACGACCTTCTTGTCGCCTTTGGGGATGTAGCGCAAGGGCTCGAAGCCGCCCGCGCGGTCGCTGTCGAATTCCAGAAAATAGCCGTCCACGTCGACACCGCCGAACAGCGCCTCGGCGACGGGCTCGTAGCCGCCTTCCGAGATCCAGGTGGAGCGGAAATTACCGCGGCAGACATGCATGGCGACGGTCATGTCGGCGGGCTTGGCGGCGAGCACTCTGTTCAGGGTGCGGACGTAGTCGCTGACGATGCGGTCGGTGTCATGACCGCGCTCGCGGGCGCCTGCCAGCTCCTTCTCGGAGCAGAGATAGGCCCAGACCGTGTCGTCGAGCTGCAGATAGCGGCAACCGGCGTCGTAAAAGGCGCCCATGGCCTTGATGTAGAGCTTTGCGAGATCGTCGTAATAGGCGTCGATATCGCCATAGACGCCGCGGATGCCGGCATCGCTTTGGCGGAAATGCATGACGCTCGGGCTCGGGATGGTGAGCTTGGGCAGCGCGCTCGCCTGACTAGCGAGATAGCGGAAATGGTCGAGGAAGGGATGGTTGGCGAAGTCGATCGGGCCCGTGAGCGCAATGCCCTGCGCCTTGGTCTGGGTGCCCTGGAACTGGATGCCGTGGTCGATCTCGACGATATCGGCGCCGACTAGCGCATCGAAGAAGTCGAAATGCCACCAGGCGCGACGGAACTCGCCGTCGCTCACGGCCTTCAGTCCCACCTCTTCCTGGCGGCGCACCACGGCCGCGATCTCATGGTCCTCGACAGCGCGCAGCGCAGCCGCGTCGATCTCACCCGCCTGGCGTTTCGCCCGCGCCTCCTTGAGAGCGGCAGGGCGGAGATAGCTGCCGACATGGTCGGCGCGGAAGGGCGGTGTGCTCATTTTTCAAACCATATGTGGATGTTGCCCGTGCCACGGGCGTTTTCGTAGGCGGAAAGCGGTGCGCCACGCCAGCGGCAGTCGCGGCCGCCCAGGGCGGCGATCATTTGCACGTAGTGGGCACCCCAGCCTTCGTAAGTGGCCTTGCGCATCTCGAGATAGCGGTCGAGCGCGGCGTCGTGGCGGCCCTCGGCGAAGAGCGCAAGCATCTCCTGGTCGAAGCGCACATTGTCGGCGCTGGAGACGTTGTCCGCATGGAAATAGTTGGGGTGGGGCAGGTCGATGTCGTAGACCGACATGCGATGGCTCATGCCGCCCGAGGCCAACATCACCACCCGCCCCGGCAGCTCGGCTATGGCCTCGCCGATCATGCCGCCCATCTCCAGATAGTGGGCGAGGGTGGCGTTCTGACAGGTGCCGACCGACAGCACGCGCTCGCCACGATGCAGAAAGGAAAGGACGTTCAGCGTCGCATAGTGGTTTGCCATATTGGGATCGGTGGCATTGAAGGCGGCGAAACCCCTTGCCTTGGCAAGCTCTTCGATTCGTGCTGCGATATCCGGCGCGCCGTCATAATCGTATGCCATGCCCGAGAGCACGTTGGGCATCTCGTCCGAGGTATAAGTGCCGGCGTAATGATCGCGCCCGGCCACCGTGTGCACGTTGGTGGTGATCCAATGGGTATCGAAGACCACCAGGGTGTCGGCGCCTGTCGCGTCGATCTTCTCGCGCACGCGGCCGTAGCCTGCGATGAGGTCGCTGTCCTCGCCCTTGCCAAGCGTGCGTCGCCTGTCCTCCGGCAGCATCAGGCCGGGGTGATGCGAGACCCATGCGGCGCCGACGATCTCGCCCATTATCTCAAATGCTCCGGCACGCCGTCGTCGTTGCCGAGGGCAATACGCCGAGCCTCTTCCGAATCCTGGGGCTGGTGGCCGATATCGGCGCGCGGCGCCGGGGTCTCGACCACGACATTGCGCAGACGCCCGATGCCGCTGACCTCGACCTCGATGACATCGCCCGCATCGAGCGAGCGGGAATTGCAGGGCGTGCCCGTCAGCACCAGGTCGCCGGGCACGAAGGTGATATGGCGCGCCAGGTCGGCGATCATATAGTCGATGCCGAAGACCAGGTCCTCGGCGATCACCGCCTCCTGCACCATATTGCCGTTGCGGTATGTGCGCAGGGTCTGCTCGCGCGGGTCGACGCCGGTCACCAGGCCGGGGCCGATGGGGCAGAGGCTGTCCGCGCCCTTGACCCGCACCATGGCCTTGTTGTCGGTATCGCGCATATCCTGCAGGCCGGCATCGTTGGCCACCGTGAAGCCGGCGATATTGTCCCAGACCTCTTCCGGCAGCACGTTGCGCATGACGCGGCCGATGACCACGCCGAGCTCGCCTTCGTAGTTGAGGTAATAGTGGCCCTTGGGCTTGCGCAGCTCGCCATTATGCGAATTGAGCGAGGAGACGGGCTTGTGGAAATAGCTCGGGTTGACGGGATCGCCCTCGCGGCCAAACTCGCGCCAGCGCGAGCGGTAGCTGACATGGGGGCAGATGATCTTGGTCGGGTTGCAGGGGGGGAGGTGCTGCACGGCGCTCTCCTCGACCACGCGGCCATCGGCTAGGCGAAGCTCGCCATCGTGCATCTCCGCCCAGGTGGCGCTGCCGCCATAGACCATATGGCGCAGCTCGCGGCGCGGTCCTTCTAATGCTCTCATTTTCCTACCCCTATGCCGGCAAGCTTGCGCGCGATCTTTTGCTTGTCAAGCGCCGCAAACCGCTTACTCCACTGGCTGTCTTCACCGGTCTTGCCTGGATACGCCTTGGCTTTACCCCGCCTGGTGCGACAAGGCCTTCGCGCGGGCCAGGAGCGTGTATTTGCAGACGATGTCCGGCCCCAGATTGGCTGGCCAGCTGCCGGAATCGACATAGCCGAGATATTGGTCGAGCACGGCCGCGAAATGCTCTTCGTGGCGGGTTCGCAAGCCGTCCGGAATGATCACGCGATAGGCGCCGCCTTCGTTGACCATGTCGAGACCGGGATAGCGTTCGGCCTGATCCTCCAAGGCGCGCAGCAGGTTCGCGGCGAAGCCCCGCGCCGGTATGGTGGGGCGAATGCTTAGGGTACTCGTGAAATCCGTGGCGGCGCTGAGCTCGACGGTGATCTCCGCCCGTGTTCCACGCAGCACCGACAGATGCGTGTCGCTGCCGCCTGGCGGCAGGGCGAGGTCCCAGAGCGAGTCGATCTCGACCGCAATGCCGCGCAGGTCATAGGCGATGTGGGCATTGCAGAGATAGTTGAGCACATCGCCGGACACCGCTCCCTGCAGGGCCCGGGGAAAGCTGTCGCGGTGCGTGATCTGCGAAAAGATATCGAGCGGCACCTCGGTCGGCCATTGCCGCGCGCTGCGCAATTCTACATCGCGGTCGTAATCGAAGGGCTCGTCCCTGCCGGTCATCCATTGCGCGAGGTCCGCCAGGTGCGTGGTTACATCGTTCGTGCCCTCGCCCTCCACGCCGGTGTCGAAGAACCAGGTGGGGCGCACCAGCGGCGCGTTGTTGACGATCTTATAGAGGTGATGGACGGTGCGCAGGGAGACCGTCGGCTTGTCGCCGATCGTGCGCCATTGACCGAATATCTCGGGCCGGGCGGCGAGCGCCTTTTGCAGCCGGTACGTCTCGACTTGGCGCTCGGTCATGATGTCCATGGCCAGCGGCGCCCCGGAGGTGGTGGGGGCGAGCAGCGGCAGGGCGGCCTCGTCGATCAGCCACGGCTTGTCGCCGAGCACCAGAAACCCCTCGCCATGCAGGCGGTGGATCGCGGCCATTTTGCTGTCGTTCTTGCCGGCGATCACGACCATATCGCCCGGGCGCTCGGCCAGCAGGCGCTCGAAGAAGTCGGCCCCGCGATAGACGCGGATATCCCATGACGTCGGGTTCTCCGCGCGCGCGTTGAAGCTGTTGACGATGCCCAGGAAGCTTTCCACCTCGGGGCCGTCCTCGGCATAGACATGGACCACGTCGTCGAGCCGTGGATGGCTCTGGCGTAAGGTCAGCGCGGCATGGAAATGCCCGGGGTTGAGCACGATCAGCTTATGCTTGGCCGCCTCGCCGCCGCCATGATGGGCGGCCCGTAGGCCCACTGGTGCTAGTGCCGCCGCTGCGGCGCCGCCGGCCAGTACCTGCCTGCGGCTCAGGGAAATGCCGTCTCTCGTCCGGTTAGTCATTCGCGCTCGGCCTCATAGGGTTCGGTTCATCACGGATCATGATCGCAACAGCGGTTACGCCCGGCAAGGCCGGATGGCCATCTTGCTGTGGCTTGCACACTTGCGTAGCATATCGCGCGGAGGAGCGGGACTTGACCCATACACCCATGACCCAGAGGCTCGCGGCCATTCTGGCGGCCGATGTGGCCGGCTATACGCGGCTGATGGAGGCCGACGAGAGGGCGACAGTGGCGGCGCTCGACGCCAACCGGGTCATTTTCCGCAATCGCACGACAGTCCACGGCGGCAGGATCGTCGATACGGCCGGCGACAGCGTGCTGGCGGTCTTTCCGAGCGCCATCGGCGCGGTCGAGGCTGCGATCGCCATCCAGGACGAGATGCGCGGCCTCAACGCGGTGTTGCCGCAGGACCGGCGCATGCAGTTCCGCCTCGGCGTCAACCTCGGTGACGTCATCGAGAAGGACGATGGCTCGGTCTACGGCTCGGGCGTCAACGTCGCCGCCCGGCTCGAGGGGCTGTGCGAGCCCGGTGGGGTCGTGATCTCGGAGGATCTGCACCGCCAGGTCGACGGCAAGGTTTCGCAAGCCTTCGCCGACGCCGGCAGCCACGACGTCAAGAATGTCGCCGAGCCGGTACACGCCTTCAGCCTCGGCTCCGGCCTGGCGGACCATGGCGCGGGCGAGGGCCCCGCCTTGCCCGACAAGCCGTCGATCGCGGTGTTGCCCTTCGACAACCGCAGCAGTGATCCGGAACAGGAGTATTTTGCCGACGGCATTGCGGAGGACCTGATCACCGAGCTGTCTCGCTTCGACGGCTTGTTCGTCATCGCCCGCAACTCCACCTTCCAGCTCAAGGGCTCTGGGGTAGGCGTGGCGGAGATCGGCCGCCGCTTCGGCGTCCGTTACGTCGTCGAAGGCAGCGTCAGGCGGGCCGGCGAACGCGTGCGCATCAGCGCACAGCTGACCGATGTCGGCGAGGGCGGCCACGTCTGGGCCGAGCGCTACGACCGCGAGCTTAACGATGTCTTTGCCGTGCAGGATGATGTCACGACACAGATCGTATCGGCGGTCAGCGCCGAGCTCGGCGAAGCCACCGACAGCAAGAGCGGCCGCAATTTCACCGCGAGTCTGGAAGCCTACGACCTCTATCTGCAGGGCCGTGCCTATGTGGAGCGCACCACGCCCGTCGCGAACCGGCGTGCGGGCGAGTTTCTCGAAAAGGCGATCGGGCTCGATAACGGCTTCGCTGCTGCGTTCTCGGAACTGTCGATGGTTAAATTTTGCGACTGGGTCTATGGCTGGGATGTGGCACCCGGCCTGCTCGATGCGGCGCTGGCGGATGCGCAAGCGGGAATCGAGCGGGACAGTGGCCTGGCGGCGGCGCACGCGCGCCACGGGTGGATTCTCACCTGGCGCGGCGAGTACGATCCGGGAATTGCCGCTGGCAGACACGCCGTGGCCCTGGACCCTAATTTCGCGGAAGGTCATGCCTTGCTGGCGGGAATTCTCTCGTTTTCGGCGAAAGCGGGCCAAATCGCGGACGCCTTGCATCATGCAAAGGCTGCGGCGCGGCTCGACCCCTATTCCTTCCTGGCCTGTTTCCATCAGGCCACCGCGCATTTCGCGGCCAATGACTTGAAATCCGCGATACATGCCTGCAGGGCGACGCTACAGCTCAATCCCGATTTCCTGGGCGGCCATATGTTCATGACGGCCCTGCACGGGCTCGCCGGAAACGAAGACGAGGCGCAAACCGCGGCCATCGAGCTGCGCCGCCTGACGCCCGATATCATGCCCGTCGCCAACCGCACGCCGTTCCGCCCGCCGGCCTTGTCGCAGCGTCTCATGGCGGGCCTGCGCGCTGCGGGTGTGTGACCTAGCCGACTGGCTCTGCGACCGTTTCCCGCCGCACCGCCGCGACCGCTTGTGCGATCTCGTCGAGATGTGTGTCCCAGGTGCCGCAGCAGCCGCCCCAGATGTCGATGTGGGGGAAGCGGCGGGCATAGTCGCCGAGTTGGCCGCCGAGCTCGGCGGGGTCGCCGTCTTCTAGATGGCCGAGCTTGCAGAGCGCGACCTTTTCCATGATCGCCGCATTGGGGCGGATCGAGCGGATGCGCTCGAACCAGCCACCGGGCTTGAGCGCCGGCTCCATCTCGATAGGATGCGAACAGTTGATGCCGTAGAAGTCCGGCCTGTCGTCGCCCGCCAGGCGGTCGGTGCTCTCTACAGCCTCCTTGAGACTCGGGCCCGAGCGGAGGTGGTGCGTGCTGTCGAGGGTGAAGGAGAGGGCGAACGGCACGCCGATGCGCGCCGCCGCGCGCGAGACGCCGACGGCCTCGGGGATGTTGTTGAAGGTCGCCGCCCAGACCAGATCGACGCCGGCCGATTTCAACGTCTCGATCTGCTCGCTGTGATAGTCCTCGGCCTCTTCCGCGGTGATGGTCTGGTTGAGCGCATAGGCATCGCCGCGTGGGCCGACGACGCCCGAGATGAGGATTTGCGGGATCTCGCCGGCATAGGGCCTGGCGAGATCGCGCAGAAACTGGATGGCGCGCAGCTGCATCTCGCGCAAGCCTTCGCGGGAATAGCCGAGCAGCTCGCCCCAGTCGGCGCTTGCGCGATAGTCCAGCCCGCCCATGAGCGCCGCGAAGCCGTGCTTCGCCGCGACATCGAGGTAGCGCCGGAACATGCCCTCCATCTCCGCCACCGCCTGGGCATTGTCCAGAAGCGGAAACATGGCGAAATGCGGCAGCTCGAAACCATGCTTGTACATGATCTCGGTCTCCGCGCCGCCCTCGGTGAGATAGAGCACGCCGTCCTGCTGTGCCGGAAAACGGTCTGACATATCGACAAAGCCTCCCCTTCGGTCCCCGTAAATGGGAATCTAGGCCGCAGCAGGGCGCGGCACAATCGGCTTCTGGATAGGGAAAGGAAAGTTGGAGCGGGCGATGAGATTTGAACTCACGACCCCAACCTTGGCAAGGTTGTGCTCTACCCCTGAGCTACGCCCGCACTCCAAGTTCCGGGGCGCACTTGGCGGGTCCCGGCGGGAGCGCGATAATAGGGGATGGCTCGGGGGATGCAAGTATACTGTTGCGTGAATGGGAGGGGTGGCCGATGAGCGAGGGGCGGGCACGGCTTTTCGCGCGCCTCGGCGAGCTTGGCATTGCCACCGAGACGGTCGAGCATGCGCCCGTATTTACCGTCGAGGAGGCGCAGAGGCTGCGCGGCGAGATTGCTGGCGGGCACTGCAAGTCGCTGTTTCTGAAGGATAAGAAGGGCGGGCTTTGGCTGGTGGTGACGGACGAGGGGTGCCGTGTCGACCTCAAGGCTCTGTCGAAGCGGCTGCGTGCGCCGCGCTTCTCTTTCGGCAAGCCCGAGCTTTTGCGCGAGGTGCTTGGCATCGAGCCGGGCTCGGTAACGCCCTTCGCGCTGATCAACGATCCCGCGCACCGGGTCTCAGTGGTGCTGGACAAGGCCATGCTGAAGCATGAGCGGCTCAACTATCATCCGCTCGCCAACACCGCCACGACGACCATTGCCAGCGCCGACCTGCGGGCCTTCATTGCGGCATGCGGACACGAGACGTATATAACGGAGCTGGATTAGCGTTAAGGGGACCACAGTATGGAAATGATGATTGGCGGCAACGAGGCTCCGGCCGACGTGATCAAGGATTCGGATACCGCCGGGTTTGCCGCCGATGTCATCGAGGCCTCGAAAGAGGTGCCGGTGATCGTCGATTTCTGGGCCGACTGGTGCGAGCCCTGCAAGACCCTGGGCCCGGCCCTGGAAAAAGCGGTGCAGGCGGCGGGCGGCGCCGTCAAGCTGGTCAAGATCGATGTCGATGCCAACCAGCAACTGGCCCAGCAGCTGCGCATCCAGTCGCTGCCCACGGTGATGGCGTTCAGCAACGGCCAGCCTGTCGACGGTTTCGTCGGCGCCGTGCCGCCGAGCCAGGTCAAGACCTTTATCCAACGCCTTGCCGGCAACACCGGCCCCTCGCAGGTCGATCAGGCCCTGGAGCAGGCGGACCAGATGCTGGCGGCAGGCGATGCGGCGGGCGCCGGCAATCTCTATTCCCAGGTGCTGGCGGCCGAGAGTGACAATCCCAAGGCTGCCGCCGGCCTTGCCCGCGCTCTGCTGGCGAGCGGTGATGCGGCGGCGGCGCGCGAGGTCCTCGACGGTCTCGAGCCCGAGCTTGCGCGCTCGTCCGAGGTCGAAGGCGCGCGCGCCGCAATCGAGCTTGCCGAACAAAGCACGGACGCAGTCGATGACGCTGAGACCGAGGCCCTGCGGGCCAAGGTGGCGGCCGACGAGAACGACCACCAGGCGCGCTTCGACCTGGCGGCGGCGCTGTTTGCGGCCGGTGATCGCGAAGGGGCGGTAGATGCCCTGCTCGAGATCGTCAGCCGCAATCGCGCCTGGAACGACGAGGCGGCGCGCAAGCAGCTGGTAAAGTATTTCGACGCTTTCGGTCAGACCGATCCCTTGACCGTCGACAGTCGTCGCCGGCTGTCGTCGATCCTCTTCTCGTAATTGGTGGGCGGTCGTGCGCCCCGTCTCCATCGATGAGCTGCCGGACACCTTGGCGGTGTTCCCCCTGCCGGGCGTGTTGCTCCTGCCCCAGGGGCGCCTGCCGCTGAACATCTTCGAGCCGCGCTATCTGGCGATGACCAACGACGCGCTCGGCGCCGAGCGCCTGATCGGCATGATCCAACCGGCCGATCCCGCCGACGCCAGCGAGAACCCGCCGCTTTATGGTGTCGGCTGTGCCGGGCGCATCACCAGCTTCTCCGAGACCGAGGACAATCGTTTTCTGATCACCCTGACCGGTGTCTGCCGCTTTGGCGTCGGCGAAGAGCTGGCGCTGGTCGACGGCTATCGCAGGGTGCGCCCCGATTGGTCGAGCCATGCCGGCGACCTGCGTGTGCCGGATGCGGCGGCGGTGCCGCGCGAGCGCTTGTTACCGCCCCTGAAGGCGTATTTCACGGCCCACGACATCGAAGTCGATTGGCAGGCTATCGAGAAGGCGTCGAGCGACCAGCTCGTCACCTCGCTCGCCATGGCCTGCCCCTTCTCGCCGGGCGAGAAACAGGCTCTGCTCGAAGCGCCGCGTCTGGCGGACCGGGCCGAGCTGATGATATCGCTGCTGGCCATGTCGGCGCTCGACGGCGGCGATGCCAGCGACAGCGTCAATTGACAACAAGGAGACGGCATATGGCCGAAGCGCGTGACGACAGGGGGCCGGTGGTGGACCCCAAACTGCTTGAAATTCTGGTCTGTCCGCTGAGTCACGGGCCGCTCAGTTACGACCGTGAGCACCAGGAACTGGTTAGCGAGCAGGCGGGGCTGGCCTATCCGGTGCGCGACGGCATTCCGATCCTGCTGGTCGACGAGGCGCGGCGGCTCGACGACGAGGGCGGCGCCGGGTGAGCGAGGCCGAGCCCTGGCCCGAGGAGATCCGCCTGGCCGAAGCTGGCCGGCGCCTGGACGTGCGTTTCGACGACGGCGCGGCCTTTTCGCTGAGCGCCGAGCTGCTGCGCGTCGAGAGCCCCTCGGCCGAGGTCCAGGGCCACGGGCCGGGGCAGAAGACGCTTGTCGCCGGGCGTCGCCACGTTGCCATCATGGCTGTGGATCCGGTTGGCAATTACGCCGTGCGTCTCAGCTTCGACGACCTGCACGACACCGGCATCTATACCTGGGAGACCCTCTATCGCATGGGCCAGGACCAGGACGAGCTCTGGCAAGCCTACCTCACCGGCCTCGACGCCCAGGGCCTCAGCCGCGATCCGTGATGGCGTCGGCCCCCGACTAAATCGGCAAGAGCCCCATGGCGTGGCGCATGAAGATGCGCTTGAGCGGCGGCGCTTTGTCGACGGCGGCGAGGCCGAGGTCGCGGGCCAGGCGCAATGGCGCTATGTCGTTCGAGAACAGGCGGTTGATGCCGTCGGTGACCATGCTCATGCTGAGCACGTCGAAGCGCCGTTGGCGGGCGTATGTCGCGAGGCCGTGTACGGCGCCCGGGTCGAGGCCGAGGCTCGCCGCCTCGCCCAGCACGTCCGCCAGCACGCCGACATCGCGCAAGCCCAAATTAAGGCCCTGGCCGGCGATGGGGTGGATGGCGCGGGCGGCATCGCCGACCAGGGCCAGGCGGCGCTCGGTCATGCGATCGGCCCAGGTCAGCGCCAGAGGATAGCTCCAGCGCCGCCCTGTGGGTCTTACCTCGCCGAGGAAATCCGTGAAGCGCCAGGCCAGCTCGGCGGCAAAGGCGTCGTCGTCGAGCGCCATCAGCGTTGGTGCCAGATCCTCGCGCTCGGTCCACACCAGCGACGAGCGGTTGCCGGGCAGGGGCAGGATGGCGAAGGGGCCGGCGGCGAGGAAGCGCTCCTGGGCGATGCCGCGATGGGGGCGTTCGTGCTCGACGGTGCAGACGATGGCGGTCTGGTGATAGGCCAGCCGGCGCACGTCGATGCCGGCGCCCGTGCGTGTCGTCGAGCCGCGCCCGTCGGCGGCGATGGCAAGGCTTGCGCGGACGCGGCGGCCGTCGCCGAGCTGTGCGCTGACCCCAGCCGCGCCACGTTCCAGCGCCGTGACTTCGGTTGGCGCGAGGTGCGTGACTTCAGGCGTCGCGGCGATGGCGTCATGCAAAGCCTGCCGCGTCACCCGGTTTTCGACCATGTAGCCGAAGGGCTCTTCGCCGAGGTCCGCGTGGTCGTAGTGCAGAAAGAGGGGCGAGTCGCCGTCCGAGACGCGGATCTCCAGGATCGGCTGAGCCTCCGCCTCCATGCCCTGCCAGACCCCGATGTCCTGCAGCAGGCGCACCGAGCCGGCGGCCAGCGCCGAGGCGCGGCCGTCCGCCGCGGCGGCGAGGGCGGCGGCCGGTGCTTCGCGGTCGACCACGATCGAGGTCAGACCGGCGCCCGCCACGGCGCGGGCAACGGTCAGGCCGATCATGCCGCCGCCGACGATCAGCAGGTCCGCATCCAGGGTGCTGGCGTGTTGCTCAGACATGGGTCGAGCTTCGATCCTCGAGCCGGCTTTGTCCAGTCGGAACCCGCCCTTTGCCGCAGGTTCCGCACGCCCTATAACCGGCCCATGGCGAAGGGGGCAAGGCAATGACGGTTCTGGCCTGGACGGGCGCGCTTGGCGGGGCGATGTGGCTGGCGCTGCTGCTATTGCCGTGGCGGCCCTGGGGCACGCGCGAGCGCCTGGCGCCTGTCACGGGCGATGTGGCACTCGACGAGGTCACGGTGCTGATTCCGGCGCGCGACGAGGCGGCGGAGCTGCCGCGTACCCTGGCGGCACTGGCCGAGCAGGGCGCGGGGCTTGAGGTCGTGGCCATAGACGACCAGTCGGGCGACGGCACGGGCGATGTCGCGCGGGCGGCCGGGGCCCGGGTCATAGACGGCACGTCGCGGCCCGAGGGCTGGAGCGGCAAGCTATGGGCGCTGGAGCAGGGCCGGCGGCAGGCCACGCGGCCGCTGATCCTGCTGCTCGATGCAGATATCGCACTGGCGCCCGGCATGTTGGCAGCCCTGCTCGCCAAGCGCAGCGAGAGCGGTGCCGCGCTGGTCTCCATCATGGCCACCTTGTCGACAGCCGGGTTCTGGGAAAGGCTGCTGGTCCCTGCCTTCGTCTATTTCTTCAAGCTGCTCTATCCCTTCGCCCTGTCGAACGGGTCACGGACACCGATAGCTGCGGCGGCGGGCGGCTGCATTCTCATCGAGCGCCAGGCACTTGAGGAGATCGGCGGCTTCGCGGCCCTGTCTGGCGCCTTGATCGACGACTGCGCGCTCGCCGCGGCGGTAAAGGGCAGCGGCCGGCGCACCTGGATCGGCCTCGGCCACGGCGTGGTCAGCCACCGCGCCTATGACGGCCTGGCGCCGATCTGGGCCATGGTTGCGCGCACCGCCTACACCCAGCTGCGGCATTCCCCGGCCTTGCTGGCCCTGTGCACGGCACTGATGGTGTTCGCCTTCTGGGCGCCACTGCTCGCGCTGCCCGCCTTGCCGGCCTGGACCGCAGCAGTTGCCGCGTCGGGCCTGGCGGCGATGGCTCTGAGCTACCAGCCCATGCTGCGCTTCTACGGCCGCTCACCGGCCTGGGCGCTGGCGCTGCCGCTTATTGGCACGCTCTACCTCGCCATGACCTGGAACTCGGCCATCAATTCCTGGCGCGGCAAGGGCGCGCGCTGGAAAGGGCGGCGTTACGCATAGCGGGGGCGCTACGGTCAGACGGCCGTGGCGAAGGGGACAAGTCCGGCGGTATCAGACCATTCGCCTCGGATGCCGGATACGGCCTTGAAGTCCTACACTTTCCACGCGCTAGCGAGTTGCAATACATCCGTGCCTAGAAATCCATGTCGCTCCAAACCCGAGCCAATTGAATTACCGTATCGATTCCGATTACAATCATGGGCGGTAATTATCCATGGGGGGAGTCATGGCAAAGGCAACTCGACGCAGTCGGGCAAGCCGGGGCAGCAAGAAACGATCACCCCGAGGCAAGACGGCCGGCGCCGCTGCCGTGACGGCGGCGGATGTCGCCGGGGCCGCCCATCGCCCCCATTCCGTGCCCGATGATGAAATCGAGATTGCGCTGGCGGCGGGCGAGCATTCGGGCCTGCTCGAAGATATCTTCGGCGCGAGCGAGTTCGCTGAATTGCGGCGCCTCTCCCAGGAGGCGGCCGCGCGTTCCGTGCGCGGTGGCCCCCGCGTGCTTATCCTGCCGGGTATCATGGGATCCAAGCTGGGTCCCTCCGACAACGATGCGATCTGGATCGATCCGATCGAGATCGCCTTTGGCAAGCTGTCAGACCTGAGCTTGCGGCGTCGCAGCCGGGCGATCAAGGCGATCGGTGTCATGCTGTTCGCGTATCTGAAATTGAAGCTGCGGCTTCGCATCGCCGGCTACGATGCCGACTTCCATCCCTTCGACTGGCGCAGGAGCGTGGTAGACCTTGGCAAGGGCCTGGCAGCGCGGATTCGCGCGGAGGGCACCCGCGGGAGGCCGGTTCACCTGGTGGCCCATAGCATGGGCGGCTTGGTGGCGCGTGCGGCTCTGGCGCACAAGCCCGGGAAGCGCTTAGGCCGCATCGTGATGCTTGGAACACCGAATTTCGGATCGTTCTCTCCGATTCAAGCCTTTCGGGGTGGCCATTCCATCGTCCGCAAGGTGGCATTCATCGACATGGTCCACTCCGAGGAAGAACTGGCGCGTGACGTCTTCGGCACGTTCCCTGGTCTGCACGAGATGCTGCCGTCGCCGGAGAAGGTGCCCACCGACTATTTCAGCCTGGCGTCCTGGCCGGAACCCGGTGTCCGGCCTAACCAACGGCGCCTGACCGCGGCGGCGGAAGTGCAACGCACGCTGCCGCAGCAGCACGAACGGATCACGCTTATCGTCGGCGTCAACCAAGAGACCGTGGTCGGCGCGACTATCGAAGACGACGAGTTCGTTTACACCACATCGCCGGATGGCGATGGCACCGTGCCGCTTGCCTGCGCTCTGCTGCCGACAGCCGATCGCACCTACTACGTCGAGGAAGAGCACGGCTCGCTGCCAAACAACGGTGATGTCTGTCGGGCCGTCGAAGACATACTCGGCAGCGGCCAGACACGGGCCTTGCGGGATCGGCACGAGCCGAGGCGCAACAGCCGCTCGCTGCGCCGTGTCAGCGAGCGCATGCTCGATGCGCCGCCCTTCGACGGCAAGGCGGGCAGAGCCCTCAGCGATCGCGAACAGCGGTCGCTGTTGCAGGAATTCGCGGCGCCGGGACGTGCCCGAGGCGCGGTGCCGCAGCGGGAAGCGGTTAGCGTTGCCGCCGCGACCCGTGACGGCGCCACACAATTCTCCGACGGCATCGTGATCGGGAGGCAACTGCAGCACCGCCTCGACATCACCCTGGTCCACGGCAGCATCACAGAGGTCGATGCGGGCGCTTACGTGCTCGGCCTGTTCCGGCATGTGGAGCCCGGTGGCGCCGCCCGGGCGGTCGATGCTCTCGTCGATGGGGCGGTCAGCCAAATCGTGTCGCGAAGGATGTTCAACGGCAATGTTGGCGAGATAACCGTTTTGCCGACCGGGACCCATCCGATCCGGACGCCGCTGCTGGCGTTCGCGGGTCTCGGCCCCTTCGACAGCTTCGGCGACGACGTGCTGGAGGTGGTGGGCGAGAACCTGATGCGCACCTTCGCAACGACGCGGATAAGCGACTTCGCCACCGTGCCGGTCGGCGGCGGCTCGGGCATGCTGACGCTAAGCTCTCTGCAGCGTTTGCTGACGGGGTTTCTGCGTGGCCTGCTCGATGCCGACAAGGAGCAGCGCTTCCGCGGGATCACCATTTGCGAGACCGATGCGAGCCGCTATCAGGCGATCCGAAGCGAGCTTTACCGGCTATGCGCGACGCCGCTGTTCGACGGTGTCGAAGTCACCCTGCGTGAGCGCAGCTTGCCCGCATTGCCACCGGCCGCCGGTCCGCGCGCGGCGCGTCTGCCCGGCAAGGAAAGCGTCTATCTGATGGTGCGGCAACGCTCGACGAAGCGCACGGAACCCCTCTCGATCAGCGCGTCGGTCCTGACTGTCGGGGACAAGGCGACAGTGTTCAAGGGCAGTTGTCAGCCGCAGCGCGCCGCCCTGCGCGACCTGCTCGCCGAGATCGAGACCAACGCCTTCGAGTTCGACCGCCTGCCCGACTTCGGGCGACGCTTGAGCGAGCTGGTGCTGCCGCAGAACGTGGCGAAGATCCTGGCACGCTTCAAGGATCGATCGCTGGTCGTCGTACATGATGCGGCGGCCTCGCGCATCCCCTGGGAGACCCTGTACATCGACGGCAGCGCGCCGGCCAGGGCGGGCGGCCTCAGCCACCGCTACGAGGCGGAGAATCTCGCCGTCGCAAAATGGCTGGAAGTGCGGCAATACGGCGCCACCCTCGACGTGCTGCTCATCGTCGATCCGACCGGCGACCTGGCAGGCGCCAGACGGGAGGGAGACCGTGTGAAGGAAATGTTCGACGCCTTGGGGTCGAGCATCCGGGTAAGGGAGCTGCGCGGCAATGCAGCACGGCGCTCAGAGCTGTTGCGCTGCTTCGGCTCGGGCGAATTCGACATCGTGCATTACGCGGGACACGCCTATTTCGATTCCCAAAATCCGCAACAGAGCGGCATATTGTGCACCGGCGATGAAGTGCTATCGGGCTCGGATCTAGTGAATGTGGGCAGCCTGCCCAGTATCGTTTTCTTCAATGCCTGTGAAGCGGGCCGCATTCGCGCGCCTACTTCTCGCAAGCCTTCGATCAGCGCGCGGATGCAGCATAACAGCAGCTTTGCCGAGGCTTTCCTGCGTGGCGGCGTCGCCAATTATGTCGGCACCTACTGGCCCGTTGGCGACGCGCCCGCGGTGGCCTTCGCGCGCCAGTTCTACGAGCGCCTGCTCGGCGGCGCCGAGCTGGGGCAGGCACTCATCGCTGGCCGCGAAGCTGACGCCGAGCTCGAGTCCGTGGATTGGGCCAATTACATTCTCTATGGCGATCCCGCCTTCGTGCTGAAACACCCGGCCGTGGGATCCTAGGCAGCGCCTGGTCGGAAAAGCTTGGGCGCCCGCCACTATCGGCGGGCGCCCGAAGTCAGGATCGGATGCTGCGGCTCAGCCCAGCATGTCGCTCCAGATCGAGCGTGCCCAGTCGTCGGCGTTTTGCTTGATCAGGGGCGTGCGCTCGGGCGAGAGGCCGGTGGCGCCCTTGACGGGCAGAATGCGGCTTTCCTCGTCGTTGAAGTCGTAGACCGCACTGACCGAGATGCCCTCGTCGGCGCTGACCAGGCTGTAGCAGGTGTTGGCCATGCTCGGGCGCGGGGTTTCGCGGCCGTTCATCAGGGCCACCACGGCGGCGGCGCAGACCTTGCCCATGGAGTTGGCGATATAGCCGGACTTCGGCACCTTGCCTACCGTCGTGCCGTCGGTGGAATCGCCCACCACGTGTACATTCTCGGCCACGGTCGAGGAGAAGTCCCAGGCGTTGACCGGCGCCCAGCGGCGATCGTCCGGCACCAGCCCGGCCTGGAAGGCGAGCGTGTTCGCCTGCTGTGCCGGAATCACGTTGGCGACGTCGGCGGTCACTTCGTCGAAGTCGCTGTAGAGGGTGCGTGTGGAGGGATCGACCCGGACCACGTTGTTTTCCGGGCGATAGTCGATGATGCCGCCATAGAAGTCGTCCCAGGCGGCTTTGAACAGCGCGCCCTTGGAGACGATCTTGGGGTTGGCGTCCATCACCACGATCTTCGAGCCGGGCTTGTTGTTCTTGAGGTAGTCGGCGATCAGCGAGATACGCTCATAGGGTCCTGGCGGGCAGCGATAGGGTCCGAATGGCACCGATAGCGCCACCGTGCCGCCGGCCGGCATGGCTTGCAACTGACTGCGCAGCATGACGGTCTCGTCGCCGGCCTTCCAGGCGGCGGGGAAGATGCCCGGCGCGGCGTCGGCCAGGCCCTCGATCTCGCCGCTGCGCAGCGTGATGCCCGGCGACAGGATGAGGCGGTCGTAGGCGATGTTGCCCGCGCTCACGGTTACCGTGCGTGCGGCGGTATCGATGCCGGTCACCGTGTCGGTAACCAGCTTGATGCCGTGATTGTTGACCAGGCCGTCATAGCCGACGGTGATGTCGGCCATGGTCTTGAGGCCGCCGATCACCCAGTTGCTGATGGGGCAGGAGCGGAAGGCGCCTTCGCGCTCGATCAGCACCACCTCGATGCCGGGGTCCTGCATGCGGATGTACTTGGCGGCGGTGTTGCCGCCCCAGCCACCGCCGATCACCACCACGCGCTTGCCCGTCTTGGGCATGATCTCGCCTTGAGCGAGCGCGGGCAGCGGCAGGGTCGAAGCAGCAATGGCACCGGCGCCGACGGCGCTCGTGTGCAGGAAACGTCTGCGGGTAATGGTCATGATGCTGCCCCCCTAGCGCTGGCTGGCGTAGTAATGCGCCGCGGCCACGATGTCGGCATCGTCGATATCGCCGACTGCCACGGACGCGATGGGATGGTTGCGCTCACCGGTCTTGTAGGCGAGGCCCGAATTGGCCAGATAGGCGGCCGCCTGGCCCGCCATGCGCGGCCCGTTATCGGAGCCCACGCCGCCTCTGCCGTGGCAGGCGTCGCAGACTTCCTGAGCGATGGTCGCGCCCGCGGCGGCGAGCCCCGCGTCGTAGGCGGTGTCGCTCGACACCCAGTCCTGCTCGGACAGCCAGGTGGCGATGGCGTCGATCTGATCGTCGTCATAGCCGGCGGCGATGATCTTCATGACGTAATAGCCACGGTCGCCGCTCTGGTAGTCGCGCAAGGCCTCGGCGAGATATTCGGCGCTCTGGCCGCCGATGATCGGGATCGTGTCCCCGGGCGAAGCGCCGCTGGTACCGTGGCAGCCGGCGCAAGTCTGTGTCAGGCGAAAGCCTTCGTCGGCGCTTGCCGGTCCTGCCAGCATGACGAGCGCCAGGCCCGCTGACGCGGCGGCGGAGAGCACCTTGTGCTTTTGTTCACGCATTCTGTCCCCCTTTTTTCAATCGAGTCGCAACCACGCTCACCATACCACAGTCGCCGAGCCCGGCGATCACGATCCGGTCATTATCGCCACCACTGGTTTTGCGGGATGGCGTGTTAGGCTGTGATCCGGCCCGGTTCCTTGGCGGAGAAAGCGGATCCATGTGGCAGGCGCGAGACGGAGCACTTTGGCAATCGCTGCTCGAAGAAGGCACGCGCACGCTCAGGCGTTTCCCGGTGCCCATGGCCTGCGCTACCGGCTTCGTCTATCTCGGCCTGGTGCAGATCCATGACATCTGGTGGATCGACAACACCCTGCTGACGCACTGGATGGCGAGCCTGGTGCTGGGCCTGTTCGCCAGTCTTGCCGCCGGCCTGTTCGCCGAGCACCGGCGCTGGCCGCGTGTGGCGGAACACGGCCTCGCCGTGCTGGCCGTGGCCGCGGTCGTCGCCACCGTCTTTTATGGCGGCCCGGGCCAAGGCAGCGACGGCAACGAGGAAGCCGACGTCATCCGCCTTGCCATGCTTGGCGGCGCCTTGGTGCTGTTGGTCACGATGGCGCCATTTCTCGGCCGCCGCGGCCTCGACGATGCCTTCTGGGAGTTCAACCGCGCCGCCTGGCTGGGGGCCGCCTTCGGCCTGCTCTGCGCGCTGGTGCTCGGCGCCGGCGTCAGCGCCGTGTTCTTCGGCATCGAGACCCTGTTCGGCCTCACCGTTTCGGGCGAGGTCTATGGCGATGTCTGGCTTATCGCCCATGGTCTGGCCTGGCCCTGGATCACCTTGGCCATGGCACCGGAAGCCTTGGCAGACGAGCCGCCGGAAGGCGGCCCGCGCTGGATACGCTTTCTCGCCGGCACTTTGCTGGTGCCGCTGGTCAGCGCCTATATGGCGATCCTCTATGCCTATGGCCTGCTCATCCTGTTCACCTGGGACCTGCCGCGGGGCAATGTGGCCTCTGTGGTCTGCGGCTTCGCCGCCGTCGGCGCCATCGCCCATCTCGTTGCCTATCGCTGGCGCGAGACCGGGAATCCCTGGTTGCGGCTCTATTGCCGCCACTTTCCGGCGCTGCTGGGGGTGCCGATCGTCCTGCTCGGCGTGGCGGTCGGTGCGCGCATCGCCGAATACGGCGTGACCGAAGCGCGCTACCTGCTGATCCTGGTGCTGCTCTGGCTGGTGCTGATCGCGGCGGGCTTCCTGACGCGCCGCGCGGGCCTGCCCTGGGTGCCCCTGTCCCTGGCCATCCTGCTGTTCATCGGCAGCCACGGCCCGCAAGGCGCCTTCGCGGTCTCCATGCGCAGCCAGACCGCAATCCTCATGGATCTCTTGCAGGCCAACGGCATGCTGGCGGACGGCGAGGCGACGGCGGCGACGGCGCCGGTCAGCCGCCGCGACCGCGAGCGTATCGAGGCGGTGCTCGACTATCTCATCAGCAGCGAGAAGCGGGCTGCGCTGGAAGTTCTGTTCGCCTCCCTGGATGTCGACTTCGATGACGGCAAATTCGTCGATACGAGCGACGTGCTCGCCGCCATCGGCCTCAAACCGACGGCGGTGATAGGACTCGGCGAGGCGGGCACCGGCGGCGAGGCGCGCAGCTTCCACTATTCGCTCTATCAACCCTGGCCGCTCGATGTCGCCGGCTGGCAGGTGGTCGACCGGGTCTCCTTCTGGAGCACCATCACGCGGCAGCTGGCGGCACCCGGCACGCAGCGCGAGTTTCGCATCGCCTTCTTCTCCGACACGGGCGAGATGAAGATCGCGGCCGAGGGCGCCGAGATCACGCTCGACCTGGCCGCCCTGGCGGCCGGCCTCAATGCCGCCGAGGCACCCCAGGAGCCCGGCCGCCAGGCGCTGATCGTAGAGGGCCAGGACGGCCGCCTGCGCGCTCGCGTCGTCATCGAATCCCTCAGCGGCGAGCTGCTCGACGGCGACGTGACGCGCATCTCGGGCGAGGGGCTGTTTTTGTTGGGGTGGGGCGACAACATCCCAGCACAGTAGCCACCACAAGGTTTTGCTTGCCAGCCCACCCCCTGCCGGCTTGTATTGGGCGACAGGTCGACGGGCGGATGACACGCCCGCGGCGACGACGGGCGCGGGTTGCGTCACTTAAAGCATGGGAGGGGCCGGTTTGCGCCGGCCGCACAGCAACCAAATGGCAACAAAGGTACCTTCGGGCCCGCGCAGCATTGCGCTTGTCGGCCCGTTTTCCAGTGGCAAGACCACGCTTCTCGAAAACCTTCTCTTCGCGGCCGGCGCCATACCGCGCAAGGGCAACGTCAAGGAAGGCAATATGGTCGGCGACGCCTCGGCCGAGGCGCGGGCGCGGCAGATGAGCGTCGAGGTCTCCGCCGTCACCTTCGAGCATATGGACGAGACCTTCACGGTGCTCGACTGCCCGGGCTCCCTCGAATTCATCCAGGAGGCGATGGACGCGGTGGTCGGCGTCGATGCCGCGGTGGTGGTGGTCGAGCCCGATATCGACCGCGTCATCGCGCTGGCGCCGATCTTCAAGTTCCTCGAGCGCCACGGTGTGCCGATGATGCTGTTCGTCAACAAAATGGACCGCGCCGAGGTCGGCGTGCCCGAGCTGCTGGCGGCCCTGCAGGAGCAGTCCGACCGGCCGCTGGTGCTGCGCCAGGTGCCGATACGCGACGGCGAGGCGACCACCGGCTATATCGACCTGGTGCACGAGCGCGCCTATCAGTACCAGCCCGGCGAAGCCTCGGCGCTGATCCAGATTCCCGACACCATGACCGACGACGAGCAGCAGGCGCGCACCGAGATGCTCGAATCGCTCGCGGATTTCGACGACGAGCTGCTCGAACAGCTGCTGGAGGACGTGATCCCGCCCAACGACGAGATCCACGCCGCCCTGCACAAGGATTTCAACGAGGGCCTGCTGGTGCCCGTGCTGCTGGGCGCGGCGGAGCAGGAGAACGGCGTTCGCCGCCTGCTCAAGGCGCTGCGCCACGACGTGCCCGAGGCGGCGGAGACCGCCGAGCGGGCGGGCCTCGGCGAGGGCGACGAGGCGGCCGTGCAGATCCTCAAGACCTATAACCTGCCGTCCTCGGGCAAGGTCTCGCTGGCCCGCGTCTGGCGCGGCAGCATCGGCGACGGCGCCAGCCTCGGCGGCCAGCGCATCGGCAGCATCAATGCCATGAGCGGCCAGGCCCTGACCAAGATCTCCAAGGCCGAGGCCGGCCAGATCGTGGCGCTCGGGCGTATGGACGGGGTCAAGACCGGCCAGCTGCTCTCGAGCAGCGAAGAGATGGAGGCGCCGGAAGCGCTCGCCGTGCCCGTGCTCGAGCCCGTCTACGCCTTCGCCATCACGGCCGAGAACCGCGCCGACGAGGTCAAGCTGTCCGACGCCCTGCACAAGCTGCTGGAGGAAGATCGCTCCCTGACCACGGTGCAGGACCAGGAGGCGCATCAGCATCTGCTGCGCGGCCAGGGCGAGATGCATTTGAAGGTGGCGCTCGACCGCCTGCGCAACCGCTTCTCGCTGCCGCTGGTCACCGAACGGCCGAGAATTCCCTATAAGGAGACCGTGCGCCGGCCGGTCGAGCGGGTGCAGGGGCGGCACAAGAAGCAGAGCGGCGGCCACGGCCAGTTCGGCGATGTCTATATCGACGTCAAGCCCTCGCCGCGCGGCAGCGGCTTCGAGTTCAAGAACTCCATTGTCGGCGGTGTCGTGCCGCGGCAATACATCCCCGCGGTCGAGGCCGGCGCGCGCATGTTTTGCCAGAAGGGCCCGCTCGGCTTTCCCGTGGTCGATGTCTCGGTCAATCTGGTGTTCGGCTCCTTCCACGCGGTCGACAGCTCGGAGATGGCTTTCCAGACCGCGGCGCGAATCGCCATGTCGGAGGCGCTGCCGAAATGCCACCCCATCCTGCTCGAGCCGATCAGCAACGTCACCGTGTATGTGCCTAATGTCTTCACGCCACAAATACAGCGGCTGCTGAGTGGCCGCCGGGCCCAGATTCTCGGTTTCGAGGCCCGCGAGGGATGGAACGGCTGGGACCAGGTCAACGCCCTGTTGCCTCAATCCGAGCTCGCCGATCTGATCATCGAGCTGCGCTCGCTGACCCGCGGCGTGGGCACCTACGACTACCGTTTCGAGCACTTGCAGGAGCTCTCCGGCAAGCTCGCGGACGACGTGGTGAAGGCCGCCGCCGAGTAGGCCAATTCGCGATGAGCGGCTTTTGGTGGTATCATGATCGCCAATAGCCGCCGCGTGAACGCCGGGCCCCAGCGTAGGAGTGGCGCCGGAGAAGCAGTGGCGCACGTGGTGGACAGCCCTAACTAACGGGGGAGCGTGTCCATGTACGTGAAGGATATTCTGGGCGGCAAAGGCAACGACGTCTTTACCGTCAGTCGCGAGACGACGGTCGTCGAATTGGCCAAGGTTCTGGTCGGGCGGCGCATCGGCGCTGCTGTGGTCGCCGACGGCGACACGGTCGTCGGTGTGGTCTCCGAGCGCGACATTGTCCATTGCCTTGCCGAGCAAGGCGCGGGCGCCGTCGAGCGTGCCGTTGCCGACGTCATGACGGCGGACGTCAAGACGGTCTCGCCGGATACCACCATCGACGATGTCATGGCACTGATGACACGCCGCCGCATCCGCCACCTGCCGGTGCTGGAAGACGGCAAGCTGACCGGAATCGTCAGCATCGGAGACGTGGTCAAGGACCGTATCGCCAGCGTCGAGCGCGAAGCGAGCCAACTGCGCGAATACATCACCGCCTGAGCCATGACCCAGCGCGATATCGTGATTCTCGGCGGCGGCGTCGCCGGCTGCGTCGCCGCGCGCGGCTTTGCCGCTGCCGGCCAGACCGTAACCCTGCTCACCCTGACGCGGCGCCATCGCGCCTATGAAGGCCTGTCGCCGCGTGCCGAAGAGGGCCTGCGCGACACCGGCTGCGGGGCGGCGCTGGCCGCCGTCGGGCCCTGGGTGGAGCGCGTCAGCCACTGGAACGGCGAGACCCGCACGATCAACGGCGAGACCCTGATCGAGCGCCGCCGCTTTGACGCAGCCCTGCTCGACGATGCCCGCGCCGCCGGCGTCGATGTTCGCATCGGCGCGGTCGCCGAGGTCGAGGAAGACGATGCCGGCTGGCGGGTGTCCTATCGCGGCGACGATGGCAGCGCCGGCGAGGTGTTGGCCGATTTCCTGGTCGAGGCGCGGGGCCGCCGCGCCCCGGCCGGCAGCGCCGGCCGCAGCCACGGGCCGGCCTCGGTGGCCCTGGTCGGGTACTGGCAGGGCCGGCAGGCAGCCGGCACCATGGGCTCCGTGGCACCATTCGCCGATGGCTGGGCCTGGTTCGCCGCGCCTGGCGACGGCGTTGCCGCGCTGCAGGTGATGGTGGCTGGTGAGCGCATGCCGGGACGAGGCGCGCTCGATGCCTTCTACCACGAGCGCGTGGCCGAGGTGGCCGAGGCAAGTGAATGGCTGGCCGGCGCCGAGCCCGACGGCGAGGTGATCGCGCGCAATGCCAACGTGATGATGGCGCAGGCGCCTCTCGGCGAGCGCTGGATTCGTATCGGCGATGCCGCCGCGGCGCTCGACCCGCTCTCCGGCCACGGCCAGTTCGCTGCCGTCTCGACGGCACTCAACGCGGTACCGGTAGTGGCTACCCTGCGCGAACACCCAGCCGATGCGGCATTGGCGCGGCACTTCTATACCCAGCGTATCGAGGGCGGATTCGCCGCCATGGGCCGGGTCGGGCGCGACTTTTATCGCCTGGAGGACCGCTGGCGCGACCGCCCGTTCTGGGCCGAGCGCCGCGTCTGGCCGGACGATGTGCCGGCTCATCCTGATCCGGCTTCCCAGGCGCCCGAGATCACCCGCCGGCCGGTGATTAGCGACGGCTATGTCTGTGAGCGCGAGGTCGTGGTCACGGCGGACTTTCCCCGTGGCATCTGGCAGGTGGCGGGCGTCGCGCTGGTGCCGTTGATGCGGTTCCTCGATCAGGCCTGGCGGCCGGCCGAGGACATGGTGGCGGCGGCAGCCGGGCACTTCGCCTGTCCGCCCGAAGCGGCGGAAAAGGCGCTCGGTTGGCTTACGCACCGTGGCTTGTTGGTGGCGCGGCAGTCGGAGTCTTCTTGACTCTCGGTCCTTGCCACAAGAACATGTGTATGGGAACGGCTTGGAATCGATACTGTTTCGTCGAATCTCTAGCATTGGTGACTTTCGCACCGGGGGAGGCAACTGCCATGGCTTGGCGGAGTTTCGCATTTAGCGCATTCGTGGCCGCTTTCGCGGCGATCCTGCTGACCACACTGCCGGGGCCCGCTTATGCGGCCGAGGCGGAGGATATCCTCAACGCTCGCTGTGGCGCCGCCTGCCACGCGGAGGAAGAGGGCGGCTTGAGCCGCATCGCCGGGCAGCGCAAGACGCCCGAAGGATGGCTCATGACCATCGTTCGCATGGGCATCATGCATGGCGTCGAGGTGCCGCCGGACGAAAAGCGGGCCCTTGTCAAATATCTCGCGGATACGCAAGGCCTGGCGCCGTCGGAAGCGGCGCCCTATCGCTATATCCTTGAGCGCCAGCCCAGCCACGTCGAGGAGTTCGCGCCGGAATATTTCTTCATGTGTGCGCGCTGCCACTCCGGCGCCCGCGGTGCCCTGCAACGGCGCACCAAGGCCGAATGGCGCATGCATATGGATTTCCACCTCGGTCAATGGCCCACGACCGAATACCAGTTCTACGGTCGCGACCGGCTGTGGTGGCAGATCGCCAGCACCGAGACGACCGACTGGCTGGCCGAGAACTTCCCTTACGAGTCGGCGGCTTGGGATGCCTGGAAGGGCCACAACGTGGATGTCTCCGGTGATTGGCGCTGGGTCGCCCGCGGCCCCGGTGTCGGTTTCGCGCACGGCACGTTCACTGCCAGCGGCGGCGAGAATGACATGTATTCGGCGACGGGCACTCTCAACAACGCCATGGAGCAAGGCACGGCCCTCAGCGGCTCGGCCATCCTCTATACGGGCTACGAGTTCCGCGCCCGGCTTACGGACGGGACCAACACCTTCCTGTCGATCGGCGCCCTCTCCGAGGACGGTACACGCTCTACCGGCCGCTACATGGATGCCAGCCAAGACGAGATCGGCCTCGATTTCGTGGCGGTCCGGGCTGACGGTCCTAGTGAAATCCTGGCGGTCGAGCCGGGCTACATCCGCGCCGGCGGCACGGCCGAGATTGCCATTCACGGCACCGGGCTTTCCGGCGACGTCGATCTCGGCGCCGGCGTCACGGTCACGGGCGTGGTCTCGGCCGATGGCGACACGGTGGTGGTCAGTGCCAGCGCTGACGGTGGTGCCGCACTCGGCTCCCGCTCGGTCTCTGTTGGCGGTACGTCGGGCGATGGCTTCGTCGTCTATGACGCCGTGGCCACGGTGCAGGTCGAGCCGGGCTACGGCATGGCCCGCGTCGGCGGTGCCGGCGGCACACGGCTTGACCAGCTGGCCTTGTTCGATGCGGTTGGATACACGGCGGACGGCACGCGCATCGGTGTGATGCCCGCGGCCTGGACCACGGAGCCCTTCGATGAGGTCGCCGAGCAGCTCGACGATGTCCACTTCGCCGGCATGATGGCGCCGAACGCGGGCATTTACGATCCGGCGGACGCGGGCTTGAACCCGGCGCGGCCGTTCTCGACCAACAATGCGGGCAACCTGAAAGTGGTGGCCGTGGTCGATGACGCCGGCAATGCGGTGAGGGGCGAAGGCCAGCTCATCGTCACCGTGCAGCGCTGGAACGATCCGCCGATCCGCTAAGCGGGTTGGCTTGAGGGCACGGCCATGGGCGAACTGAAGCTGGTCGAGCGCAATCTCCACCGGGTGAGTGTGGGGGAGCGGAACATGATGTTTCACATCCCCACCTCGAGCCTGTTCGAGCTCGACCCGGTGTCTCGCGACCTGCTTGACATGTTCGCCGAGCCGGAAGGCGAGGTGACGGCCGAAAGCGTGCGCCGCCGCTTCAACGGCCGGCACACGCCCGATGCTGTGGTCGAGTCCCTGCGCGAGCTGCTCGACCTCGAAGTGCTCGATGATGGCCGCCCGGCCAAGCCAGATAAGGCGCCGATCGAGATCGAGAACTTCCCGCTCTCGACCATCGTGCTCAACACCAATACCGGCTGCAATCTGAGCTGCACCTATTGCTACAAGGAGGACCTCGCGGCGCCCGTTGACGGGGTCAAGATGGACTTCGAGACCGCCAAGCGCAGCATCGAGATGCTGTTCCGCGAGGGCGAGAGCCGTGAGCGCTACAACATCGTCTTCTTCGGTGGCGAACCGTTGTCCAACATGCCGTTGACCCGGCAAGTGGTCGATTATGCGGAAGCGCGTGGCGAAGAGATGGGCAAGACCATCGACTTCTCGCTCACCACCAACGCCACTCTGCTGACCGAGGAGCTGGTCGACTGGCTCGACGCGCACCGTGTCGGCATCACCATTTCCATGGACGGGCCGGCCGCGCTGCATGATAAGAACAGGCGCACGGTCGGCGGCCAGGGCACCCACGCCGTGGTGGCGGAGAAGGCGCGCATGGCGCTCGCCCGTTACCGCTCGCGGCCCATCGGCGCGCGCGTCACCTGCACGGCAGGCGTCATCGATGCCATCGGCATCTGGCGCCACCTGGTCGGCGAGCTCGGTTTCCACGAGGTCGGCTTCGCGCCCGTGACATCGGCCGACGACAGCATGTTTGCGCTGACCGGTGACGAGCTGGCCGAGCTTTTCGCCAATATGAAGACGCTCGGCGAGATGTATGCCGATGCCGCCTGCGAGGGCCGAAATATCGGTTTCGGCAATATGCACCAAATGATGACCGACCTCGCCGAGGGCACCACCAAGTCCCTGCCCTGCGGCGCAGGTGTCGGGCTGTTGGCTGTGGACACCGGCGGCGGCATCAATCTCTGTCACCGCTTCACGGGCTCGGACGTGCCGACCTTCGGCCATGTCGCCGAGGGCGGCATCGACAAGCCGGCGCTGGGGCGTTTCATCGAAAGCCGGCTGGACCGCAGCGACACGGGCTGCGAGACCTGCCGCATACGCAATCTCTGTTCGGGCGGCTGTTATCACGAGAGCTACGCGCATTACAGCGATCCCGTGCATCCGACCTATCACTATTGCGATTTGATGCGCGACTGGGTGGACTTCGGCATTGCCGTCTACACCCGCATCACGTCGCAGAATCCGGGATTCTTCCCGACACACGTCGAACCGCGGAGGGCGAAAAATGAAGCACCTCAAGTCGTTTAATAAAAAAGCAGCGCTCGTCGAACAGGCTGTCGAAGACGGCAGCATGGACGAGGTCCGTATGATGCAGACGGTTATCGCCGGCTGCTCGAGCACGCTGGACCCGGGCTGGGAGATCGATCCCTTCGGCGGCGTGGCGGGCCTTTGCCAGCCCATGGAGGCCGACCTCTATGGTTGCTCCGACCCGTGCTGGTGGCCGGCCCAGGTGCCCGACACCATCAACACCTATCCGGACTGGAACGCCAACGCGCCGTCGGCCGGCACCGATTGGCGGCTGCTGGAATCGGTGTTCCCGAGCGACGACGGTACGGTCTGACCGGGCCGCGTTGGCGACAGCTCTGACAGGGGGAGAGAGATCATGAATAGGCTGATACTGGCGTTTGCGGCGCTTGCCATGGCCGCTGCTGCCGTGCCCGCCGAGGCCAAGGACTACATTCTGGCCATGAGCAAGCCGAGCAATCTGCATTTGGTCGATCCCGCGGCGCGGGAAGTGGTCAATACCTGCACCGTGCCCGGCCGTGGCGGCTTCATCGCCATCGCGCCATCGCCGGACGGCCAGACCGCCTACGTGGTCACTAACGGCTGGGGTGAGGTCTACGGCATTCATATCGACAGCTGCGACGTGACCTTCCACGCCGTGCTCAGCCAGGGCAATGTGCGGGCGCGCAGCATCGCCGGTCTGGGCGTCAGCAACGACGGCGCCGATATCTTCGTGCATATGAGCGAGGTCGAGCTGCTGCCGGATCGCTATCAGATCCGCGACCCGCATCGCATTGTCGTGTTCCGGTCCGACGCCGGCATGGATGCCAAGCCCTATCGCTCGTTCGATATCCCGCGTGGCCATAACATCATGATCATGTCGAACGACGGCAAGACCATGTGGAGCCCGGGGCACGAGTTGCGCCAGTTCGACCTTGCCACCGGCGAGATCCTGACGGAGATCCTGCTCAACAGCTGGGAAGACGCGCGTCCGACCTACGGCGATCCGGACGGTCTCGCCTTCTGGCCGCTTTATGAGGTCAGCAACTCGCTGATCTTCCCCTATTTCGCACCGGTCTTCGCCAATCGCGAGGCGCGTGACGCGGGCGATTGGGACCAGCTCGCCGACTTCGTCGTCGGTATGTCGCGGGTCGACCTGTCCGACAATAGCTGGACCCAGGTCGACATCGCCACGGCCGACGTGCTGATCTTCTCCTTCGCCGAGGATCCGCGCGATCAGAATATCCTGTACGGGGTCTACACGCAGCTCAGCAAATACAACGTCTCCACCGGTGAGCTTGTTGATCGCGTCGATCTCGACCACACCTACTACTCGGTGATGGCATCGTCCTCGGGCGAGGAGCTCTATATCGGCTCGACCTTCAACGATATCGCGATCTATTCCACCGATACGCTGGAGAAGCTGGCCAAGATCGAGCTTCCCGGCGGCGACCAGGGCGCGGTTGGCATTCGTTACCTGAACCGCTGATCTCGTCCGAACTCTCTTTCCCCCCGGCCCCTTCCCGCGCGCGGGAGGGGGCCGCTGTTTTTGATAGGGCGGCAATGGCGTGACGATAGCGGCCAATGAAAAGCGGGCGCTGCTCTGGGCGTTCGGCTTTCTGCGCGCCCGCAGCCGCGCGCTGGCCGTGGTGCTGGGCTTGTCGATCGCGGCCACCGCGGTGATCAGCGCCCAGCCCTACATCATGAAGCTGATGATCGACGACGGCGTGCTGGCCGGCGATCTGGAGACGCTTGCCTGGCTTAGCGGCCTGCTGTTGCTCACCGGCCTGGTCAATCTCGTCATCGGCGGCGTCAACCGCTATTGCCACGTCAAGCTCTCGGGCCAGGTGCTGTTCGCGCTGCGCGAGGCGGTCTATGCCCATCTGCAGCGCCTCTCGCCGGCCTTCTATGCCCGCGCGCGCACCGGCGACATCCTGCAGCGGCTAGATGGCGACGTGGCGCAGATCCAGCGCTTTCTGGTCGATGCCCTGCTCTCGGGCATCAATGGCATCCTCGGCCTGATGGCGGCACTGGCGCTGATGGTCTGGCTGAGCTGGGAGCTGTCGCTCGTGGCGCTGGTGCTGTTGCCGGCGGAGTTCTTTTACCTGCGCGCCATGCGCCCGCGGGTCGAAGGTCGCACCCGCAATGTGCGCGAACGCGCCAGCGCGCTTTCGGCTTTCCTGGTCGAGACCCTGCCGGCGATGAAGTTCATCCAGTCGGTGTCGGCGGAAGAGCGCGAGGTCGAGCGCCTGCGTCGCCTCAACTCGGGCTATCTCGGCGACTTGCTGCGCTTGCAGGTAACCGAGTTCCTCACCGCCGCCGTGCCCAACCTGCTGACCTCGGTGAGCCGCGCCGGGGTCTTCCTGGCTGGTGGCTATCTCATCATCGAGGGCGAGTTCACCCTCGGCTCGCTGATCGCCTTCAACACCTATCTCGGTTTCGCCACGGGGCCGGTGCACAGTCTGCTCGGGGTCTATGTCGGCTTCATGCGCCTGCGCGTGAGTTTGCAGCGGGTCATGGAGCTGACCGACGCGGCGCCGGCGGTGGATCCGCCACTGGCGCCGCGCCCGCTGCCGGCGGATGCCGCCGGGGCCGTAAAGCTGGAGGGCGTCACCTTCGCCTATCCGGGCGCCGAGCGGCCGGTCCTCGACGGGCTCGATCTCGAGGTGCCTGCCGGTTCCAAGCTCGGCATTGTCGGTGCGACCGGCGTCGGCAAGACGACGCTCATCGACCTGCTGCACCGCCATTACGACCCGCGCGCGGGCCGTATCACTCTCGATGGTGTGGACCTGCGCGAGCTCGATGCGGGAGAGCTGCGCCGGCGCATCGCCGTGGTCGCCCAGGACGTGGTGCTGTTCCGCGGCAGCATTGCCGACAATCTGCGTTACGCCTGTCCCGAAGCGGACGACGCGGCGCTGCAAGATGCGGCGATGCGCGCCCAGATCGCCGACTTCATTGCTGCCCAGCCCCAGGGCTGGGAGACCCCGGTGGGCGAGCGCGGCACCTCGCTCTCGGGCGGCCAGCGCCAGCGCCTCGCCATCGCTCGGGCGCTGCTGCAGGATCCGCTGGTGCTGATCCTCGACGAGGCCACCTCGGCGGTCGACCTGGAGACCGAGGCCAGCCTGATCGCCGCCGTCGATGCGCTGTTCGCCGGGCGCACGCGCATCGTCGTCAGCCATCGCGCTGAGGCCCTGGCCGGCGCCGATGCGGTGCTGGAGCTGGCCGGCGATGGCTGAGCTCAGGGTCGGCATTCTCGACAGCGGCTTCGCCTTGCCGGCGATATCGGGCCGCGCGTTCGTGCCGCGCGAGGATGGCGGGGTCGATATCGCTGCGGCGGGAAACGATAGATTAGGCCATGGTTCGGCCATCGCCGAGATCGTGGCCGGACTCGCGCCGGGCGCGGTTTTGTTGAACGCGCAGATCTTCGGCCCCGGAGGCGGCACCTCGGCGGCGGCGGCGGCGGCGGGGCTGGACTGGGCCTGCGGCGAGGGGGTGGATATCGTCACCATGAGCTTTGGCTTGCGGGCAGACCGAGAGGTTTTACGCGCATCAGTTGCGGATGCCGATGCGGTCATGCTCGGCGCCTCGCCCGCGCGCGGCGATCCGGTCTACCCCTCGGCCTATGCGCCTGTGCTGCGCATTACCGGCGATGCCCGCTGTCAGCCTGGCGAGATATCGCATCTCGACACCGCGCAAGCCGATTTCGGCGCCTGCGTGCGGGGGCCTGCCGCCGACGGCGCCTCGATGGCGGTGGCCCACGCGGCGGGCCTGCTGGCGGCCCACTTCGACGCCACGGGCGCGCGCGGGGAGGCGGCGGCGCGGGCGTATTTCCAGGCCATCGCCGCCTATCGCGGGCCGGAGCGCAAGACCGGTGCCGGCTGAGACCATTCTGCGCCGGCTTGCGTTGATAACAGCGATCGTGGCGGTCGCGGCGCTGCTGGTGCTGGCGCTGCTGTTCGCCTTCGACCAGTTCCAGTTCCGCGTCGTCTGGGCGACCAGCCATGCGGAGCTGCCGCTGCTCTACAAGCTCGCCAATCTCTGGGGCGACGACGGCGCCACCCTGCTGCTGCTGACGGCGCTCGGCGCCCTGGCGGCAACCAGGCTCTGCCGCTATGCGGGCTGGGCGGGACCCGGTGCCTTGGCTCTGGTTGCCGCCTTTGCGGCCGGCACCGCGCTGTGGTCGCCCTTCGCCCCGAGCCCCCCGGACGCGGCGCATGCGGGCCAGGGCATGAACGTGCACCTGGTGCGGGTCTGGATGCTGCTGCACCCGCCTTTCGTGCTGCTCGCCTTCGTGCTCTTCCTGGCGCCCGCGGGTGCGGCGGCCCAGGCCCTGGCCCGTGGAACGGGTCCCTGGCGCGAGATCGCCGGGCGCTGGACCCGGGCCGGCTGGCTGGTGCTCTCGCTGGGGCTCGTGAGCGGCATGTGGTGGGCATACGAGGACTTCACCTTCGGCCAGTTCTGGCATTGGGACCCGGTGCAGACGGTGGTCTTCGTGGTCTGGGCCCTGGCGACGGCGCACCTGCACACCCTGCGGCGCTACCGCCCGGGCGGCGCCTATGCCCGCCTGCACCCGCTCCTCGGCCTGTTGACGGCCCTGGCGGCGTTGATCGCCCTGGTGATTACGCGGCATCCCGGGTTGGCGTCGTCCCACCGCTATGTCGGCGATACTTCGTGGCCCTGGCTGGCGGCCATGGCGCTGGGATTGGCGGGCGTGATCGTGGTCGCCCTGGCGCGCTCGCCGAAACGCCAGCGCGCTCCCCGGCGCACCGAGGCCGGCGTGCTGATCACCATCGCCACCCTCGCACTCGGCGCCTGCGCCCTGGTCGGCGCCTGGGTCCTGCTCGAGGCCAGCCTGGCCCAGTCGCTGGCCTGGCCGCGGCCGGAGAAGTTCAAGCCCTTCTTCGAGTTCCTCGCCCGCTGGACCTCGGAGGCCGAGGTCGCCGAGCTGCAGCGTCAGTTCGAGCAATGGGATGTCGACCGCTACCGCGCCAATGCCCTGCTGGCGCCGCTCGGCATCGTCATCGGGCTGGTCGGCGGGCACAATTTCCTGCCCTGGCGGCGGCTGCGCTGGCCGCTCACCATAGCGGTCGCCGCCGCCGCCCTGGCGGTGCCGTTAGCCTGGCAACCGATCGATGCTTTCTATACCGGCAAGGGCATGACGTCGGCCAACACCACCGCCATCTTCCCCCTGCTCGACGCCCTGGTGGTGGCCATGCTCTATCTCGGCCTCGCCTCCCTGGCCTGGGGCCTCGATGCGGCGCTGCGACACGGCCGCCGCCGGGCGCTCGGGCGCTACCACCTGCCCGTCGGCGCCGTGCATCTCGGCGTCGTGGTGGCGCTGCTCTCGGCCATCACCGCCTCGGTCTTCGACCTCGACAGCTGGCGCAATCTGCGCTTTCCCGACGAGCTGGCGGCGCCGGTCAGCTTCCCCTGGGGCTACGAGGTCACCGTGCAAGCGAACCACGAGGCCTTCGTCGACGACGGCTCGCGCGGGGCCTTCCAGGCCGTGGCGCAGGTGCAATGGTCGCAAGTCCGCGATGGCGAGGCGATCGCCGGTGCCACCGGCACGGCCCGCTACCGCGATGCCCAGCCGCAGCCGACCCTGGGCCTAGGCCCCGTGCGCCTGATGTGCGAGATCCTCGACTACCGCTATGCCCGCACCCTCTCGGGCGCCAGCCAGATGATCGACCCCTACATCCACCGCGGCCTCTGGCGCGACGTGCAGATCTGGCTGCCGGCGGTGGAATACCGCCGCGAGGAAGGCGCGCTCGAAACGCTGCGCGCCCCCACCACCGTGCCGCTGGTGATCAAGATATTCCCCATGATGACCTGGCTCTGGCTCGGCCTCCTCCTGGCCCTCGCCGGCGCCATCGCCGCCATGCGTCACGAGCTGAGGCGGGTGTGAGGAATGGGCTCGGCACTTGAGGACGGCCGAAGGCTCAGGCGCGCCGGAACAGGGGAAAGCGGTTGCCGGGAAGTAACGTTGCGATATCGGAACACCCGTTGATAAGGCTGCGCCGAAACTGGCCGCCATGTTATGGTTGAGGCAGATATTGCGCCATAAGCAGACGTTTTTGGGGAGTCACCTGCACAGCCGGGTTTAGCCACAACACGACATTCGCGGCTCGTCAAATGACACCGCACATCGGCACATTGCGATGCCGGTGGCGCGAGCCGTCCACCGCATCTAGAGCGGTCAATGACTGATGATGAGCGCGAATATTCTTTCACTCTGCGCCACCAATTTTCCACATTGCGGAGACCGAGAAATGGGTAGCCTTGTCGGCTCCCATCGTATCCTCGAACTGGATCAATCTCGGAACGGCATGCTTCAATGTGACCGCGCCAAACGCTAGAACTGCCCCTCCAAGTCTTCTACGTCTCCCGCATCATTCAGCAAAACATTAGCGGGTTCCGTGGATGTCGCGATGATGCGCTGTCGTCGAGCGCGATTGACGGCCAATTGGAAGACGTCAGGGCGGGAGTAATGCCCGGCAATGTCGATAGAAGCCTTTGCGGCGCGAACAAGGTCGAGACTCCCTTCCGCCACCAGAATGTCCTCGCCGTCTAGCAGCCCGTTGATTAAGTGGCTTTGCTGATTCTCACTCCCAGACGATGAAT
>CAYPAX010000034.1:0-39171 GCA_964408735.1 uncultured Rhodospirillaceae bacterium | reverse complement strand
ATCCGGTGGAATACACCTTAACTCCCTGTCCGATTTTCTGGGACCACCTCAGAAGTCGCCGAATTCATAACAGAATCCTTACGATTCGTCGTAACTCGCTACAGTTTGTAATTTACTTTGCAAGAATGTCTCAGATAGCGCGCAGAATCAAGCGTTCAAAAAACTTTGTAACTACTTTGTAAATTTAAATTGCAATGAAAACAATAAGTTATAGGATATTTTCTATTCCCACTCGATCGTGCCCGGCGGCTTGGACGTCACGTCGTAGACCACGCGGTTGATGCCGCGCACCTCGTTGACGATGCGGTTGGCGGTGCGCGTGAGGAAGCTGTGGTCGAAGGGGTAGGTGTCGGCGGTCATGCCGTCGGTCGAGGTGACGGCGCGGAGCGCGCAGACGTGCTCGTAGGTGCGCGCGTCGCCCATGACGCCGACCGTGCGCACCGGCAGCAGCACCGCGAAGGCCTGCCAGATGGCGTCGTAGAGGCCGGCGGCGCGAATCTCCTCGAGATAGATGCGGTCGGCCTGGCGCAGGATCGCTGTGCGTTCCTCGGTGACTTCGCCGGGGATTCGGATGGCCAGACCCGGTCCGGGGAAGGGGTGGCGGCCGACCATGGTCTCCGGCAGGCCAAGCTCGCACCCCAGCACGCGCACTTCGTCCTTGAACAGCTCGCGCAGGGGCTCGACCAGCTTGAGGCGCATGCGCTCCGGCAGGCCGCCCACGTTGTGGTGCGACTTGATGGTGTGGCTGGGGCCGCCGGCGAATGAGACCGATTCGATGACGTCCGGGTAGAGCGTGCCCTGGGCGAGGAAATCGGCGCCGCCGACGTTGTTCGCCTCTGCTTCGAAGACATCGATGAAAGTGGCGCCGATGATCTTGCGCTTGGCCTCCGGATCGGTGACGCCGGCCAGCTTGTCGAGGAACTGCGAGGCCGCGTCCACATGCACCAGCGGGGTATTGAAACGATCGCGGAACAGTCCCACCACTTCGTCGGCCTCGCCCTCCCGCAGCACGCCGGTATCGACGAACACGCAGGTTAGGCGCTCGCCTATGGCCTCGTGGATCAAGGCGGCGGCAACGGAGGAATCGACGCCACCGGAAAGACCGCAGATGACCCGTCCGTCGCCGACCTGTTCGCGGATCGCCGTCACCTGGGTGTCGCGATAGGCAGCCATGGTCCAGTCGCCGGAGCAGCCGGCGACAGCGTGAGTGAAGGTGCCGAGCAGGGCCGTGCCGTGTGGCGTGTGAACCACCTCGGGATGGAACTGGACGCCGTAATAGTGACGTGCGTCGTCTGCTATCGCTGCAAACGGCGCGCCGTCGGAGGTAGCCACGGCGCGGAAACCTTCGGGCAATTCGGCGACGTGGTCGCCGTGGCTCATCCAGACCTGTTCGCGGTCGCCCTTGGCCCAGACCCCGTCGAACAGGGCACAATCGTCGACGACATCGACGAAGGCGCGGCCGAACTCGCGATGGTCGGCGCCGACGACGCTGCCGCCAAGCTGCTGCACCATGCTCTGCTGGCCATAGCAGATGCCGAGAATTGGGACTCCGATGTCGAAGACCGCTTGCGGTGCGCGTGGCGTGTTTTCCAGGGTCACCGAATCGGGACCGCCAGAGAGAATCACGGCCCTGGGCGTCTCGCCCGCCAAGGCATCCTCGGCGTTTTGGATAGGCACGATCTCGCAATAGACGCCGGATTCGCGAACCCTTCTGGCAATCAGCTGGGTGACTTGCGAGCCGAAATCGATGATCAAGATACGCTCGGACACGGGCAATCAGGCCTCGGCGGAAATGGCGGCGCGGGCCGCGGGTGCGGTGACGCTTAATGCGAACCAGCGGCGGAAAGCCTTGATGTCGCGCGGCCTGCCGTCAAGCTCCAGGCGCTCGTCGGCGAGGGCTTCGTCAAGGGTCACGTGGCCAAGCCAGATCTGGGTCAGCAGGCGCAGTGCGCCGGCGATGTGCAAGTCGACCTCGTGGCCAGGGTCCTTGATGCAGAGATCGGCATCGCCGTCATCGAAGACCAGCCAATAAAGCCGGTGGCTGGCCGGCACGCCGGCAAACTGAAAGCGGACCACGAAACGGCCGCGAATCGGCACTTCCGAGGCGATGGCGCGGCGGCGGATGTCCCACATCAGCAGGTCCGGGTCGAGATTCTCGTCGGCCACCAGTTCCTGGCGCAGCCAGCGCTGGGACCAGGCGCCCATGGTCTCGATGATCGGCATGAGCTCATGGCCCGGCGCCGTCAGGTGATATTCCCAGCCGCGGCCTTCGGCCTGGCGGCGCTCCACGACGCCGGCATATTCAAGCTCCTTGAGACGCCGTGAGAGCAGCGACGGCGACATGCGCGGCACGCCGCGTTGAATGTCGTTGAAGCGCACCGCGCCGCTCAACAGCTCACGCACCACCAATGGCGTCCAACGCTCCGCCAGCACTTCGGCAGTGCGCGCGACGGGGCAGAACTGGCCGTATCCCTTGGCTGACGACATGGCCGAAACCTAGCGATGGCCACTCTGCGGCGCAACTACAGATTTGAAAGTTGAATGGGAGCCGAGGGCGCGAGACCCTATGGGCAATCCAACGCCCAGCAAAAGGAGACGATGCGATGACCGAGACACAGACCCTGGCACAGCTCGCCGAAGCGTTGGGCCCGACCATCGCCAAGGACGCCGCGGAGCGCGACCAAGCCGGCGCCTTCGTTGCCGAGAACTACGCGCTGCTGAAAGAGCACAAGATCTTCTCGGCCCAGGTGCCGACGGAGCTTGGCGGCCGCGGCGCCAGTCACAGCGAAATATGCGACTTTATCCGTAGGCTGGCTCATTATTGCCCGTCCACAGGGCTGTCGCTGGCCATGCACCAGCATGTGGTGTCGGCCGCGGTGTTCAATCATCGCAACGGCAGGCCGGGCGAAGCCCTGTTGCGCAAGGTGGCCGATAATGAGGTCGTGCTGGTCAGCACCGGCGCCAACGACTGGCTCGAATCGAACGGCGAGGCACGCCCCGTCGAAGGCGGTTATCGGGTCAGCGCCCGCAAGCCCTTCGGCAGCGGCTCGCCGGGTGGCGATTTGCTTGTCACCTCGGCACCCTGCCGGGACGAAGTGCTGCATTTCGCCGTGCCCTTTGCCAGCGACGGGGTCTCTCTCGCCGGCGACTGGGACACCATGGGCATGCGCGCCACGGGATCGCAGACGATCATCCTCGACGATGTCTTCGTGCCCGACGAAGCGATCGTTCTCAAGCGCGAGAAAGGCGTCTATCACCCGGCCTGGAACGTGATCCTGACGGTCGCCATGCCGATCATCATGTCGGTCTATGCCGGCATCGCCGAGAAAGCGACAGAGACGGCGATCGGCATAGCCAGCAAGCGCCACGCCGAGGACACGGTCTATCTCATCGGCGAACTCGGCAACCTGCTGGCTACGACCCAGATCGTTCATGCCGACATGGTGCGCATCGCCAACGACCTCGACTTCGAGGCCAGTACCGAGACCGCCAACGCGATTCTCTCGCGCAAGACCATCACGGGGAACGCTGCCCTGGCAACGGTGGAAAAGGCCATGCATGTGACGGGCGGTGCCGGTTTCTTCCGCAAGTTCGGCCTCGAGCGCCTGTTGCGCGATGTCCATGCCGGCCAGTTCCATCCCCTGCCGGAGAAGCGCCAGCAGCGTTTCAGCGGCCGCCTGGCGCTCGGCCTCGACCCCATCACCGATATCGTCCGCCACGGCCTCGCCGTTGCGGCGGAGTGAGACCATGGCCCTGCGCAGCGATTTCCTCGACGCCATGAGCCTCGCCGCCAGCACCGTCACCATCGTCAGCACAGACGGGGTGGCGGGGCGCGCCGGGCTCACGGTCTCGGCCATGGCCTCGGTCTCCGCCGACATGGCCCGCCCGGCGCTGCTGGTCTGCATTCACCACAAGAGCGCGGCCGGCAAGGTGCTGCGGCAGAACGGCGCCTTCTGCGTCAACCTGCTGGCCTCGGATCAGGCGGCGCTGTCGGACATCTTCGGTGGACGCGCTGGCGGTGATAAATTCTCAGTCGCGAACTGGACCGTCGGCACCACCGGCGCGCCGCGTCTCTCTGGCGCGCTCGCGACATTCGATTGCGCCGTGACGGACAGCCAGCTCGTCGGCACGCACTATGTCATCTTCGGCGCGGTCGAGGCTGCCGTCGCAGACTTGCAGCAGGCACCTCTGCTCTATGCGCGGCGGAGCTATCAGCAGCTGGCTGCCTAGCGCCTCAATCCGTGCGGTTGAAATCGAAACCGCCAGCCTGATGGGCATAGACCAGGCAAGGCACCTCGGAGACGCAGCGCACCGTGTAGACGGTGCCGCCGGGCAGGAGATAGAAGCCACCGGCAGCGAGAGGCCTGGCGGCGTCTGTGGGGTCGGTGGGGTCGAGCAGGATGCCGGAGATCACCACCGCGGTATAGTCCTCGGAATGAAAATGCGGCGGCGAGACCAGACCGGGAGGAAACTTGACCAGCTTGCCGTAGGGGCCGGCGGCATCGTCGCCCCAGAGCAAGGCCACGGCCACCCGGGCGTCCGACCAGACAAGATCCTCGATCGTCCCAGACTTTGGTGCATCGGCGCTTTTGGCCGGGCTATTCAACGCCAGACAGAGCAGCATCATGGTCATCAGTGCGAATCGTCGCATGGACTGTCTCCCTATCCGTAATACCCAAGATCCTCCGGGGGCCTGTAAGGTTGCGGCTCTAGGCCCAGCCGCCCGAGAAGGGCATGACTTGGGCGGTGATCCAGTCGGCACGGTCGGAAGCGAGGAAGGCGACCAGCGCGCCAAGCTCGTCGGGCTTGCCGAGGCGGCCGAGCGGAATGGGGCGAACGATCTTCTTCAGCGTCTCAGGGTCGCCGATCACATCGGGCGGGAAATAGTCCGGGTTCTCGACATAGTTGGGCGCCACCGCGTTGACCTGGATGTTGAAGGGCCCAAGCTCTTTGGCAAGGCTGAGCGCGAGCGCGTTGGCAGCACCGCGCGCGGTCACATACATCGAATAGTTGGGCAGACCGTGGAAAGGGGTCGCCGAGGTGATGAAAACGAGCTTGCCTGCCCGCCGCGCTTTCATGCCGGGCGTGACGGCAGCGGCAAGGGCATAGGGCGCTTCGACCATCGCATTGAGTCCGGAACGAAGGTCGGCCGGGTCCGCATCCTCGACCTTGGCGCGGATGGCCTCGAAGGCATCGTTGTTGATCAACACGTCGATGCCACCATAGTCACGCGTGATCTCTTCGACAATCACGGCCGGCTCGCGCGCGGCAACCATGGCTAGGCCGGCCGGCGGCTCGCCCGCCGCTTCGGGCCCGAGCGGCGCGCAGCCGAGAACGGTAGCCCCGTCCTCGGTCAACGCCCGCACCGCAGCCGGCCCGGCGAAGCGGCCCGGATTGCTGAGCAAAACGATTCGTTTGTCAGGCATGGATCGGCTCCTTCGGAAGCGGCTGCGTGGTTGCTATTCGACGGGATGGAAAGGTGCCGGAATCAGGATCTTCGACTCCATTTTCTGCAGCAGCGGGCGGACCTTTGGTGTGAACTCGGCCCACTCCGGCCGCGAGGTCAGCTCAGCGCGACGCCGGGCGCGATCGTCGAGGCTGTCATAGGCCCACATGTGGACGATCTGATTGAGTGGGCCGAGCTCGGTATGGAAATAGCCGAAGCGGTGGCCGAGAATCTCCTGTTGCAGGTCCACCACCGAGTCCTGGTAGATCTTCAGCCATTCGGGGTGGCTGCCGGGCTGCAGGTCATAGGTGCGCAATTCGACGATCTTCGACATTTCGTAGGTCCTCCCTGGATTGAGTTTCGCCGATCACGAAAACAGCCGTATGAAGCCTTGTCAACGCGACCTGCGACAGATATGAGCCAGTTCCCGGAGCGAAGGAGAATTCCATGGCCGAGACATACAGGGCGCTGGTCGTCGACAAGGCCGACGACGGCGTGTCGCTGGGCATCCAGGAGTGCCAGGCGGCGGACCTGCCCGAGGGCGAAGTGACCATCCGCGTCGCCTATTCCAGCGTCAACTACAAGGACGGCCTGGCAACCCTGGCCAAGGGGGGCGTGGCGCGCAAGCACCCGCTGGTGCCGGGAATCGATCTCGCGGGCACGGTGATGGCGTCTCGCGATTCGCGCTTTGCCGAAGGCGACGAGGTCTTGATCACCGGCTTCGACCTCGGCGTCGCCCATGACGGCGGCTTCGCAGAGCTTGCCCGGGTGCCGGGCGACTGGATCGTGGCCAAGCCGCACGGCCTCTCCTTGCGCGAATGCATGGTGCTCGGCACCGCGGGCTTCACCGCGGCCCTGGCGATTCGCGAATTGGAGGCGCGCGGCCTCTCTCCCGACAAGGGTCCGGTGCTGGTGACCGGCGCCACCGGCGGCGTCGGCTCGATTGCCGTCTCCATGCTGGCACGGCTCGGCTACGACATTGCCGCATCGACCGGCAAGAGCGACGAGCACGACTATCTGCGCGGCCTCGGCGCCAAGACTATCCTCAGCCGCGACGAGGTCTCGGCGGAGGGCAGGCCGCTCGACAAAGAGACCTATGCTGCCGCCATCGACCAGGTCGGCGGCACGACCCTGCCCTGGCTGCTCGCCCGTCTCAAATATCGCGGTGCCGTGGCCTGCACGGGCCTGACCGGTGGCTTCGCCTATTCCTCGACGGTGCTGCCCCTGTTGCTGCGTGGCGTCTCCATCCTCGGCATCGACTCGGTGATGTGCCCGATGTCCGAGCGGCCCGCCCTCTGGCAGCGCATGGCCGGCGAGCTCAAGCCCGCAGGCCTCGCCGACACCATCGCCGTCGAGACCGATCTCGACGGCCTGCCCGATGTGCTGGGGCGCATATTGAAAGCCGAGGTGCGTGGGCGCACCGTGGTCAGGCTTTAGGCTCGCTGAGCAGCAATCCCGCGACCGTCACGGCGATCATGATGACGGCGGCGATGAGGCCGGCGCGCCGCCGTCGCGGGCTGGTCCAAGGCTTGAAGCGGAAGACACCGCGGCCGCTATGGCGCGGCAGCGCGTGCCATGCGCTGTCGCCGAGCGGCTCGTAGTTGACATCGACTTCGCCCTCGACAGTGTCGCGAACGTCTGTCGACACAATGAGCCCGCTCTCTGAGAGCGCCGCGAGGTCCGCGGCCTCGCTCTCAGCCAAGGCGACACCCATGGCGAAGGCATGTTCGTCGCCGAACATCGCCGTCATGTCCCAGCGTACCCTGAGCGCGCATCGCACCGCCGCCAAGGGCGAGGCGAAGGCCACGGAAAGACGGCCGTCGTCACGCCGCCAGGCCCGGCCACCCGCTCGCGCGATACGCAGCGTAAGCGACGAGCCGGCCGCATCGGCGAGCGCCGGCGGCAAGGCATCGTCGTGCGTGACCATCACCGCTTCGCCAATTTTGTCTCGAGTCTTCATGCCTTCCCTCTACCACGCGGGCTCGAAAGGGTCGATCCGGCAGCCCGGCTCAGGTATGAGAGGGGCCGAGGAGGACCACCGACCATGCTCTATCGCGATTACGAGACCCTTGACGAGCTCGACGCTCACTACAATCTGACCGTCGCCGTGCCCGAGGCAGGCGAGATCATCGAGCGCTGGTCGAGCGACAGCGCCAAGGCGCGCGACAGGCTGGATTCGGTCCTCGGCGTGGCCTTCGGGCCGACTGTCGAGGAGTATCTCGACATCTTCCCCGCCAAGGTTGAAGGCGGCAAGGCACCGGTCCACCTCTTCATTCACGGCGGCTATTGGCGCCGCTTCACGGCACAGGAGTTCAGCTTCGTAGCGCCTGAGCTGGTGGCGGCAGGGGCTTGCGTCGTGGTCAGCAACTATGCCCTCTGCCCCAAGGTCTCGGTCGCCGAGATCGTGCGCCAGAGCCGCGCCGCACTGGCCTGGATCGCCAACAATATTGCCGATTACGGCGGCGACCCGGAGCGCATCACGATTTCCGGCCACAGCGCCGGCGGCCACCTGACCGGAATGATGCTGGAGACGGATTGGGCCGGCGACTACGGCCTGCCGGCGGATCTCATCAAGGGCGCCTGCGCCATCAGCGGCGTCTTCGACCTGCGCCCCGTGCTCTACACCTTCGTACAGACGGCGGTGCAGCTCGGCGCCCACGATATCGCCCAGCTCAGCCCCATCGACCACATTCCCGCCAGTGCGCCGCCGCTGACGGTGGCTGTGGGGGCGGCGGAGACCGGCGATTTCGTGCGCCAGAGCCGTGACTTTCACGCCGCCTGGACCGCCGCCGGGCACGAGGCAGACTACCTGCCCATAGAGGGCGAAAATCACTTCTCCGTGCTCGATGGCTACGGCGATCCGCAGAGTGCCTTGTTTTCTGCCGTCCGCAACCTGATCGCCTAAGAGTCATGTTCCGCACCGCTGCATACGCCGCCGGCCTCGTCGCTGCGCTGTTGCCGCCGGCGATGGCGGTGGAGCTGACGCCGCAGGTGCTCGAATCCAGTTTCCGCAGCGCCCATATCAGCGTCACCGCCGACCGTTCGGTAACCGCGATCGTCGATCCGGTGCAGGTCTCTATCGCCGTCGAGACGCTGGTCGGCCTGGCTATCGCCCTGCCCAGCGGCGACGGCACGATGGGTCCGTTTCGCGTGCTCAGCGAGCGCGACGAGGGTCCCTTCTGGGCCGGTGACGGGCGCCAGCGCTGGGAGCGCCACTACATGCTGCGCGCTGTCGCCGCCGGCGAACAGCGGCTGCCGTCGCTGCCGGTGCTGGTCGAGGACGAGAACACGGTCAACCATTTCGCCTGCGTGCGCATGGACCGTTGCGGCGGCGAATTGATGGACGGGGGCAGCGACATGCGGCGGTTGCGCACGCGCCCGCTGACCCTAAGCGTGACCTCGGTGCTACCCGATGATGCCGTGCCGACCCGGCCCAAAGGCGTGGCGCCACCGCTCGAACTGCTGGCGCCGTCCACGCTGCCGCCGCTCGGCCAGATGCTCGGCATTCTCGGTGCCGTGGCGGTCGCGGCGCTGGCGCTCGCCCTGCTGCTGCGCCGCAAGCGCGCCGAGACACGGCGCCGGCTGGTGCGGCGCCATGCGCATGACCTGGCGCTGGCCGCGCTCGAGCGCCTGGCAGGTCTCGATGCCGCGCAGGTGAACGAGTTCCATGCCCGGCTTTCGGCAATCCTGCGCACCTATCTGAATGGGCGCTTCGGCCTGCCCGCGGCAAAGCGGACGACGGAAGAGATCCTGGGTGCCGCCGAAACGCCGCCCAGCGACGGTCTCGGCCCGGCGCTCGGCCAATGCGATCGCGTCAAGTTCGGCCGCAGCCGCCCGGCGGAAACCGATATGCGCGCGCGCCTGCACGCCGCCGTGGCCTTTGTCGAGGAAACGGCGGCAAAAGCATGACTTTCGATGACCCCATGGCTTTGATCCTGCTGCTGGCAGTGCCGCTGTTGCTGCTGCTCAAACGCGGCCAGCGACGCCTTGGCGCGATCGGCTATCCGATGACCGGCCCGCTTGCGGATATGCCGAGAAGCATGCGCATGCGCCTTGCCTCAGCCATGCCGTGGGCCCGGGGCGCCGCCCTGGTGCTGGCCGTCTTTGCCGTGGCCGATCCGCGCTGGGGCCTCGAACTGTCGCGCGCCTACCAGGAAGGCGTCGCCATCGTCGTGGTGGTCGACACGTCGAGCAGCATGCTTGCCGAGGATCTGCAGATCACGGCCGAGCGGTCGACCCGCCTCGATGTGGTCAAGGCTACCTTGCGCGACTTCGTCGGCGGGCGCGGGCCGGACAGCGAAGGCCGCGAGGGCGATGCGCTGGGCCTCGTCACCTTCGCCCGCTATGCCGATACGGTGAGCCCGCTGACCCTCGACCATGACGCCTTTCTCGACACCCTCGGTGAGGTCGAGATCATCGTCGTGCCGCAGGAAGACGGCACCGCCATCGGCGATGCTATGGTCATGGCGACGGACTTGCTGCGCGACGCCGAGGCCGAGAGCAAGGTGATGGTGGTGCTGACCGACGGCAACAACAATGCCGGCTCGGTGCATCCCATGGACGCGGCCTGGGTGGCCAAGACCTTCGATATCACGGTGCATACCATCGGCGCGGGCGGGCGTGACGCCGTGCGGACGACCGCGGTCGCTGTGGGTTCGGGCACGCGGACAATGGCCACGCCGGGTCTGCTGGACCAGACCCTGCTCAAGGAGATCGCCGATACCACCGGCGGTCGATTCTTCCGCGCCACCGACGGCATGGCGTTGGCCGACATCTATAGCGAGATCGATCAGCTCGAGACATCGACCATGGTGGTCGAGCAGTACCAGCGCTCGGTGCAGATCTTCCCCGCCTTTTTGGGCCTTGCCTTGCTGCTGCTGTTGCTTGAGGCGACGCTCGGCAATACTGTCCTGCGCACGACGCCGTAAGGGGAGAGGGATGCAGTTCGACGCCCCGTGGATCGCCATTCTGCTGTTACTGGTGCCGCTGGTGCTGGTGTTGACGGCCTACGGCATCAGACGCCGGCATCAGGCGCGCGCAACATTTCTCGGGCAGGACGTGACAAGCGCCGAAGACGTGGCCCGCGACCGCCGCCGCTGGCTCAAGGCGGCAGCACTGGCGGGTGCGGTCGCCCTGTTGGTCGTCGCGGTCATGGGACCGCGCTGGGGCGACAGTGTCGAGGACGCGCCGCGCAGCGGCCGCGATATTATCTTCCTGCTCGACATCTCGCGCAGCATGCTTGCGGAAGACGCCAAGCCGAACAGGCTGGAAGCCGCCAAGGCGGCCATTGCCGGCATGGTCGAGGCGACCAGAGAAACCGGCGGCCACCGTCTCGGCCTGGTGACTTTCGCCGGCCGCGCCACCCGCCACAGCCCGGTCACGCTTGACTACGGCTTCTTCCTCGACCGCCTGGCCGCCGTTCGCAGCGGCGCCGCGCCGCGCCGGGGCAGCCTGATCGGCAATGCCGTCGGCAAGGTGCTGCGGGAGCTCGAGCCTGGCGCCTCGCCCTATACCGACGTGATCCTGATCAGCGACGGCGAGGACCATGGCGGCACGACGCTGTCGGCAGCGCGCGAGGCGGCTCGGCTCGGCGTCACCATCCATTCCGTCGGCATCGGCAACCCGCTGAGCGGCGCCGGCATTACTTTGATCAGCGCGACCGGCGAGCGCGCACCCCTGCTGCATAACGGCGAAGCCGTGGTGACCAAGCTGCAGGAGCCCCTGTTGCGCCAGATCGCCGGCATCACCAGCGGCGTCTATGTTGCCGCGCGTACGGCCCCGGCAGAGCTCGACAAGCTCTACCGCGACTCCATCGCCGTGAAGCGCGGCCGCGAACTGGAGGGCCTGGCCCAGACCCGGGCCGGAGAGCTGTTCCGCTGGTTGGCGCTGGCAGCGCTGCTGTTGCTGGCGCTCGAAATGCTGCTCGGCGAACAGCCGCGCCCCGCGGCGCAAACCGGCACGCGGCGTCCGCTCCCGTCGGCCGCGGCGGTGATGCTGTTGTTCGGGCTCACCGGTTTTGCCGATTCCGACTCACCCTATGACGCCGTGGCGCAAGGCAACGCCCTCTATGCGCAGCAACGCTACGAGGAGGCGGCGGCGCGCTATGCCGCGGCTCAGGCCAAGCTTCCCGGCGAGCCGTTGGTGGCCTTCAATATCGGCGTCGCGCGCCTCCAGGCGGGGGATCCGAAAGCGGCGGAGGCGGCGCTCTCGGACGCCTTCAATACCGATGACACCAGGCTCGCGGCGCTGGCCTATTACAATCTCGGCAATGCCCGCTACGTGCAGGCACTGAATGTGCGCGAGGCCTCGGTCGAGGATGCCGTGGGCTTCATCGAGCATGCTATCGAAGCGTATCGCGCGGCGCTGTCGCTGCGGCCCGAGTTGGGCGATGCCATGTATAATCTCGAGCTTGCCTATCGCTTGCTCGACGAACTGTCGGAGGAGCGTGGCCAGAGCGGCCCGCCGCAAGCCGAGGAATCGCCCCAGGCCTCGGGAAAGCCGGGCGATGCGACAGGCGCCTCCGGCAACCAGCCGGGCCCTGGCGCCCAGCCGGTGACCGATCAGTCGGCTGAGAACAGTGCCGGCGAGGCGAGCGATGCGGCACCGCAGGGCCTGCCCAACGAGGACAACAACTCCGGCGGCAGCGCCGGCGGTGGCGCCCGCTTCACCATGACCCGGGAGGAAGCCGAGGATCTCATCGAGCTGGTCCAAAGCAAGACCCGCGAGGCCGAAGGTCAGCGCCAGGAATGGCAGGACGCCCGCCTGCGCGACCCCGACGTGGAGCGTCCCTGGTAGGGGATCAACGCTCGACGATGCGCACCGTGGCGGCGGCGGCGCGGCCGAGGGCGTCTATCACCGTGACTTGGGCGAAGCCGGGGCCGTCCGGCTGCCAGCTCGCCTGACGGCGCCAGCGGGCCGCTGCCAGCGGCGCCCGGTTGACCAGCCAGGCGAGCGGGCGCTGGCCGCCGCTGGCCTCGAGCGCCAGGCCGTGGGGCAGGTCGGCGAGGCGCAGCACGCTGCCATCGATGGGATATTGAATGCTGGGCGCGGCCACCTGGACCTGCCCGGGCGGCTCACGCTCCAGCCTGGCGAGACCGGCGGGTGCGCTGTCCATGCTCTGGTTCCAGGCCGCATAGCCTTCGGCCTCGGGCAGCAGCGCGAAAGTGCGCAGCAGGATCGGCGCGGCGGCATCGAGGCCGGTGCGCTCCGGGCTGGCGGTGCCGTCGGCGCGGCCGACCCAGACGCCGACCGTGTAGCGTTTGTCGAAGCCCACCGCCCAGGCATCGCGAAAGCCGTATGAGGTGCCGGTCTTGAAGGCGATACCGCCCGCGCCGGCGAATCCCGCCGGACGTGGCACGCCGGCCAGTATCTGCGCCACCCAATCCCGCGCCTGGCGGCCTATCAGGGGCTCGGCCGCTGGCCATGACAGGGGCGCATCGGTATAGCGCAGCGGCCGTGGCGCGCCGTCGCCGGCCAGCGCCGCATAGACCCGCACCAGCTCCTCCAAGGTGATGCCGACACCGCCAAGCGCCATGGCCAGACTGGGCCGGGCGCCCGCATGAGGCAGCCTCAGCGGGATGCCGGCGGTGCCGAGGCGCTCGGCAAGGGGCACCGGGCCGATACGGTCGAGCACTTTCACTGCCGGCACGTTGAGGCTGAGGCGGAGCGCCTCCGCTGCGCTGACCTCGCCGAGATAGCCGCGGCGGAAATTGCGCGGCTGATAAGCGCCGAAGCGGGTCGGCGCGTCGCGGATCAGGGTCGCCGGGTGCAGGGCGCGGTCGGCAAAGCCGATGCCGTAGATCAGCGGCTTGAGGGTCGAGCCCGGCGAGCGCACGGCGCCAACCATATCGACCTGGCCACGCCGCATGACGTTGGAAAAGTCCGCCGAGCCGACATAGGCCAGCACCGAGCGGTCGAGAGTATCGACGACCAAAACGGCGATCGATTCCCTTTCGGCGAAGCGCCCGACCTCGTTGCGGACGAGGGTCTCCAGGCGCTCTTGCAGGGGGCGGTCGATGGTGCTGCGCACGACCGCGCCGTCCGTCTCGCGGCGCAAGCGCCGGGCCAGATGCGGCGCCAGGAACGGGGTGTCCGAGCGCAAGGCCGGCAAGGCGTCGGCCAGGGCCGTTTGCATCAGCGCCGGGGCAATGACGCCGCGGGCCTCGACACGGTGCAGCACCTTGGCGCGGGCCGCCGCCGCGCGCGCGGGGTGGCGGTCGGGGCGCAGCCGGCTCGGCGCCTGGGGCAAGGCCACCAGCAGCGCCGCCTGGCCCGGGCTGAGATGTGCGGGTGGCTTGCCGAAATAGGCGAGAGAGCCGGCGCGCACGCCTTCCAGCCGGCCGCCGAAGGGTGCCAGGGTGAGATAGATACCGAGAATTTCGCGCTTTTCGAAGCGGCGCTCGAGCTGCCAGGCGCGGAACATCTCGATGACTTTGGAGCGCAGGGTGCGCGGCCGTGGCTCCAGCAGGCGTGCGCATTGCATGGTCAGGGTCGAGGCACCCGAGACGATGCGGCCGTTGGCGATGGCTTGCCCCACCGCACGCACCAGCGCCAGCGGATCGACGCCGCCATGGCGCCAGAAGCGCTTGTCCTCGAAGGCCACGAGCATGTCGAGATAGACAGGGTCGACATCATCGGCGGTGGCGGCGAGCCTGACCGTATCGTCAGCGGTCGAGAACAGGCGCAGCAGGCGACCCTCGCGATCCTCGACCGCGAAGGAGAGGTCGCCGAGCCGAGCAAGGTCCGGCGGATAGCGCGCATCCAGCCAAGGCAACAGCAGCACCGGCGCCGCTAGCGCCAATACACCGATGAGGTGCCAGCGCCGCATCAGCGTGCCGTCATCACCCGCAGCGTATCCTCGTTCGTGCGGGCGAAGTATTCCGGCCGGTACATGTCCTCGATCGTCGCCGCCGGATAGGCATAGACGCCCGGCGTGACCACCTGCGCGATGTAGGCGAGGGTGAAGGCCGGGCGGTTGCGGTCGAGATCCACCGCGGCCACGTAGCGGTCGTCGCGCACGGCTTCGTATTCCGGCTCCGTCAAGTGCTCCATCACCACCGGCACCATGTTCGCGCCGGTGGCGAAATTGGCCTCGCCCTTGGGCTCAGCGGGAATGTTGAGCTTGGCAAGCTCGCTGCCACCCAGCTGTCCCTGCTGGATCTCCAGCCCGGCGGGCAGCAGGTCGACCACCAGGGCCCGGTGCTGCCAGCGCGACAGCGAACGCCCGGCCAGTACGACCAGGACACGGTCGCCCTGGCGCATGGAGCGCGAGCGCAGCGGCGCGCCGTCGAGGGTGTAGAGGCGGCGCTCGATGACCATGTTCTCATAGGCCGGCGGCAGGCGCATCGCCGGCACCCCGGTACGCGTGCCGTAGACGCGCAGATCGCCGGCCCCGCCGTCGTTGCGAACGCTGAAGCCAGCGGTGATCTCGCCTGCGCTCAAGGTCCTGTAGTAGGGCTCTTGCCGTCCGGCCACGGAATCCTCGCCCGCGGAAAAGCTCATGCCGTCGCCAGTGTCCTGCAGCATGGACCGCGCCGCCAGCAGCAGCCAGACCTTCTCCTGGGTGCTGGTGTAATAGCTGGCCTCGTATTCCCGCTCCAGGATCTCAACGCCCTTGCTCCAGAGCCTTGGCTCGAGTCCCTCGGGCCCGACCGTTGCCAGGGCGGCGGCAATGTCGCGCAAAGGCGAGCCGTAACTGCCGTAGAAGACCGCCGGTGTCGGCGGCGCGCCCTTGGCGCCCTCGCCCGCGGTCAGCGAAGCCAGTGCCGGTGCCGCCGGCGCATCGCCCGAATGGGCCAGTGTCGCCTCGATCTGCGCCAGCGCCAGCAGGCGCTTGGCATTGGGTGCCAGGCGCTCCGACCAATAGCGAGCCTCGCTGGCGCCGAGCACGCCGGAGCGGGTCAGCACCATCAAGGCATAGGCTTTGGCCGAGACATGGTCGGCAGCGGAATCCTGCATCAGGTAGCGCCGCAACCAATCTCCCGAGCGCTCCATCACCTCGTCGGAGACGGGATGGCCGCGGCTGCGCGCGCGGTCGAGGAAGTCGTAGGCATAGGCGGTCAGCCAAGGTTGCACGCTGTCCGACGACGACCACAGGCCGAAGCCGCCGGAGCTGGTCATCTTGGCCTCGATGCGCGCGATGCCCGCAGCTATGCGGCCGGGCAGGGTGGCGCGGTCGATATTGCCGCCGCCCCAAAGCGTGTCGACCTCGTCGAGATAGACCAGCGGCATGGTGCTGCTGATGCTTTGCTCGAGGCAGCCATAGGGATAGCGGTCGAGCGCGGCGAGCAGCGCCGGCACGTCGAGATCGGGACGGTTGCTGACGGTGATCGACAGCTCGCCCGTGCCGGGCTCGTAGATCGCCAGATCGTCAGCGGCGAGATCGAGGGATTCTCCGGGGCGGAGCACGGTCATGTTGCGCTCGCTGGTCCATGGCCTGGGCGGGCGCACCGCCAGCTCCCAGCGGCGCTCCTGGCGATATCCGCCAGGACCCTCGATGAGCAAAGCAAGTGCGGCATCGCCGGCCTCGGTCGCCTCGACAGGGAAGCGCGTGTCGGCCTTGCCGTCGGCATCCAGGGTGACGACAAATGGCTCGGCATGCACGGTGAGCGGCCCTTCGCCCGCAAGCGTGACCGTGTATTCGCCGGCTGGGCCAGACAGATTGTGCATGCGATAGGCGGTCTCGGCCACATCGCCCGGCGCCAGGAACAGCGGCGGCAGCATTTCCGCGACCACCGGCGAGCGCACCAGCATGGCATCCTCGCCCGAGCCCAGCGCGGTCTTGCCGTGCACCACCGCCATCAGGCGCAAACGCCCGTTGAAGTCGGGCAGCGCCAGCGATACCTCGGCCTTGCCGTCGGCGTCGAGCGCCACCGGCCCGGCGACAAGCGCGACGGTCTTGAAGGTGCGACGTCCGGAGCCAAGGAGATTGCGCAGCGCCGCGGCACCGCCGCCGACCCTGGGCGTGGCACGCAACTCGAAAGCCGCGCTCTCGCCGTCGGCGGCACGGATAACGCGGCCGTAATAGTCGTGCACATCGAAGGCAAAGCGCCGCTGGCCGAAGAAGAAGGGTTGCGGGCGCGGGCTGGCGAAATCGGTGATTTGCAAGATGCCTTCATCGACAGCGAACAGGGTGGCGTAGAGCGCCTCACCGCTGGCGGCCCTCGCCTGCAAGGCCACGGTGACGGTCTCGCCGGGCCGTGCCTCCTCGGGCGCATTGATGGCGACATCGAGGCTGCGCGAAGCGGTATCGACCGACACCCAGCGCATGCCGAGGGCGCGGGCCGGCACGCGGCCGGTCTCCTCCGTGCCCGGGCGATAGGCGGTGGCCATGACATAGACGCCACCGCGCCAATCCTCGCTCACCGGAATGGCGATCTCGGCGCCATCCGCCGGCAGGGTCACGTTCTCGCGCCAGATCAGCGACTCGCCGGCAATGGCGATGGTGGCCTTGCCGGCAAAGGCCGCCTTGACGAAGACCTTGAGCTCGTCGCCGGGCACCACGTCCTCATCGCTCAGCGCCAGGCTTAGCGCCTCGGGCGTATCTGGCGCCTGGGAGACCGCGCGCCAGCCGGCGCGGAAGGCAACGGCAGCGCCCGCGCCAGTCTCGTCGTCATAGACATCGACGCGATAGGTGCCCCAGCCGTCGACGCTGCGGGCAAGCGCGATGCGGCCCTCGCCGTCCGTGGTCACAAGCTCGCGGTCGAGCGGGCTGTCATGCACCGTGATGCGGTAGTGCCAGCCATCGTAATCGCGATACCAGTCGTAATCGCGGATCTCGCGCAGCCATTGCACTGTGAGGGTGCGCCCGGCAAGCGGCTTGCCGTCGGGCGCCAGCGCGATGGCCTCGAAGCGCGCTTCGCCGCCTTCGTCCATCACGGGCTCGCTGCCGGCATTGCCGAACAGGGCCTTGAGGCCGATGGCGACGGGCGTGGCGAAGACCGGCAGGCTCATGCCGCGGCGCACTTCGCGACCGTCGGTGTCGCGCACGCCGAGAGAGACGAGTGCGCGCAAGGGCCCGGAGGCGTCGAGGCCCGCCGGCACGGTGGTGGCGAAGACGGCGCGGCCGCTCTCGTCCGAGTCGATGCGGTCGAGGCGCTGGACTTTCTGCTCGAATTCATCCGTGAGGCCAAAAGCATAGTCGGCCAAATCGGCGAAGGGCGCGGGGTCACGCTCGACCACCATGCGGCCGCCGACGCTGAGGCCGGCACCGGGCGCGCCATAGAGATAGTCGGCCTGGGCGGTGATGGTGAGCGGGTCGCCCGCTGCCAGGCGTTTGCGATCGGCGGTGAGCGACAGTTCCAGGCGCTCAGGCACGAAGTCCTTCACCAGCACGTAGAGCTGGCCGACCGCGGGGCCGTCCGGATCGGTGTGGGCCGCGAGGCGCCATTGGCCCGTCGGCACCGCCAGGGCGATAGGGATCTCTACCCCGTAGCCGCCGACGGTATCGCCTTCGGCCACGGTCTTGAAGGCTTCGACACCGTCGGGCCGGGTCACGGTCACGGTCAGCGGCAGGCCGCCGACACCGTCGCCATGGGCATCGCGCAGCAGGGCGCGCAGATGCACGCTCTCGCCGGGGCGGTAGGCGCCGCGCTCGCTGAACAGGAAGGCTTCCAGCGGGCCCTGGGTGGCCCGCCCGCCATCGCCGCGCTCGGAAAGGTCGAGGCCCGGCCCGTCGAGGGCGATGAAAGCGAAATCGTCGTCGCCGACGCGCGCGGTGATCAGCGCCGCGCGGTCGCCGCCGGCGCCGCGCAACAGACCCGGCGCGAAATGCGCCCAGCCGTCGCCGTCGCTCTCGGCTTCGGCCAGCAGGTCGTTGTTGCGGGCGATGAGCTGCAGGCTGGCGCCAGGCACGGGCTCGGCGGCGGCGAGCGAGCGCAACTGCACGTCGAGGCCGGCACGGCTCGAATAGGTGGTGATGCCGAGATCGGTGATGACCAGCCACTGGGCGGGCCGGTCCTCCCAGGAATATTCCTGCATCTCGGCCGTCGCCGCGGTGAGCACGTAGACGCCGGGCTCCACCGGGTTGACCAGGGTGTCCAGCGGCAGGCGCGTCGTGACCTCGCGGTTGGCGGCACCGTCGATGGTGATCTCGCCATGCCAGACCGGCGCGCCGATATCGTTGGCAACCATATCCGAGCGCCAGCCGTCGAGCGCCTGGCCCAGGATCTCCTCGCTCAGCAGGTCGCGCAGGTTGCGGTGGGGCACGCGCATCAGGTCGAGCTCGAGGCGCGGCACATTCACCGTGCGCAAGGGAATCTCCGCTGGCCCGGTCTTGGGCAGGATATAGGCGGAGCGCGAGAACAGCACCGAGGCCGGGCGGTTGGCGATGGTGATGGTTTGCGGCGCATCGGCCGCCAATCGCGTGCCGTCTGCGGCCGGCAGGCCGGCGCGAATGGTGAGCTCCGCCGTGGTGCCGTGCTGGTAGCCCGCGAGGCAGAGGCTGTCCTTCGTCGCCGTTACTTCCAGTGTTTCGCCAGCAGAAGCCGCCACGTAATCCGCCGCCGGCAGCGGCAGGGGGCGAGCCAGGGCACGGTCGAACGTCACGCATATCTGCGGCACCGCGCGGTCCACCGCGACCTCGTGCCCGGTGACGTGAAAGGCCTCTTCGGCGGCATGGGCCGCACCGGAAAGCATAATGGCGGCGACGGCAAGGTGGCGGATGGTCGGTAACATCGTGGCTACTCCTCGTCGCTCCACAGGCGCCGCCACCAGGGATCGTCGGGCGGGCGGTTGCGGATGGGCTCGGCGTCCTGGCCGTTGGCGGCCATGCGCTGGCGGATATCGGCGATCGGCCGGCCGGTCAGCGAGGCAAAGGACTGGGCCGTGTATTCGAAGCGGTCGGGCAGGCTTTGCAGGTAGTTCGCCGCGTCGCGGCATTCGGGCTCGCCGAGCCAGGGATGGGTCATGACGTAACGGCCCTGGAAGTTCTCGCGGTCGTCGGTCTCGCGGAACATCAGGTCGTCGGGGAAGGTCATGTGGTCGTAGCGCAGGTGCAGGCGGGTGACGAAGACGTCGCGCGCCGGGCCGCCGCTGTCGAATTCGGCATCCTGCCAGTAGGCGCCGAGCTCGCGCAACTGTTCGGCCGACAACGGATCGGCGGCGCAGGGATCGCACCAGGCCATGTCCCAGGCATATTCGAGGAACACCGCGCGCATGTCCTCGCGCGCCACGGCTTGGTCGAACATGTCGAGATAGAAGGCGCCGAACTCGTCGCGCACGTAAAGCGGCACCGGCACATCGGCCGGGATGCGCACCATGCGGTAGTTGGCCGGCTCGACGCGGCCGCCCTTGGTCAGCGTGAAGACGAACAGCTCCTGCGGCCCATTGGCATTGAGCATGCCGAGGCGGATAGGCAGCATGAAATTCTCGGACTCGAAGGCGATCTGCAACGGCCGCAGATAGGTGAAGCCGAGCTTGAGCTGCTCGCCGAGATTGACCTTGGCGAGGAAGAACTTCATGCCATTGGCGAGATAATGGCCGAGCACGCCCTCGGCACCATCCGGCAGGCGATACTCGTTCTCGGTCAGCCAGGTGGCGAGACCCGCGCTCTGTTCGGCCGAAAGAATGACGATGTCGTATTCGCCGACCGTGTATTCGGCCTCGATGGTCACGCCGAGCGCCTTGTTGCGCGCCTCTCCCGCCGGCGCTGGCGTGGGTGGAATCGCGCCGTCGATGGTGGCCTCGAGCTCCCACCGGCGGCACGGATTGTCGTCGAAATACTCGACCAGGCGCGGCGCGGTGTAGGCGTCGAGATGGTCGATCAGGGCGTTCTCGGTGACGTGGATCTGCTCGCGCTCGAGCACGGTGGGCACAGGAATGACGATGGCGAACTCGGCCATCTCGCCCTGATAGTCGTTGGCCATGGAGATGACCGTGCGCCCGTCGTGGCGGGCGATCACGACCTTCGAGGCCTGGTTGAAGAGGTCCGTATCGGCCTTGGCGACGTAGAAGCCGCAAAAAGCGGCAGCGGATTGCGACAGCAGAACAAGACCAAGCGCTGCCAGTGCCGCGGCGGAGAGCGAAAGTTTCGGCATCACGAGTCCCCCTGATGTGACACGCGGCAGGCAACCACCGAAGCATGTCGTGGCGGCGACGAAATTCAGGCTATTTCAAGGCAAGTGTACGCTTGGCGGGGGTCGGTCACAATGCGGGCCCGAAAGAGGCGTGCCGCGGAGCGTATTTCGGTCGCCGCTGGCTGGCGTCAGGCCGCCGTGCGCATATGATGCCCTGGGCTTTCGTGCGCTTTGGCCTTTGCCGCATACATGCGCGCGTCAGCCTGGTTGATCAGCGCCTGGGCGTCTTCGAAATCTGTCGGGCCGCTTTGCACCACACCGACGGAAAACGTGACATCGTGTTGGCAAACCGAATCGAAACGCTCGATCAGCCTCTGCAAGGGAGCGATGGCGTTGTCGATTTCGCACCGTGGCATGATGATACAAAACTCATCGCCGCCGTAGCGGCACCCGATATCAACCGATCGCGTGACGGAATGCAGAGATTCGCCTACCTGCCGCAGCACCGCGTCTCCGGCTTCGTGTCCATGGCTATCGTTGACGGCCTTGAAGCGGTTGAGGTCGAAATACACAAGGCATAAAGGCAATTCGAAACGTCGGGCGACGTTCAGTTCGTGTTCCAGGGTGCTGTGGAAGGTGCGGCGATTGTACAATCCGGTAAGCGAGTCGCGAATGGATTGCTCATGCAATTGCCGGGTCAGGGTTTCGACCCGTAACTCCAGGCTCGAGGCATACCGATCGACTTCGGCCCGTGCCTGCTCCATCTCCTGCTGATAGGTGTCGATATAAGCATCGAACACAAGCTGGGTATCGAACAGCAAGGCCTTGTGCAGGGCATCCTTGACGGCCTCGCCATCCGTGCCGTCACCAGACATGGCTTCTATATGGCGGTCGAGAACGGTCTGCAGGTTGGCGATCCCGGACATATAGAGTCTTGGCGTGACGGAAAGCTCTTTGTGGATTTTTCCGATGCGCAAGCGCCCATTTATGTAGGATTCGTTGAAGTCGGCCTTGAACAAAGTGGTAATGTATTCCAGCAATAACATTGCGCAGGCGAGCCAATGTTTCCGGCGCTCCGATAATGGCGGCTATTTCCGTATTCTTCAGCTGAAGCGCGTAGAAATCATCCACTATCTCTTGCAGTCCGGATGCCAACGGCACGGCAAACGAAGAGAGATGCGCCTGCGTGGACGCGGTGAAATCAAACATGTGCAGGCGACGGTCTATCTCTTGCTTGGATAGTCCCATCTGCTCCAAGAGGCTTGGTTCGGCTTCGCCAGTCATCTGCATCTTTCGCTTCTTTGCGTGTTACGAATCGAGCGGCGCTTCGCCTCCTTGCCCGTTGGGATAGATGTGGATAGGTTGCTATTTATTATCGTTGGATTTCGCAAACTTAAACCGGACAGCATGGTGTCTTGCGCTCAAGTGCATAGTGTCTAATTCTTTGGAGCGCACGATACAATATCAATTTCAGCTACCGATGCGGGTGGCAAATGCCATAGATAGCTAGCGGCGAAGATTAGGTATGCGGCGATCATTGTGGAAGGGTGGGCGCGTTGCGCTCATGATTGTCGCGCCGGGCCACGTGATGTGTTGCCCGGCGCCATCGGTTTCGGTGGTGTCAGTTCAAGTTGCGCCGATGCCAGTCGCGGATGGCCCGGCCGATGGCATAGGGCTGGTCTTCGGCGACGTAGTGCAGCCCGCGCCCGATATAGCTTGTCTCCATGTTGCTCACCCGCGCGGCCAGCCAATCGACGTCAGCCGGCGGATTGAGGGCGCCGGGGTGGGCGTAGAGAAACAGCATCGGCGTGTCGGTGCTGTACATCCAGGCGACATAGTTGTCGACCACCTCGACCACGTCGGCGGGCTCGCCGCCGATCGGGATCTCGTTGGGCCACTGGTTGATGGCGACGCGCTTGGCCATGTCGAGGAACGGCGCCCGGTAGACGGTCATCTCCGCTTCGCCGAGCGGGCGCACGGTGAAGCCGGGCAGCACGCCTTCGACGAAGTAGTTGTCCTCGATCATCATTTTCGGGCCGATCTCGGGGTTGCGCATGGTACGGAAGAACTCGCCGAGCTGCGGGCGCATGGCGTCGTAGCTCTCGGCCGGCATGGTCGGCGGCACGATCGCCTCCATCATTACCACGCCGCGCACCCGGTCGGGGTGGCGGGCGGCGTAGTCGAGGCCGAGGGCGGAGCCCCAGTCGTGAATCACGAAGATGATGTTGTCGAGCTCCAGGGCGTCGATAAAGCCCTCGATATAGCGGTAGTGCGTCGGATAGCGGTAGTCGAGGTCGGCCGGCTGGTCGGAACCGCCGAAGCCGATATTGTCCGGCGCCACGGCGCGGCCGAGATCGCTGACGTGGGGGATGACGTTGCGCCACATGTAGGACGAGGTCGGCTGGCCGTGCAGGAAGACGAAGGTGTCGCTGCCTTCGCCGGTATCGAGATAGTGCAGCGTGTGGCCGTGGACCTCGATGTAATGGGACTCGAAGGCGTGGTCCGAGGGAATCTCCAGCGGCGGAATCTTGTCCTGGGCCGAGGCGACACCGCCGGCCACGACGAGGGCGACGGCGAAGACGGAATGCGCGAGGCTTCGGGTCATCGGGCTTCCTCCCTGATTTTGCTTGTCCGGGGAAGGGTAAGCCATTGCCGCGGCAGACCCGTTCAACAGTTATCACGACTTGTGGAGCTGGCTGCCGGTGTGACAGGGGCAGGGGATCCGCTGCCGCCGCTGAGAGCCCGACGCCGACATCGTCGAACATCTCCCGCAACGCCGCCTCGTCGAAGCCTTGGCGGCGCAAAACGGATTCGATGAACTCGCACACGGGCTTGGCGATGAGACGACGGCTTGGCAAATGCGGCCTCCAACGGAAAAGTCGACATTGCCGCTGCAGCCGCGCCGGCAACGAATGTCTTGATCAACTGGCGTCTTGAAGTTCCGCGCATCATCCCCCCTGTTATGGTTGAACCGCCGCGTCCCCAGCAGGGGGCAGCAGGCAAAAGCACACCGTATTTGTCGGACTTTGTCGCGCAGCCGGGTGATCCGGCCAAGCCGGGCCTATGCGATGGGCTTGTGCCGAGATATCAAACCGAATTGAGCAGTATCGGCGGCTGGCTCTCACTCGCCGCGAGGCCGGGCACTATGGTATGTCGTCTCCAGCGACAGCGACCGCACCCTGATAGGAACAACTCTCGAGGCATGACTATGCGAGCGAACAAGATCAAGCAGATGTGGCGCGACGGCAAATGGGTGACCCTGGGTTGGCTCTCCATCTCGCACGGGTTCACGGCCGAGGTCATGGCGCGTCAGGGCTTCGATGCCCTTTGCGTCGACCTGCAGCACGGCACCTCGGAACTGAAGGACGTCCTGCCCATGCTGCAGGCCATATCGCAGACGGACACGGTCCCGTTCGTGCGCGTTGCCTGGAACGATCCGGCGGCCATCATGCGGGCGCTCGATCTCGGCGCCTACGGCATCATCGTGCCCCTGGTCAATACGGCCGAGGAAGCGGCGATGGCGGTGGCCGCGTGCCGCTATCCGCCTGTCGGCATACGCTCTTCAGGCCCTATACGCGGCCTGCACTACGGCGGCGCGGACTACCTGGCCAAAGCCGACGACGAGATCATCGTCATGGCCATGGTCGAGACCAAGGAGGGCATCGCCAACCTCGACGCCATCTGCGCCACGCCCGGCCTCGACGCGGTCTATATCGGGCCGAGCGACCTGTCCTTGGCGCTGGGGCTGGCGCCGCGCGGCGACAATCCCGACCCGCTCCATCTCGAAACCTGCGACAAGATCCGCGAGGCCGCGCACAGGCACGGCATAAAGGCCGTCATGCATTGTGCCAGCGCGGAGTTCGCAGCGGGTGCCGTGAAGCGCGGCTTCGATATGGTGATGCTGACCTCCGACCTCAATTGCATGGTCGCCGGCGCGCGCCTGCAGCTCGAAACCCTCAAGGCCGAGACGGGCTAGCCGCGATATCCTCTACGGCCCCGCCCAGTCCGGCAGCAGGCCCGGCTCGACGCCGAGCACGGCGAGCATCACCGTGTAGCCGATGGCGACGATGACGAGCACGCCGATGAGGTTGAGCCAGATGCCGGCGTGCATCATCTGGGCGATGGTCAGGCGGCCGGAGCCGAAGACGATGGCGTTGGGCGGCGTGGCGACGGGCATCATGAAGGCGCAACTGGCGGCGAGCGCCGCCGGAACCACGAGCAAGAGCGGGTTCTCGCCAAGGCCGATGGCGACCGAGGCGACGATGGGCAGAAAAGTCGCCGTGGTCGCGGTGTTGCTGGTGAGCTCGGTGAGGAAGATGATCAGCGCCGTCACCGCGACCACCAGCGCGAGGACGCCGAAGGCGCCGAGCGCGCCGGTGCCGGCGCCGATCCAGGCCGCAAGCCCGCTCGCCTTGATGGCCGAGGCCAGCGTCAGCCCGCCGCCGAACAGCAGCAGCACGCCCCAGGGTAGCTTCTGCGCCCATGTCCAGTCGAGGGCGAAGTCGCGTTTCCTCCAGTCCACGGGAATGGCGAAGAGTAGCACGGCACCTGTCATGGCGATCACCGTGTCGGTGAGGCCGAGGCCGGGCATGGCGTCGACCAGCAGCGGGCGGAAGATCCAGGCCAGCGCGGTCAGGGTGAAGACCGTGGCGACGATCTTTTCGCCGCGCCCGAGCGGGCCGAGAGCAGCGATCTCGTCGCGAATGACGCTCTCCGAGCCCGTATTGCCTGCGCCGCCGACGCGGCAAACGCCAAACACAAGAACCGCCCAGGCCACAGGCAGCAGAACCGCGACCAGCGGCAGGCCGATCAGCAGCCACTCGGCGAAGCCGATGGCATAGCCGTAGCTCTCTGCCAAAAAGCCCGCCATGAAGGCGTTGGGCGGCGTGCCGATCAGCGTGCCCATGCCGCCGATCGACGCCGCATAGGCGATGCCGAGCAGCAGGGCGACAGGGAGATGGTCGTCGTCTTCGCCGCCGAGCAGTTGCACCACCGAGAGCGCAATGGGCAGCATCATCAGCGTCGTCGCTGTGTTCGAGACCCACATGCTCAATAGCGCCGTGGCCAGCATGAATCCGGCCACGAGGCGCCTGGGCCGGGTGCCGAACAGCGCCACCAGCGACAGTGCGATGCGCCGGTGCAGGTTCCATTTCTGCATTGCCAGGGCGATCAGAAAGCCGCCCATGAAGAGAAACACCAACGGGTGCGCATAGGGCGCGGCGGCTGCCTTGATGTCGGCGATGCCGAGCAGCGGAAACAGCGCCAGCGGCAGCAGCGCCGTGGCTGGGATCGGCAGCGCCTCCGTCATCCACCAGGTCGCCATCAGGACGGCCACGGCGGCGGTGCGCCAGGCCACGGGCTCAAGGCCCTCGGGCGGACCGACCAGCAGCATGGCAAGCGCTATCGCCGGCCCCGCGAGGAGGCCCATCTCAGGCCTTCTCGAAGCGGCCGTAGCGCGCCATCAGCGCCGGCAGCACCAGCAAGTTCAGGAGTGTCGACGAGGCCATGCCGCCGATGATGACGGCGGCCATCGGGCCCATGATCTCGCGCCCGGGATTGTCGCTGCCGATGGCGATGGGCAGCATGGCAAGCGCCGTGACAAGGGCGGTCATGACGATCGAAGGCAGGCGCTCCTGGGCACCGCGGATGGCGGTGTCCATGGACCACTCGCAGCCTTCCTCCTCGACCAGGTGGCGATAGTGGGAGACCAGCATGATCGAATTGCGCAGGGTGATGCCGAACAGCGTGATGAAGCCGACGAAGGAGCCCAGCGACAGCGAGCCGCCGGTGACCAGCACGGCGACCACGCCGCCGACCAGCGAGAACGGCAGGTTGCTGACCACGAGTGCGACATTCCAGACCCGCCCGAGTGCGAGGTAGAGCAGCAGCAGCACGCCGAAGCCGGCCAGCGAGGAATGCAGCAGCAGCTCGCGGCGCGATTCCGCCAGCGCCACGGCCGAGCCCGTGACCTCGACATAGCTGTCCAGCGGCAGTGCCACGCCTTGCAGGCGATGCCTCAATTCGGCCAGAAAAGAATCGACATCGCCGCGCACATTGGCGGTCACGGTCTGCAAGCGGCGGCCGCCTTCGTGCAGGATGGCGTAGCGCCCGCTGTCCTGCACCACGCTGGCCACCGCGCCGAGCGCCACCGGCCCGTCGAGCGCCGGTATGGGCAGATCGGGCAGGCGGTCGGGGCGCCCGCGCAGTTCGGGCGGCAGGGTGATGACCAGCGGCACGGTGCGGTCGCCCTCGTGGATGACACCGACCTGGTGGCCCTCATAGGCGAGATGGAGGGTATCATAGATGTCCTCGGCCCTGGCGCCATACAAAGCCAGGCGGTCAGGCAGGGGCGTGACCGAGAGCACCGGCACGCCGTGGGGCGCGCGCACCTGCACGTCCACGGCGCCGGGCACATCGCGCAGCAGCGCCGCGACCTCCTGGCCCTTGCGGTCGAGCAAGTCGAGGCTGGCGCCGAAAATGTTCACCACCACTGCCGCCGAGTAGCCGGAGATGGTCTCGTCGACACGCTCGATGAGGAAAGTATTTACTTCCGTCGCCATGCCGGGCATGCGGTCGAGCACGTCGCGGATCTGGTCCAGCACTTTCTGCTGGCCGCGGCCCGAGAGGCGCTCGAGATCGACCTCGTATTCGGAATAATGGCTGCCGAAGGTATCGGCGCCGCGCTCGGCGCGCCCGGCCCATTGCGACATCGCGCGCACGCCCGGAATGGCCATCACCGCTTCCGTCAACTGGGTGCCCATGCGGATGTTCTCCTCCAGCGAGGTGCCTGGCACGCCGGAGGTGTGGATCATGTAATGGCCCTCGCGCAGCTCCGGCAGAAAGCGGCTCGAGAGATAGGGCAGCATGGCAAGGCCGCCGGCCAGCATGATGGCGACCGAGACGATCACCAGCTTGTCGTGGCGCGCGATCAGCCGCAGCACCGCACCGTAGATCGGCTGCAGCAGGCGCATCAGGGGTGGCTCGGCAAGGCCGCGCTTGTGCTCGCCGAGCAGCAGCGCACAGAGCGCCGGGGTCAGGGTCAGCGCCACCACCAGCGATGCCATGATGGCGAGGATGTAGGTGATGCCGACGGGCTGGAACATGCGTCCCGCGACACCCGACAGCGACAGCAGCGGCACGAAGGCTAGTGCAACGATGAACGAGGCGTAGACCACCGAGCCGCGCACCTCCATGGAGGCGTTGAAGACCACCCGGCGCACTGGTAAAGGCGCGTCGCTGCGGCGGTTCTCGCGCAGGCGCCGGAAGATGTTCTCGGTGTCGATGATGGCATCGTCGACGACCTCGCCAAGGGCGATGGCGAGCCCGCCGAGCACCATGATGTTGAGATTGACGCCGGCCTGCAGCAGCACGATCACGGCGGCGACGAGCGACATCGGGATGGCCATGGCCGAAATGAACGCCGTGCGCAGGTTGAAGAGGAAGAGCAGCAACACCGCGAGCACCAGCGCCGCGCCCACCATCAGATGTTCCGATATGCCTTCGAGCGAGCGCTCGATATAGCCCGCGGGGCGGAACAGGTCATCGTGCAGATCGACGCCCTGGGCGGCGAAGACGGGCTTGAGCTCGGCCAATGCGGTGTCGATGTTACGACTGACCGCCAAGGTGTTGGCGCCGAACTGGCCGATGATCATCACCACCACGCCCGGCGTGCCGGCGACCGTCGCCTTGCTGAAGGGCGGCGTGGCGCCGTCGATGACCTCGGCCACCATCGACAGGGGCAGCGCCTGGCCTTCGTCGCCCTGGACCACGAGACCGGCGAGCGCCTGGCGCGTCAGGGCCTGGCCTTGGGTGCGCAAGGCGAGCTGCTGCGTGCCGGTCTGCACGAAACCGCTGCCGCGACGGTCCACCGCGCCATCCGCCGCCGCCGCCACGTCGGCAAGGCTGAGGCCGTGGCGTGCCAGCGCCTGCGGGTCGGCCTGCACCTGCACTTCGCGCACATCGCCGCCGAACACGTTGACATCGGCCACGCCCTCGACCCGCAGCAGGCGTGGCTTGATGGTCCAGTCGGCGAGGCTGCGCAGATCGGCGAGGCTGCGCTCGTCCGCCGTCAGGCCGATGGTCATCACCGTCGCCGACGACGAGGTGAACGGCACCATGGTCGGCGCCGCCACGCCGGGCGGCATCTCGGTGTCGAGGTGGGCAAGGCGCTCCGAGACCATCTGGCGCGTGCGCAACCGACCGCTGGATTCGTCGAAGAACAGATTGACCACCGACAGGCCCTGGATCGACTGGGAGCGCACCGCCTCGATGCCGATCAGCCCGCCGAGCGCCGTCTCGATCGGCCGCGTCACCAGCAGCTCGACCTGTTCGGCGGCATAGCCCGGCGCCTCGGTCTGCACGATCACCAGCTTGGGCGAAAATTCCGGGAAGATATCGAGGCTGGCAAAGAACAATTGCCAGGCGCCATAGGCCAGCAGCAGGAAGGCCAGCACCGTGACCACGCCGGCCTGGCGCACGGACGCATTTACGATGTGGGAAAGCATGGCCGAATGAGAACCGTCCGCGGCGTTGGCAAGGCATGGAGTGTAGCCGTTTGAGGGGCACCCGGGCTACCTCGAATGCGTAAGGCCTGCTATCCTTGGCGGTGTATCGTATGGGAGGAAGATCATGTCCGCGACGATGCAACGCATCCTGTTGGTTGTCGCCTGGATCGGGCTTTTCCTGGCGCCTGCCTCGGGTCAAGGGCCGAGCTTGGAGACGGTTCCACTTGTGCCGGACAGCGACAACAGCACCATCGTCCCAGCCACCGACTTTCTCGATCATGCATATTTCGATCGGCTCGGCTATCACGGCTATCCGCTCGATTCATTGTTCATGATCGACTCGCTGGCTGGGCGCGACCTGCCGCTAAGGCAACAGCCCGTCGCCGTTGCCTGCAACGCTTACGATGTTGTCAGCAATGGAACCTTCTTTCGCAGCAACCCGATTCGCCCGATTACTCCGATCGTCCGCAATGGCGGGCTGGACCGCCACGACCCGGACGGCTTTGCGTTGCGGCGCGGTGCCGTGGCCGTTCAGGACGATGGCACCATTCTTGTCGGCCGCGCCGATGGTCTCAACAAGGACGCCATTCGCCGGCGCTTCGGTGAAGACTTGCGTGAGTTCACCGGCGGCGGCGTGTTGCTGGTGGAGGGGCGCGCGAAGGTGGAATTGTATGACGTGGTGTTCCAGCAATACCTACAGAATCGCCCGTCCGACCCGCGCTACGCCAATCTGAGCTGGCAAGAGCTGGTCGAGAAGAAGGTCTGGCCAGATCAGTGCCGCGGCAACACGCCGCATACGCTGATCGGCATTCGTGATGGCCAGGCCTACCTGCTGGTCTCTACGACGCAATCCTGCGCCACCATGCAAACGGAGCTGCTTGCGGAGGGCTTCGGCACGGTGGTGATGTTCGATGGCGGCCGCGCCACCTATCTGCGCGACAATGGCATGGGCGCACTGGCCACGCGCCTGTTGCGCGGCAAGGCCGACGCGGACGTGAACTTCACCGGCTTCGGCGCCTATGTGCGGCGTGTCGGCGGGCCATCGAAAGCCACGCTCTGTCCGCAGCCGCCCAACCGCTGCGGCATCGGACCGTCCCTGTCCGGCACAGTGACACGCAACTACGAGGTTGTCGGCGCCTGTCCGATCGAACCTCTCTCACCACTGCCGGTCGCCAGTACAATTAGCGATGTCACCGGCCTCTGGTCGGGAACTTGGGAGCGCCACGATACCCACAATGTCGGCGGCTTCTCGCTGGAAATCGCGCGCCTGCCCGGCGGCAGCTTGCGCGCGGCGTTCCGCGGGCAGGAGGCGAAAAGCGTCAGCCGGTCAGGCGACACCGTGACCCTGATCCTGGAGCCTGCCTCGGGTTGCCAGGGCGCGCGACTCCACTTTTTTTTCGCTGACGGCGAGCCCCTCCGCGGCGATTACACCGTCTATGGCGAAGGCAAGGCCTGCAATCGCACCGGCGAATACCGCTTTCCCTAGAGTGTTTTCGGATTTCGTTAGCTCACGCCGCTCACGAGTATGCCAATTGGCAACCATCGACTCATGGCGCGACACGCTCTAGCACCATAGCGATCTAGCTCACACGACCCATGTGAGTCGTTTCATAGCGGCAGGGTGGCTGCGGGCGTATGTATGGTGTCAGCGAGATACGAGCGGTATGGAAAGTGAATCAAAGGAGACCGTCATGACCACTGCACAAATGGCTGCCTCGAGCTTCACCATTGCCGCCATTTCCGTGACCACCATTGCCGTCATGGGAGGCGCTTTCGCCGCCGCCATTCTCGGCTGCTGAACGCCTTACGCCCCTTGCGTCGCCGCGTGCCCGTCCGGGGTGCGCGAGGCGCGGCGCAAGTCGCCCCGCACATGTTCGCTGCTATAGCCGTTGAAGAGGTGCCCTAGCAGGCCGCGATCCAGGTCCGAGGTGCCGAACATCCAATCCGCAATCGGAAAAGTGAGGTTCATGTTGCGCTCCATCATGATCGATTGGTCGTGATGGGCGGTGTGATGGCGGCGGATGGTGTTGACGAAGGGGCAGTTGCGCACGAACCAGCTCTCTTCGACGTGGCAGCAGAAGTGCATGAACTCGTAGACCAGATACATGCCCGTCGTGGTGCACATCAAAAGCCAGCCCACATTGGCCGAGATCAGCCAGCCCAGAATGAGCGCCCCGGGAATCGACATCAGCGTGAAGACCACCAGCGCATAGGGCGGAAAGAAGGTCACGCGCCAGTCCTTCTGGCCGGCAAAGCGCATCTCGCTGTCCGTGAAGAACTGGTGATGCATCAGGGTATGGCGGGTGTAGATGGCGCGCAGTGCCTTGTTGGTCTGCGGCCGGTGCATGACCTGGGCATGCAGGAACCACTCGAAGGTATTGCAGATCAGAAAGACCACGGGGATGGTCAGCCATTCCCACCAGGCCACGGCCTGGATGTGCGAAATGAAGATGGTGTAGGCCATGATGCCGATGGCGTAGATCACCGCGACATGCAGAAAGCCGTTGTACCAGCCGTCTATGCGACGGCGATATTCCGCACGATAGGCCAGCTGACGCTCGCTCATCTCGCTGCTGACGAGTTCCATGACGTCCTCCACCACTCTTTGGCCGGAATTCTAGCCTTCTGAGGAAATCGCCGCCAGTGCGCTGTCGATATCGTCGCTCGACATCTCCCAGTCGTTGCCGAAATTGGCCACCACGGCGCGCATGAACGCCTCATGCATCTCTAAGGCCTTGGTATCATTGCCGAAATGGTCGGCGAGAATGGCCAGCGCCAATTGCGCGGGTGACGCGCCCTCATAGGTCCATTCGAACCCTGTCTTGGTCAGAGCCGCGATATCGGTGCGCTCGGCCAAGGGCTCGCCGTCGACCGTGACCTGGATGCCGTCGATGGTGCGCCGGCCTACATAGCGTTTCATCGCCACCCCCCCTTCCTTGGTCTAATCTATCGCAAAGGGGAACTTGGGAGAATGCCATGCCGCCACATCTGAAGCTGCTGCTGTCGCTCACGGTCTGCATCGTCGCCGGCGTCATGCTCTGGTACGAGCGCGGCCACGGTGCGCCCGCCATCGGCTGGTTGGCGCTGGCCCTGGGTGCATTGATGGTGCTCGGCATCTGGGTCTTCCCCGAGGCCCGCCGCGACGACAGGCAGGACAAGGGCTCAGCGTAGGGCGTGCGGTGCCGTCAATCTCCGTCGAGAAACCGCTTCTTGGCTTTGGAAAGGAATGCCATCGGCTTCTTGCGGGGATCCGTCTCGCCGGCAAGGTCGCGCAACTCGGATTTGGCGAAATCGAGATTCGCCTTGGTGTTGCGCCACGCGGTATCGGCGCGCGGCTTGACCTTCTCCTCGTACATGTCGGCGGCTTTGGCCTGGACGCGCGGATCGGCTGCCGCTCGTCTTGCCGCGTGGGTGAGCAGTCGTCGCAGGATCAGCATCGGCCAAGCCTTGTTGCTAGACGGTACGCGTATTTTATGTGGCAATCGGCGCACTGTGCAAGGGAGGCCGACGCCAATCAGCCGCCTGACCGGCGCCGCGCCTCTACTCGAAAACCCAGTGGAGGAGGAAACGATGGCCAACACGTTTCACAATGTCGGTGTCGCAAGCCAGATCGGCAGCTACAGCGACGCGGTCGAGGCGCCGGCAAATGCGCGCTGGCTGTTTACCTCGGGAACGCCTGGCCTTGCCCGCGATGGCGCGCTTGCCGACGACATTGCCGGGCAGGCCGAGATCGTGTGGCGCCACATCGTTGATATGCTGGCCCAGGCCGAGATGACGGTCGCCGACCTCGTCAAGGTCACGCACTATCTCACCCGCGCCTCGGACATCGCCGTATACGTCAAGGTGCGTGCGCATTTCCTTGGCGATGCGCGTCCGGCCTCGATGCTGCTGGTCGTGCCCGAATTGGTTCGCCCGCAGTTTCTGCTTGAGGTCGAGGCGATCTCTGCGAAGGCGTAGCCCGAGGTCACGTCGCGCTCAGCGCAAGGCGTGCGGTACGTCGACCTCGACACCGGGTTTGGCCAGGCCCTGCTCGGCGAGGCGCAGGCGCACCATGGATAGGTGCTCGCGGCCCCAGAACAATTCGTCGTCGACGACATAGCTCGGCACGCCGAAGACGCCCAGTTCTTCGGCCTCGGCGCGGATGCGGTCGTGCTCGCTGCGGCCCTTGCCATCGACATAGGCGTCCCAGCCCGCCGTATCGGCACCGGCCTCGGCGAGCACGGCGCGCAACACTTCGCGATCCTCGATATCGAGCTCGCGCTTCCAAAAGCGGTCGTATGTGATGTCCGTATAGGCGCGCACGGCGCCTTGCTGCTTGGCGTAGAGCATGCCGATGCCGGCCAGCGACGAATCCCAGATCTTCTGCGGCCCGCGCACGGTCAGACCGCGCAGGTTGGCGTAGCGGCGCACGTCCATGTAGGAGTAGCGCACCCGCCGCCATTGATGCTCGGAGCGCTCGGCCTCCAGCACCTCGCCATCGGCGGCCACCTTGGCGCTGCCGAGAAAATCCGGAATATTGAGGGTGTAGGGCAGCCAGTTGAGCCGCACCGCGAAATCCCGCTCAAGCTCCCAGGTTTGCGCCACGGCGAGATAGGCGTAGGGGCTTTTGTAGTCGAAATAGACATCGAGAGATTTGTCAGCCATCGAGCAACCTCAATCGTCGTCTTCGTCGCGAACCTGCGAGCGGAATTCTTCGGCGTACAACACCACCGCGCCTGTCACGGCGGCAGCTTCGTCCGCTGCCAGGGCCTGGACCAGGTAGCGCCCGTCGGGCAGGGGGTGGGAAAGGTCGACGGCGCGGCGCACGAAGTGCTCGTCGTCCACCTGCACATAGGCCCAGCTGCGACCCAAGGCGTGGACCACGGCGCTTGCCGGCAAGGCGCGCCCGGCCAGGGGCTCGGCGTGTTGCGGCAGCCAAAGCTGGACCCGTGTGCCGGCCGGCAACACAGTATCGGCAGCGACAAAGAAATGCGCTTCACCCGGCGCGGCACGGCCGCCGCGCGCCGCCGGCGATATGTGGGCGGCGGGCTTGGCCGACATGCGCTCGCCATCGGCGGCGACGAAGGCCTGTGCGACGCCGGGCGCCAATGGTAGGGCCGCCGGCAGATGCACGAGAATCACCGTGTCGCGGCGATGGAACAGGGCTTCGAAGGCAGCGTTTTCGCGCTCGAAGGCCCAACCCGACAGCACCCGGCCCCAATCGCGGGCGGCGCGCTGGCGCAGGGTATCGAGACCGTCCCAAAGGCGATTGCGTTCCGCCCTCTCGGCCTGCCAGGCGGCCTCGGCCTGCTGCACGGTCTTCTGCGCCACATTGGCATCGTCGCTGTAGAGCGCCGCCAGGCGCCGGTGTTCGGCGCGCAAGGCATCGAGGCGAATGTCTGCGGCCTGGGCCCGGAAATAGGCTTCGCGATACTGAGCGCGCTGGTCGATCAAGGGCTGGATATCGACCACTTCGCCCACCAGAGCCACTTCGGGCACCAGGGTGGCCGCTTCGAGTACGGCGGTCTCGATGCCGCCGAGGTCCTGGGTCTCTTCGTCGAGGCGAACGGCCGGCACGCCGCCGACGATCAGCGCCGGCTCGGCATCGTCGTCATCGTCGCCAGCGTGCTCGTCGTCGTCATCATCGTCGTCGTCTTCGTATGCCGCGTATTCCGTCTCGCCACTGGCCTTGAGCCAGGCGATGGCGTGTTCCCAGGCGACCACCGCGCGCGCCTGCGCCTGTGCCAGCAGCGGCCCGGAGATATCGGGCCGGATGAGGCCCGCGACGACGACGGCAGAGATCGCCACCCACATCAGCAATCGCAGAAAGCTCACCGTATTCCCCCGTTCCAGCCGGGCTCGCGCAGGGCCAGGGCTTCGAGATCGAGTGCCGGGCCGCGGCGGCCGATCAATGGCAGCCCGACGGCATCTTCGTAGTGCGCCTGGACGGCAATCAGATCCAGACGGGCGGCCAGCACTGCGCTTTCGGCCTCGCGTACCGCGAGCCCTGCCTCGGTGACTTCCAGGCGCCCGACATCGCCGCCCTGGAGCCGCCGCTCGGCGACGGCCAGGCGCTCACGCCGGCGATCGAGCAAGGCGGCGGCGGCCTCAAGCTCCACCCGCGTCGCGGTCAGGCGGGCATCCGCATCCGCCAAGGCGGCAACGATACGCCCCTGCACCGCGAGCACGCCCTGGGCGGCGGCGCGGCGCGCGGCCTCGGCCTCGGCGATCGGGCCCTCGTTGTTGTGCAAGAGGGCAGCCGTGAGGCCGCCACCGAGCGCCCAGAGCAGCCCGCCCTGGTCCCAGAACAGACCCGGCGAGAGGGTAATATCGGGATATTGCCTGGCCACTGCCAGGCGCAGCCCAGCCTCGCTGGCGGCATAGGCGGCGAGGGCCTCACGAATGCCCAGGCCGCCAAGAAGGGCTGCGCGGCGCATGCCGGCGCTTGGCACGGCGATCGCATCGCCCGGCATCATGCCGTCATAGGCAAGCGCCAGATTGCGCACCTCTGCCAGTGGCAGGCCGAGGGCGCTGGCCAGCTCGCCGCGGCAGGCCTCGCCGGCGGCGCGCAAGCCGGCCTCGTCACGGTGGCTGGCGTCGGCACCGCGGCGTGCCAGATTGACTTCGGTGAGATTGGCTTCGCCGAGGGCGCGGCGGCGCTCGAAAATCTCCACCACTTCCCTGTGCAAGGCGATCTCGGCGGCAGCGAGCCGGAGCAAGCTGTCGGCACGGTGGCAGGCGACCACCGCATCGCGAACCGTGCCGCGGCGCTGCCAGGCGATCTCCGCCGCCACCAGTCGCGCGGCCTCGCTGTCGGCCCGGGCCAGGGCCATGCGTGCCTCGCGCTTGTCTTCGGGCAAGAACGGTATCGCGATCGCCGCGCCGATGGTCCAGGGGCCGTCGCCGCCTTCCGGGTCGGAGTGATAGGAGAGTTCCGGCTCGACAAGCGGATTGGGCCGCTGGGCCGCGCTGGCCTCCGCCGCGATGCGGCGGTGCCATTCTGCCCTTGCGGCGGCCAGGGCCGGGTCGAAGTGGATCGCGGCCACGGTCAAGGCCCGCAGGCGCCAGCCGCCTGCTATGCTTTCGCCATTGGCGGCCAGGGCGGCATGCAGCTCGGGGTCGCCAAGATCCCGCGCCAGCAGCCGGTCCGCCGATGCTGCCGTGTCGAGCGGTGCCGGCTGATAGGTGCTCTGGGAACACGCAGCCGTAAGCGTCACGGCAGCTATCGCCACCCCGCTCAACGCGCTCCGCCATTCGTGCTCGTGCCACATCATGCGGCGCGGATCATGCCGACAGCATCGGCAGCAGGCAACCGCTCTGATAGAATTGGCCCTTGCCGAGAGGCGCCAGCGGGTGCATCTCAAGAGGCACGAGTGGATGCGGGGTATGGCTATGAGACACATGCTGAGGGCTTTGATCGGCGGGTTCGTGCTGCTTTGCGGCATTGCCGGCACTGCCATGGCGCTGGAGAAGACCTACGAGGAGATCGTCGAGGAAGGCCTTGCCGAGGCCCATATCGCCTTCGACAATCGCGACTATGCCCTGGCGCTCGACCTGCTGCTGCCGCTTGGCGAGGGCGGTAGCGCAGAGGCGCAGACCATGGTCGGCGTGATGTTCCGTACCGGCCTGCTGGGCATGCCCGATTTCGACGAGGCGGCGGCCTGGTTCGAGGCGGCAGCGGATCAAGACTATCCCGATGCCCTGTTCAACCTTGGCCTGATGTATTTCGAGCAGGAGACGGCCCCCTTCGGCATCGAGGTGACGGAGCACAGCCTGCGCATGGCGGCCTTCGAGCAATTCTCCCGGGCCGGCGCCCGCGGTCACGTCCAGGCCCAGCTCTATCTCGGCCACATGCACGCCGAGGGCGTTGGCGTGGTGCGCGACCGCATCGAGGCCTACAAGTGGTACCAGGTTGCGGCCTGGCAGCGCAGCAGCCTCGCCGTTGCCGCGCGCAACCGCCTGGCCGGGGACATGACCGCAGACCAGCTCGATGAAGCCAAGCGGCGCGCCCGCAGCTTCGAGGCCGAGTCCGCGGATTTGTCAAGAAATTGACCCTGCCGCCGAGCCCCGTACACTGGCACTAGGCGACAGGGGGGAGACATGAGCGACGATCCAACAAGCGAAGGCGGCTACGCGCGCTCCCAGGCCACGGGCCTGGTCCTGGGCGCAGTAGCGTTCGTCGTGCTGCTCTTGGCGCCGGCGCCCGAAGGCCTGTCGCCGGCAGGCTGGCGCACCGCCGCCGTCGCGGCGCTGATCGCCATCTGGTGGGTCACCGAGGCGATTCCGCTTTCGGCCACCGCGCTGTTGCCGCTGGCGCTGTTCCCCGTGCTCGACGTCATGCCGGTCAAGCAGACCGCCTACCCCTATGCCAATCCTATCATTTTCCTCATGCTCGGCGGCTTCATCATCGCCCTCGGCATGCAGCGCTGGGGCCTGCACCGGCGCATCGCGCTCAACCTGGTGGCGCTGGTCGGCGCCAAGCCGGCCAACGTGGTTGGCGGCTTCATGCTGGCCGCGGCTCTGGTCAGCATGTGGGTGTTCAACACCACCACCACGGTGATGATGGTGCCGATTGCGCTGTCGGTGATCGAGTTCGTGTCCCATGGCGCCGGCGACGACCCCGAGCGGCAGGCCATGAGCCGGCGCTTCGCCACCGTGCTGATGATCTCGATCGCCTATGCCGCGACCATTGGCGGCATGGGAACGCTGATCGGCACCGCGCCCAATGCGGTGCTGGCAGGCTTCATGTCCGAGACCTATGGCATCACGGTGAGCTTCGGCGAGTGGATGATGGTTGGTGTGCCGACCATGGCCATCATGCTGCCGCTGACCTGGTTGGTGCTGACCCGCATCGCCTTCCCCCTGCGCATGGAGGCGGTGCCTGGGCAGGCCGAGATGATCGCCGACCAGCTGGCCGCGCTCGGGCCAATGTCCCGCGGCGAACGCACCGTTGCCGCCATCGTCGCCGTCACCGCCTTCCTCTGGGTCTTCCGGCCGCTGGTTGAGGACATAACGGGTATCGGCTTCAACGACACCAGCATCGCCTTCCTTGGTGCGCTGGCGATGTTTGTCATACCGGTCGAGCCGCGCAAAGGCATCTTCGTCTTGAGCGGCGAGTGGGCGGCCAAGCTGCCCTGGGGCGTGGTGGTACTGTTCGGCGGCGGCCTGTCGCTGGCGGCCGGCATCAAGGGCAGCGGCCTTGCCGACTGGATCGGCGGCGAGGCCGGCGGCTTTGCCGTGCTGCCGACCGTGCTCGTGGTCCTCTCCGTGGTGGTACTGATGATCCTGCTCACGGAGCTGACCAGCAACACCGCGACCACCGCCACCTTTCTGCCGATCGTCGCCGCCATCGGCATCGGCATCGGCGAGAACCCGCTGCTGCTCGTCTTCCCGACGGTGCTGGCGGCGAGCTGCGCCTTCATGATGCCGGTGGCGACACCGCCCAACGCCGTGGTCTTCGCGTCGGGCTATATCCGTATCGCCCAGCTCATCCGCGGCGGCGTGCTGGTGAACCTGGTCGGCCTCGCCGTGACCATGGTGATCGCCTATACCATCGTGCGCATGGTCTTCGGAATCGAGCTCGGCGTGGTGCCGGACTGGGCGAACGGGGCGCAATGAGCGAGGCGCGTACCGCCGTCGTCGTCGGCGCGACCGGCGTCGTCGGCCGCAATCTGATGCGGCATCTCTGCGATATCGGGGGCTGGCGCGTGGTCGGGCTATCCCGGCGGGAGCCGGAGCTGCCGCCGGGCGCCGAATGGATCGGCGCCGATCTCCTGGATGCCGGCCAGGCCCGCGATAAGCTCGCACCCCTCGGCGACGCCACGCATCTGTTCTATGGCGGGCTGGTCGACGCGCCCAACGTCGCCACCAATGTCGGCCCCAACCTGGCCCTGCTGGTCAATGCGGTGGAAGGCCTGGAAGCAGCGGCGCCAGGCTTGCAGCACGTCAGCCTCATCGAGGGCACCAAGTGGTACGGCTCCCACCTCGGTCCCTTCAAGACCCCGGCCAGGGAGGACGACCCGCGCCACATGCCGCCCAATTTCTACTACGACCAGCAGGACTGGCTGGCGGCGCGGCAGGCGGGCAGCAGCTGGACCTGGTCGGCGCTTCGCCCGCACGCGATTTGCGGCTTCGCGCTGGGCAATCCGATGAACCTGACGACGGCGATCGCGGTCTAGCAGCCCGTTGACGAAGTCTGCTCTGGACGCGTGTCGCTGTGTCTGATTCT
>CAYPAX010000033.1:0-39414 GCA_964408735.1 uncultured Rhodospirillaceae bacterium | reverse complement strand
TTATTTCTACGTGCCGGAAGACCAGGAAACGGTGATCTGCGGCCAAGACTAAGCCGAACGGCACGATCTGCGTTGACAAGCGCCGATCGTGTCACGATACTCCCCGCCTTTTTTTCGGCGCGCCAACTTCGTGCGCCGAGCCATCTGGAATCAGGAGAGTCCAATGTCTGCGGTGATGCCGACTTACGGCCGGATCGAGATCGCTTTCGAGCGTGGCGAAGGTGCCTATCTGATCGCGACCGATGGCCGCCGATACCTGGACTTTGCCACCGGCATTGCGGTCAATACGCTCGGCCACTCCCATCCGCGGCTGATCGCCGCCCTTGAGGAGCAGTCGAAGAAGCTTTGGCATTGTTCCAATCTTTACCGGATTCCGGAGCAGGAGCGCCTTGCCGAGCGGCTTTGCGAGCAAAGCTTCGGCGACAGCGTGTTCTTCTGCAACTCCGGCGCCGAAGCGATGGAAGGCGTCATCAAGGTCGCGCGGAAGTATCACAGCGCCAACGGCAACCCTGAGCGCTATCGGATGATCGCATTCGACGGCGCCTTCCATGGCCGCACGCTGGCGACACTTGCTGCAGGCGGTAACGAAAAGGCCCTGGATGGCTTCGGCCCGGTGATGGACGGCTTCGATCATGTGCCGTTCGGCAATGCCAATGCCGTGCGCGCTGCCATCACGGGCGAGACAGCAGCCATTCTTGTCGAACCGATTCAGGGCGAAAGCGGCATCAACCCCGCCGCGGATCGCTTCCTGGCCGAATTGCGCACGATTGCGGACGAGTTCGGCATCCTGCTTCTGTTCGACGAGGTGCAGACAGGTATCGGCCACACCGGCAAACTGTTCGCTTACGAGTGGCACGGGGTGGCGCCGGATGTCATGTCCCTCGCCAAGGGCCTCGGCGGCGGCTTTCCCATCGGTGCCGTGGTGGCGACGGAAGCGGCCGCCGTGGGCATGGTTCCCGGCACGCACGGCTCGACATTCGGCGGCAATCCACTCGCCGTCGCCGTCGGCAATACCGTTCTCGACGAGTTGCTGACGGACGGCTTCCTCGAAAACGTGACGAACATGGGCAAATACCTGCACACGCGCGTTGGCGATGTGGCGGCGCGCTATCCCAATGTCATCGAATCGGTACGCGGCCAGGGCCTGCTGCTGGGCATGAAATGCGCCATCACCAACATGGACCTGGTCGCCGATATGCGCGAGCGCGGCGTGCTCCTGGTCCCGGCGGGCGACAATGTCGCGCGCATGTTGCCGCCGTTGAACATCGGCGAGGCGGAGGTCGACGAGGCCGTCGGCGCACTGGAGGCGTCCTGCCAAGAGCTCGGCGGATGACCGCGCTGCGTCATTTTCTGGATCTCGACCAGATCGATGCATCCGCCTTGCGCGGCCTGGTGGATCGCGCGGCGGCCCTAAAGGCGGAGCGCGGCGGCAACGCCGGCGCTCCGCTCGCCGGGCGCACATTGGCCATGGTATTCGAGAAACCGTCGACACGGACGCGCATTTCCTTCGAGGTCGGCATGGCCGAACTCGGTGGCCGCACGGTGACCCTCAACCCGTCGAAAAGCCAAATGGGTCGAGGCGAAACCGCCGCCGATACCGCGCGCGTGCTGTCCCGCTACGTCGATGCCGCAATGCTGCGCGTAAACCAACACGCGACTCTGACGGAGTTTGCCGACGCCGCTAGCATGCCTGTCATCAACGGCCTTTCGGATCGTAGCCACCCTTGCCAGATTCTAGCGGATGTCCTGACCTTTGAAGAGCACCGGGGACCGATCGCCGGCAAGACTGTCGCCTGGGTGGGCGACGGCAATAATGTCGCAACGTCTTGGATACATGCGGCGGTGCGCTTTGGCTTCAGCCTGCGCCTTGCCTGCCCTACGCCCCTTGCGCCGGATCCGGACATCGTTAGCTGGGCTGCCGAAAACGGTGGTGACGTAAGCCTGGGCATGGATGCTGCCGAGGCAGTCGCGGGAGCGGATTGCGTGGTCACCGACACCTGGATTTCCATGGGCGACGACCCGGGCATCAGGCACCGTTTGCTGGCGCCCTACCATGTCGATGGCGACCTGATGTCGCGGGCGGCAGCGGACGCGATCTTTCTGCATTGCCTGCCGGCCCACCGCGGCGACGAGGTCAGCGCCGATGTCATCGATGGCCCATTCTCGAAGGTGTGGGACGAGGCCGAAAACCGTTTGCATGCCCAGAAGGCCGTGCTTCTGTGGTGCCTGGGCGCGTGATGCGCCGTGACTGAAGCCGCGCTGGCCGACGACCTGCTCCAACCCTTTCAAATCCCGGCGCTGGACGTGCATGGGCGCCTGGTCAGGCTGGGGCCGGCGATCGACGATATCTTGAGTCGCCACGCCTACCCGCAAGCGGTTTCGGTATTGCTGGGAGAAGCCTTGGCCATGACCGCGGCATTGGCCGGCGCGCTCAAGTTCGAGGGCACGTTTACCACTCAGGTCCAAGGCAATGGCCCCATCCGTCTGATGGTTGCGGACTACCGTACCGATGGCGCAATGCGGGGCTATGCCGGCTTCGATGCCGAGGCCATCGCCTCTATCGATGCGGTGACGGCAACGGGAGATGCACGGCTCTTCGGTCCGGGGCACATGGCATTCACGATCGACCGTGGTCCCGATAGCGATCGCTACCAGGGCTTGGTCGCCATCGAAGGCCCAACGCTGGCCAGCAATGTCCGCGCCTACCTGGCACGCTCGGTCCAGATGCGTGCCGACGTTCAGGTTGCTGCGCTCGCATGGCCGGAGGAAGATGGCGGCAGCGCCGGTTGGCGGGCGGGATGCCTGCTCATAGAGCAGCTTCCGGGCCCACAGGGGCCTGTGGACGACGCCGATCATGCTGAGCGCTGGCGCGAGGCTCGCACGCTTACGCGGGCCTTGGTGCGCGCCGATCTTGCCGATCCGCTGGCGCCGCCGCCGCTTCTACTCGGTCCCCTCTATCGCCCCCATGACGTGCGCCTGCACGATACGCGGCCGTTGCGATTCTTCTGTCGCTGCTCGGCGGAACGGGCCGGCACGGTGGTGCGATCGTTCCCCGACGGCGAGCGCGCCGAGCTGGCGGACGACGGCGCCATAGAGATCACCTGCGACTACTGCGCCGCCCGTTATCTCTTCGACCTGGACGGCGAGTTGCTTGATTCCGCATAAGGCTTTGTCCTGCGGGCGGGGCGTTTATACTTTCCCGACACTGCATGGAGCCCTGCCAATGCGCTTTGCCATCACACTCGCCGTCGCCGCACTAATGCTCGCCTGCGCCCCGCCACCGCCCGAGGCGAACTTCCCGGAAATCGCCTTCCGTGATTCGCCCCCCTTCCGCGTGGATGTTGCCGAGATCGCCTTGATCGAGCACTACCAGCCGCCGCTGCGCGCACCCCATGTCGAGCACGAATCGCCCATGCCACCCGTGGTTCCCCTGCGCAACTGGGTGCGCGACCGGCTTGTCGCGGAGGGCTCGGGCGGCAGCCTCAAGGCAACCGTGGTCGATGCGCGCATCACTGAGACGCTGTTATCGGTCAACGAGGACCTGGCGGCCAACCTTACGACGGAGCAGGCCGTGCGCTTTGACGGCCGCGTCGAAATGCGTTTGGAGGTTCTGGACCGGGCGGGCGGCGTGCGGGCGAGCGTAAACGGCGAAGCCACGCGATCGCGCACGATGCCGGAGGACGCCACCCTGCGCGAACGCGAGGAGGTGCTGTTTCAGATCGCGGAGGATTTGGCCAACGACCTGAACGCAGTGCTCGGCGCCAACATCCGCCAGCACTTCGCGCCGTATTTGCACTAAGGCTGCTGCCCAGCGGCCTGACGATAGAATTGCAGCATCTGAGCCAACTCTTCCGGCGTCAGATCCTGCAGCGAAGGAAGCACGGCGGCACGCGCCTCGGGCGGCGCATCGGGTCCGAGCATCAAATCTATAATGGCGTCCAGATCGCCAACCATCGGCGCCGGCACGGCGCACACCCGCCTCTGCTCGGTGCACTCGGCACCCGGCCGGACGCATTCGTGATCCTCGGGCAGCGATAGCACCGCCTCACAGCGGCAATCGCAGACAGGCACCGCCACCGAGGCTGCCCCGCCGCCGCCGCCAGCGCCACCACCGCCACTGAACATATCGGCGTCGTCGAGAGCCATACCGGTGCCGCGCAGGGTGTCCCACATGGCGGCGGCATTGAGGCGAACCTTCTCGCCGTCGGAAACCTCGTTGTCACGGCGCGGGTCGTGCAGGCCGGGCAGGCTGATGCGGAACCAGCCACTGACGCTGCCTTCGGATTTCGGCTCCTTGGGCTTATCGGCCGAAAACAGCTGTGCCGAATACGAGCCCTCAATCACGTCTGGGGTGAATTTGACGATGATAACAGAGCCGGCGTGCTGAATCTTATTGGTGGCGATGAAATAGCCAGCATCGAACGAGACGCCGCGCCCTTTCGCGATATAGGCGTCCGTGAAGCTGGCGCCACCGCCGTAGTCGATCAGCGGGATGGTGATGGTGACATTGGGATCGTCCCAATTCGCAAAAGCCATCAGGCGCTGCTGATAGGCCATTTGCGCCTCGAAATCCAACGGTGACGGCGCCGGCTCGAGAATCGCAGGATTGGTGCCGAGGGAAATCTCCAGCCGCGGCTGCGAGCTGCCTGTCACGTAGCGAATGCTGCCGTCCGTGATCCTTTGCTGAGCGCTTACGGTGCCGGCGACAGCGACGCTGGCGAAGGCAGCGAAGAGCCAGACGAAAAGACGCTTTGGCATCGCCTAGTCCCCCGCGACCGCAAACTTAATGGTGAGATCGACCGTGATCTTGTCAGGGGGGTCATCATCGTCCTTGGCCACCGTCTCCGAGATATCTTCGGCGACGTTGGAGATGGCCAGAAACAGGTAGCGGCCGGTGGGGTTGGAGACCGAATCGCCCTGGGGCAGGCCGATGCGCCAAGCCTTGGTCACGCCGTCGTCGACGCTTGCCGGCACCACGCCACCGTTCCAGCCCAGGTGAATACGATGCAAATCGTCAACGGGCGCGGTCATGGTGACATCGACCCTGTCGTTCTCGTAATCCTCGGAGCGCTTGATGATGACGCAGCCGGTGGCGATCTCGGCGATATCCAACTGCACCGTATCGCTGTCCTCCCGGCCTCCCGTCAAATCCGCCACCTCACAGACATTCTTGAACAGTTGACCGAGCAGCGAGAGGCGCTTTCTCTGGCTGACCCCGGTGGTCAGGTGGCCGACCAGCCAGGCGGCGTATTTCGGGTAGATGACGAACAGACCGCCCTCGAGCTCGCGCGGGATCTGGATACTGAGCTTGCCCATGGCCTCGTTTAGCGCCTGGGCCAGCATCTCGTTGAGCCATTCCAACTCCCACTGGCCGGCGCGGGCTCTGAAGTTGGAGTAATCCCGCGACGGATTGGCCATTTTCATGAAGCGGATGATCAGGCGCGCATCGAAGCGCCCCTTGGGCGTCAGGCCGACGATCTGCCCGGACGGCCCCTTCTTGTCGCGGTAGGTGTAGACATATTTCGGTGCCCAGGCGAGGTACGACCAGAACAGCGACCTGTTATAGGCTTCGTTATCGTCACCCGGCAGATGCAGCGGATCGTCGAGGTACGGCAAGGTACGTTCAAGCGCGGTTCTGCTGCTTGGATTCGCCCGCTCATATTTGCGCAGCTAAGCATAGGCAAAAGCGTCGGCGAGGCCCTCGTCAACCCAGCTGCTGGTGCAGCCGCCGCAGATGGAGGAAATGCGGTAGCCTGCTTCCACGGCATGAAACAGCTCGTGTGCCGGCGTGATAAAGGGGTCTGCCCCGGCGCCGGAGCCACCAGCCATGCTGCCGTAAGCGTGCACGACCTCGGGCGAGATGCGGATAAGCGGGGCATCATAGTCGCCGAGTGAGCTTTTCTCGGGGTCCGGGTCGATGAGAGACTCGTCGACGACAAAGGCATAGCTCATTTCGCCAGTGTCGGGATCGGCGACGCAGAGCAGTTTCGGCGGCGCCGTAAGTTTCAGCGTCACACGATAAAAGGCGGCGGCATGGTGCAGCGCCTCTTCCATCAGATCGCCTGCGCGGCTGAGGATGACCGGGCGGTCGGGCGACGGGGCGTAGCCGTCGACGAAATCGTCACCGGCCGGATTGACATTGCCGATCTCAAAAGTCTCGAGCCAGTCGCTGCATTCCTGAAACGGAACAGCCGCCGCCGGCGCCGCCCAGACACCGAGGCAAAGCACAGCCAACGCCGCCTTGAGCCTCATCAGTCCAGTCCTCCCCGTGTCAGTGCGCTACAGCGCGTCGATAGCTTGCCCGGAAAGCACCTTGTCTATCAAGGCCACGGTCTCGTCGCGGCCGTAAATGGCGATGAATGAGCCCATGCGCGGCCCCTGGCTCTGGCCCAGCAAGATTTCGTACAGCGCCTTGAACCAATCTCGCAGTTTGGCGAATTCGTGCTGCTTGCCGACCTCGTAGACCGCATTCTGGATGGTCTCGGCGTCGGCATCGCGCGGCAACGCCACCAGCGCAGCCGACAGGTCTCTCAACGCCGCGATGTCCCCCTCCTCCGGCGCGCGATAGCGCTTCGAGGGTCTCACAAAATCTCGGTAGTAGGCGATGGCGTAACCGATCAGCTCGTCCAGCATGGGATTGGCGCCAGGGCTCGCGTCTGGCGCATAGCGACTGACGAAGCCCCACAGGACGGCCTTGTCCTCTGAATTGCAGACACTGGCGAGGTTCATGAGGATATTGAAGGAGAGAGGCACGTCCTGTTTGGGAGGTGCCCCATCGTGGATGTGCCAGACCGGATTGGTCAGGCGGTCATTTTCGTCCTGGTCGCTGAACTTCGCGCGATGGGTCAAATAGTCGTCGACGTGACGCGGAATGACGTCGAAATAGAGCCTCTTCGCCTTGCGCGGGCTTTGGTACATGTATAGCGACAGGCTCTCCCGCGAGCCATAGGTCAGCCATTCGTCGATGGTCAGGCCGTTGCCCTTGGACTTGGAGATCTTCTGTCCGGATTCGTCCAGAAACAGCTCGTAGGTGAGGTTTTCCGGCGGCGTGCCACCGAGAATGCGGCAAATGCGGCTCGACAGCTGCAGCGACGGGATGAGGTCCTTGCCCGACATCTCGTAATCGACGCCGAGCGCCACCCAGCGCATCGCCCAATCCGCCTTCCATTGCAGCTTGCAGGCGCCGCCGGTGACCGGCACCTCGACGTGGCGCCCGTCCTCGTCCTCGTAGGTGATGGTTCCCGCATCCACGTCCAGTGCCACGACCGGCACCTGCAAGACACGACCGGTGCGCGGACAGAGAGGCAGAAACGGGCTGTATGTGGCGCGGCGCTCACGCCCCAGCGTCGGCAGAATGACCCCGGTCACCGCGTCGTAATGGGCGAGCACGGCGATCAGCGCCGCATCGAACTCGCCGGCCCGGTAGGTCTCAGTGGCGCTCTTGAACTCGTAGTCGAAGCCGAACTTGTCGAGAAAAGCTCGAAGGCGCGCATTGTTGTGCGCGCCGAAGCTCTCGTGCGTGCCGAAGGGATCGGGAATCTCCGTCAGTGGCTTACCCAGATGCTCGGCCAGCATCTCCTGTTGGGGCAAGTTGTCCGGCACCTTGCGCAGCCCATCCATGTCGTCAGAAAAGGCAATCAGCCGTGTCGGGATGTCGCGGAGGCGCGCGAAGGCCCGGCGCACCATGGTCGTGCGCGCCACCTCGCCGAAAGTGCCGATATGCGGCAGCCCGGAGGGCCCGTAGCCGGTCTCGAACAGCACATGGCCCTTGGCCGGTGCACTCCCGCCGACCCGGTCGAGCAGCTGTCGCGCCTCGACAAAGGGCCAAGCGTTACTGTGGTAGGCGATCTCGTTGATGTCGGACATGGCGAAGTGTGTAGGCCGACACTTCCGGGCACGTCAATGCGTTATCCGTCAGGGGCTCTCCCGTCCGGAGCGCTTTCGCTATACTCCCGCCATGCCCCAGCGCCCCTCCGTACGCCCTGCCGATCTGCTGCCTGCCGCGCCCACCCTGGTGGCGACGGCCAGGGGCGCGGTATGGCTGGGTGCCGACGGCTCTGTCGAGGAGATTTCGGCTAAGGCGGCACTGGCAAGGATGCGCGATGGGCCGGCGTTGGTCTGCCACATGCCGGCGACGGCTGCGCGGCTGTCAGGCGGTCATTTCCTTGCTCTCGATGTGCTTGAGCTGTTCGCCTTTACGCGACCGGCCCAGTTCTGCGTACCGACGCCGCGCGGCCTGGCTGCCGCTGCCGGACTGGAGCTTCCGGAAAGTTCGGCCGAGCAGGCGCTCGCGCTGCGTGAAGCCGCGCTGACATTGTTGGCGGAGCTTGCCCGCCCCGACTATCCTGATGCCGAGAGCGCCACCGCTGTGGCGCGGCGCATGGCCGACCATCGCTGGCCCTGGGGCGCTGCTGTGGTGATGGCTCTTGGCGCCTCTGTGCCAGCCTCGCGTCTAGATATTTGGAACCGCATGCCGGAATGGAGCGACATGGCGCCGGATCCGCCGCCGGGCGCGTATCCGGTGGAACCCGACGAAGCTCGCGCGCGCTTGGCGGCATTGCTCGGCCCGGGCGCCGAGGCACGCCCGCAACAAGCCGATTATGCCTCTGCCGTCACCTTCGCCTTCCGCCCACGCGACCACGAAAACGCGCCGCGTGTGGTGCTTGCGGAGGCCGGAACCGGCGTCGGCAAAACGCTTGGCTATATCGCGCCGGCGAGCGTCTGGGCCGACAAGAATGAGGGCACGGTATGGCTGTCCACCTACACCAAGAACCTGCAACGCCAGATCGATCGCGAGCTGGATCGCCTCTACCCCGATTGCGAGACAAAAGCGGCCAAAGTCGTCGTCCGCAAGGGCCGGGAAAACTACTTCTGCTTGCTCAATTTCAGCGATGCAGTGGAGCGAGGTGCCGCACCCACTTTGCCGGGCATCGGCGACGGCGGTGTCGGCTTAGGTCTTATCGCTCGCTGGGCAGAGCGTAGCCGCGATGGCGATATGGCGGGTGGAGATTTCCCCGGCTGGCTGGGCGAACTGGTACGCGGCGCCGGCCGCCTTACCGATCGCCGCGGCGAATGCGTCTATTCCGCCTGTACCCATTGGCGAAAATGCTTCATCGAACGCTCAGCGCGCAAGGCAAAGCATGCCGATCTTGTCATCGCCAACCATGCCCTCGTGATGGCCCTGGCCGCCGGCGGAGAGGCAGAGCCACGTTATGTGCTTGACGAGGGGCATCATTTGTTCGACGCCGCTGACAGCGCCTTTGCAGCCCATCTGTCGGGCCTGGAGACTCGCGAATTGCGGCGTTGGTTGCGCGGTGCGGAAAACACAAGACGAGGCCGGGCGCGCGGCTTGGCTCGCCGAGCGGGGGATCTCGTTGAAGGAAACGATGAAGCAGCCAGCGCCTTGACCCAGGTCCTGGCCGCGGCCCGCGTGCTTCCCGATGACGGCTGGCTGCGGCGCATTGCCGACGGCGAGCCCGAAGGACCAACGGAGGTGTTTCTCGCGTGCCTTCACGCCCAGGTCCGTGCCCGCACCACCGCAAACTCCGGCGGCTACAGCCTGGAAGCGGATGCGAGACCGCCTGTCGGGGGTCTCATAGAGGCCGCCGAGGCTCTCGATCAGGCATTGGCCTCGCTGGCCGCACCCATGGAATTGCTGCAGAAGGCCTTCTCCGCGCGCCTGGACAGCGAAGCAGGCAGTCTCGACACCAGCCTTCGCATTCGCCTTGAAGCCACGGCACTGTCCCTGCGCCGTCGGCGCCAGGACTTGATCGCGCCCTGGCGAGCCATGCTCAAATCGCTGTCCGGGGACGCGCCGGAGGCCTTCGTGGACTGGTTTGCCGTCGAGCGCCGCGACAGTCATACCCGGGATGTCGGTATGCGCCGGCATTGGTTCGACCCCGGCGAGCCCTTTTCCCAGGCCGTCTTGATGCGGGCCCATGGCAGTCTCATCACCTCGGCAACGCTGCGCGACCGGAGCGGCGATGAGGATGCGGACTGGCAAGCAGCGGCCGTCTTGACCGGCGCAGGTCACTTGGGCGAGCCGCCGTTTCGGGCCGCCGTTGCATCCCCTTTCGACTATGCGGGCCGCACCCGTGTCCTGTTGGTAAACGATGTCAATCGTGAAGATCCCGATCAGGTTTCCGCTGCATATCGCGCCTTATTCGTTGCTGCTGGCGGCGGCGCCCTCGGTATTTTCACGGCAATTTGGCGCCTCCGACAGGCCCATCAACGCTTGAACGCACCATTGGAAGAGGCCGGTCTTACGCTCCTCGCCCAACATGTCGACGCCATGGATACCTCAACGTTGATTGATATATTTCGCGCCGAGCGTCACGCTTGTCTGCTCGGCACGGATGCCCTACGTGACGGCGTGGACGTACCAGGGGATTCCTTACGGCTGATTGTCTTTGATCGCGTTCCGTGGCCGCGTCCGGACATCCTGCACAAAGCCCGCCGGTCCCGCTTTGGAGGCCGGAGCTACGATGACCGTATCGTGCGAATGCGTCTGCGCCAAGCATATGGCCGCTTACTGCGCCGTGCGGACGATTCCGGGGTTTTTGTGCTACTCGATTCCGCAACCCCGAGCCGGCTCATGTCAGCCTTTCCTGAAGGGGTAGAATTTATCCGGTTGGGGCTTGCCGAAGCCGTCCAGACGACCAGATTGTTTCTTGCGCCACCCCATGGCAAGGAGTTGACGCAGCGGTCACGTTATGAATAAACCCGCAAACGGTATAGATTTGGCGTGAGATGGCGATGCTACAGCCGAATACGGCGTTGATTTACACTATGGTGCTGATGTCGGCGGCGGATGGCGATATGACCGATGCGGAGCTTGGCCGCATTGGCGATAGCGTTCGGACGTTGCCGGCCTTCGCTGGCTATGATGACCAGCAGCTCGCCAGCGAGGCGGAGGCATGTGCCGAGGAGCTCGGCGGTGCAGATGGCTTGGAACGAGTGCTCGATCTGATAACCAGTGCTTTGCCGGCTCGGCTGGGCGAAACGGCATATGCGCTTGCATGCGACATCGCCGCAGCAGACGAAAACGTTGCGCAAGAGGAAGCTAGGCTTCTTGAGCTACTGCGCCACAGGCTTGACCTGGATAGGCTCACGGCAGCGGCAATCGAGCGCGGCGCCAGGGCACGGTACCAGGCATTGTAAGGATGGTTTGGGCATGTTGTTGCGCCGACGGTATTTAGCTCTGCTTGCTGCAATCGGACTCGCTGGCTGCGGCGCAGAACCTGCGGCAACGCTAGCACGTGTTGCTATCGATGGGGCGACGCTCGCGATCACAGGCAAGTCCATCAATGGGCACGGGTTATCTGCCATTACCGGCCAGGATTGCGACCTTGTTCGCTCCTTGAGCAGTGAGCCCGTTTGCCGTCCGAACGGCAAGTCCTACAACGATACCACTGTCACCAGTGGCGTGGTCGAGCCGGGTCAGAGCGCGCTTTGGACGGTTTATGGCGGTGAAGCGGCGCGTGGGTCAGTTGAGCTAGACATACCCAGAACACCAGCTTTTGCCGAACACGAAAGGCCACAGCCTTATGTTGTGGCGGCGAGTTTTCGAGATGAGAACGATGCTCACCACGCTGCGACGAGGCTTCGTGGATTACCAGCGGTGGTCTCCCGGATCGATATAGCAGGGCAAGTCTTCCATCGCGTCGTCGTCGGCCCCGTTGACGAACACGTAGCGCCAACACTCCGCACCCGTCTAGCTGCAGCAGGCATCGAGAACGCTTTTCCGGTGCAGCTATGCCCTGGAAACCTAAGTTCGCCCCCTTGTTTCGCTGGCTCTCAATATAGACCGCAGTTAACCGACCCTCGGCTGAACTCGTTCTGATATTGACATGGACGCAACGATTGCGGACCGTGCCATCATCCGCCTGACCGCATTTCTCGGGATCTTCTTCGCCATTGCACTTGCTGAACTAGTTGCGCTTCGCCGCTGATTGACCACGTCAAAAGGGCAGTGTTGGTTGGCCCTCTTGGGCCTCATTGTGAGTTACACCGCTTATACTGAGACGGTAACATCTATAAATCTGGCGCACCGTCGCCGTCGCAGTCCAGCGCCGTGGCCTTGCTGGCCAGCCCCCGTGCGGCAAGCCCGCGGTTGACGGCCTCGAGGTTCCTCTGACGCTCGGCGATCGACAGGGCGCATTCAACCTCGACGGCACGCGCCACCTGCTCGCCGGAGAAGTCGCGGACCCGGTCCACTGCGCTGCAGGCGGTGAACAGGAAGAGCAGCGCGAAGCCGAGCACGGCCACCACGCGGGTCGGAATGTAAGCGCTCATATCACGCTCCTTTCGCGATGCCGAGGCGCAGGAAGATGGTCGCCAGGCCCATCGAGATCAGCGTCGCGCCGTCCCCGATGCCGAGCGCCGCGCCGATGTCCGGCTGGATCACGCTGGCGGCACCGGCCAGCACCATGGCGGCGCCGGCCCAAATCGATTTCGATGTCATCATGGGTCTCTCCTTCAGCTTGATCATGGTTTGAGCTCGAAGTGCGGCAGGTCGTTGAAGGTCTGGTCGCGCAAGCTGCCGTCGCCGTCCCAGTCGCCGCCCCAACGGAGCGCGATGCCGAAGCCCGCCGCGGTGGCGAGGATGACGCCGGCCATGAGGTGGAAGCGCGCGCTGTCGTTCCAGTCGATGGGATACGGCGCCAGGTCCATGGCCTCTGACGGCGCGGCCTGGTGGCGCGATTTGCGCGTCACCCCGTCGAGCTTCGAGGCGCCGGCCTCGAACAGGCGCCGCTGCTCGGCGTCCGAGCGCTGGCCGGCGATCACCGAGAAGTCGACCGGCGAGTTGAGAATCGCCGTGGTGGCGACGCGCACCAGGTCCGGATGGCAGCTGCCGAGGCATTCCAGGGAGCGGCGGCCGAAGCGGAAGGCCATCAGCCCGCCCCCAGGTGGCCGCTGAGGGTGTTGACCAGCCAGCCGAACAGGCCGCCGGCGAAAAGCACCACGCCGAAGGCGCCTTTCCAGCGGTTGGCCTGGGCGGTCAGGCGCTTGGTCTCGGCGGTCAGGGCCTCGATCGACTTGGTGGCGTGGCGCAGCTCGGTCTCCATGGTCGCCAGCTTGGCGGCAATGTCGATATCGCTCATGTGCCTTCGCCCGGCGGTGGCGTGTCGGGAACGTGGAAGCCGTCGCCGAAGAAGGCGAGACAGGCCATGCCGTTCGGCTGCAGCTGCAGGACCGTCCAGGAGCCGTCGCCGGCATCGCCCCACATCTCGACCACGGCCCGGCCGCCCGGCATCACGCCGCGCCCGATGATGGCCTCGCCGCTCTCGTCGCGCAGCTTCTCGGTCACCATGTCGTAGGACATGCAGATGCCGTTGGCCGCCGCCAGGCCTGAGCCCAGGCACAAAAAAAGCGCCGCCAGGGCGCCTGTCAGAAGCTTTGTCACGGTTGGTCTCCTCAGAGCTGGGCTTTGATGGCGTCGCGCACCTGCGCCAGCGTCAGGCCCTCGCGCGCGGCATAGGCCTTGAGAAAGGCGGTGAAGATATCGCCGGCGCGGTCGATGCGCTCGTCGGCGCTTGGCGGCGGCGGTGGCGGATCGGCCGGCGCGGGCGTGTTGCCGTCGCCGATCCAGTCCTGCACCCGTCGCCAGAATTGCGAGCCGGCCCTGATGCCGGAAATCGCCTTGCCGTCGATCGTGGCATCGAGCGCGGTCTCGTCCGCGTCCTGCCACTTCGCCTGGCTAATGTTCATTTACAGCTCCGCGTCAAATTCGAAACAGTCGGTGGTCAGCACACCGGAATCGTTGGCGTTTAGTCCGGTGAAGCCGCTGGCGATGCGCGGCCGGCAGCCGCTCACCGTGGCGATGAGGCTCGACGGCGTGGTCGTCGAGTTCTTGGCCCCGCCGGCGATCACGATGTCGATCTGCGAGACTCCCGGCGCATAGGCCACCGACGGCGCGATGCGCATCGGCACGGGGAAGGCGATGCCGACGTCAACCGCTGTTGTTGCCCAGGCGTGCGCCGCCTGGCCCATGCCGCCGATCCAGTAATAGCGCTGGCAGCGCGCCAGCTCGTCGCCGGCCTGGCGGTGCGCGAAGGCGGTCGCCGCCGGCCCCAGCTCGAGCTGGATGCCGGTGATCTCGTAGTAGTCGGTGGCCCCCGCCGTGCCAGTAGGCGTAAAGCGGAATAGTATGCCAATCTGTGTTGCGTCAGAAGGCACAGCGATTGTCTGGGAAAACTGCTGCTCGGTACCCGTCAATGTATTGTTCTGATCGGAGGCGGCATTACCCGTCCAGGAGGCATCCGGCGGCCCGTTAGCATTCTCATCGGTGCCGGTTCCCGTTGTGATGCGTGAAACCAGCACGTCAGACGTGGCCGAATAGCTGGCACCCTTCCTGGCGTAGAAAGAAAGCGTAACCTCAAGTCCCGCCAGGGGGACACTGTCGCCGGTCTCCAAGGCAGTGTAGAACTCAAGCTGTTCGGTATCGCTGTTGCCATTGTCGCGCTGCACACGCGCGCAATAGCGAAAGCCCGAAAAGCCGGCCTGGCGCGAATAGGTCGAGGCCAGCTTGGACGACGGCCGGCCGCCCTTGAAACGGTCCATGACGTAGGAGCGCGTGGCGCCGGGCGCCACGCTAGTGCCGCGCTGCCAGACGTTGGCGGCGCCGTTGAGCAGGCGGTTCTTGAATTCCCCGGCCGGGTAGCGCTGCGGCCAGTCAAGCTGCCAGACCGAGCCATCGAAGACCAGCGCCTGGTCGGTGTCCTGATCGTAAGCCTGCCAGCCCTCTCGCGGGTCGAGATAGGTCCAGCCGGAATAGTACGCAGCGATTCTGTCGACCTGCGCCGACCAGTCTCCCGTCGCGGCCGAGGCGACGATATAGGCCGAGCCCTGGGCCGGGAATGCGGGTGCCGAGGTGGTGGTGCGATCGACCACGGTAATCTGCGCCAGTTGCTCCAGCCGGTTCAGCGCGTCGTTGTGATGCGGCTGCCAAGCCAATGCACCGGGCACGACATAGGTTGTGCTGGCAATAGCGGAATCGGTCATACGGTCTCCCTTCGCTTGTGGCCGCGTCCGACCGTTGCGCTGATCTGAAAGATGTCGACAATCACGCTGGCCCGGACCGAGCCGAAGTCGGCGATTTGGCTCGAAACCGGGTAGCTGGCGCTCTCGCTCGACACCGTGATCGTTCGCAACACGGCCGAGGCATTGCGGAAGTCGAGCTCGAAGCGCTCGCTTTCCTCGCTCATCTGTGGCGTTGCGGGATTACCCGACCAGAAGCGCCGGTTGCGCCGCTCAAACTCGATGGTCAGGTTGCCCGAACCGTCACGGCTGCCGGTCACGTTCACCGGCGACCAGGGCATGAAGCTCTGGCCGACATCGCTGAAGGTCTGCGCCGTCGCGCTCGCCACCGCCTGGAAGAAGGTCACGCCCTTGTAATCCACCGCCGCATCGAGCTGCGTCTGCTCATGCGTCTCGCGGCGCACCGTGGCGGCATCGAGCACGAAGAAGCCATCGCCCGCGGCATGTGTCGAGACGGCGTACTCCGTGCCGAGACCGCCGCGGATCAGGTGCGTCAGGTCATAGGTTGTGCCGCTAACCAGCGCCGCGTCGCGGAACTGCAGCACCTCCCAGCGCCCGTGAGCGCCAAGCACGGCAGTGTTCTCGCCGCGCTGCAAGCCGTCGTCTGTGGTATTTGCCGGCAGCCCCCCATCGAAACGCACCCGCAAGCTGTTCTTGACGTCGGGATAGTCCGTCGCGCCGATCGCCAGAGCGGTGACGGCACTGCCCCCGGTCACTTCGGCATCGAGCCTGAGCCGGCGCGAGAACGTCGTGCGATCGGGCGCCCGGTAGAGCCAAGCGCCGTCCCAGCGGTTCCGGTTGCCGGCGTCCTGGGCGGCGGCGTAGAAGCCCGCCGTGTCCGGCGTCTCGTCGCTGAGCAGCGGCAGGTCGAGCAGGAACAGATCAGTGTCGGAGAACAACGGCACCACTTGGGCCCGCACCGCCGAGGTGGCGCTGTCGGCCGGAGCCTGGCTCCTCGCCCAGCGGAACAGGTGCGGCGTCACCTCGGCTTGGAGCACGCCGTCAGCACCGAGCGCGATGCGCTGGATGCGCAAGTGCTGCGACAGCACGTTGCCGGTGCGGCTGATGCGGATGACGTCGCCGGCGTCCAGGCCGATATACTTGACCGGCAGGCGCAGCGTCTTGCGCTCCCTTTGCAGCCACATCTCGGTCGCCAGATCGTCGATCGCCCGCTTTGCCCGCGCCGCGGAAAGCGTCATCGGCAGCTTGAAGCTCGCCACCTTGTTGCTGCGCGTCGCCAGCCGCAGCGAGCGCGCCAGATTGACGTCGAGCTCGCGCGCCGGGTCGAAATATCCCAGAGTGATCTCGACCGGAATCTCGGTCTCCGCAGACATAGGGGTCTCCGTAGCGAAGTTTCAGACTATGGGGCTCATTGAATCGCCGAGAAGGCGACGAGAATTATCCGGATGGAGCGCCGGGCCCTCGCGGGTCATACGTCGAGCGGAGGCTGCGTCTGACGCCGTCCAGAACATCCAGGCCCTCGACAATGCCGTCCAATTGGTTCGCATCACTCAGGGACGGAATGCGGCGTCGCGCGCCCGAGGGCAAAAGAAAGGTGGGGTAGCGGTTGTAGATGCAGACGGCGTCGGTTGCCTTGCGGACACTCATGCTGCAGGACTTAAGGGCTTCAGAAAGGTGGCGATATCGGGCTTCGATCTTCTCCCAGTCGAGAGATTCGATCGCCAGGTCACGCCCCGCGGCTCTGGTAAGATCAAGGGACCGCGCGTCGGTTCGACCAAATACCATGCGCCGCAGCCATCCGTAATCTCGGCCAGCATCGTTATGATCGGCGGTGATCAGTCCCCGGCTTTCGAGCAGATCTAACGGCGTTGCCGTTTTGTTCGGGTCACCATCCGCGGCCAGGGCCTGTCGCTTTGCCATGGCATAGGATGAAGGCTTTGCGTCGTACTGCTTGGGCCTGCCGGCACCCGGAGATTTGACTTTGACCGAGCGCCGCTTCCGCCCTGCCCCCCTTTTTCGCTTCATTCAAAATCCCCTGCACAGCACGATCCGTGGCTCGGTCCATCGAGAGCCTGTGCTTTGTATCCAAACCGTATATTGTTGTCAACAATTTTATCCTAAAAGTTGCTGGACAATCGTCATCAGTTCGGAGACACTATCTTCATGAAAAATCGTATTCACGAGTTGCGCAAAGCGGCAGGCCTATCCATGCAGGCCCTGGCCGACCGGGCCGGCACCAGCCGGCAGCAGATCCACAAGCTTGAGCATGGGGACCGTCGCTTGACCGACATTTGGCTAAGACGCCTGGCAGGCGCCCTCAATTGCCGTCCCGTGGACATCTTGGGAGATTGGGCGGAAGCAACCGCTGAGCTAGCGATCTCGGCTGCCGCCGAATCGGCGCCAACTCCGTCGCCGTTCAGACTTGAAGCCATTGGGGCAAAACCGATGCGCATTGATGGCAAGGAGCAGATTCCGGTCTATGCCAGTGCGCAAGGGGGGCCGGACGGCACGCTTCTGACCTATGATCCCATTGAGTATCTCGACCGTCCAGAACCTCTGTTCGGCGTTCGCGGCGCATTTGCCATGTATGTCGTCAACGACTCCATGGAACCGAAATACAGCCAGGGCGCCCTTTTGCTGGTTCACCCAACGCGCCCGGTACGGCGTGGTGACTTTGTGCTCATCGTGAAGCAGTCGGTGGGCGACGAACACAGCGCCCTGATCAAGCAGCTTGTTCGCATCGGCGAGGATGAACTGGTTCTGCGCCAGTTCAACCCGCCAAACGAATTCGAGATTCCGCGTGAGAATGTCGTTGGCATACATTTGGTCGTGGGCAGCTTCGAGAGTCGCTGAAATCCGGGAATTTCGCTGACGCAGCCCGCATGTAACGAATTACACGCATTAGTGGTTGACTAAAGTGTCTAATTCGGTTACATTTAACAGATTACAGCCTCGGGACGCGCCCATTATGACCGCAAAGACCTTGACGGAACTCGAGCGGATGTACGATGGGCCGATCCCTACAAGCTTGATTGCAGAAATGCGGTCCCAGCGGGCAAGAGCCTCGGCAGCTCGCAATCCCGCCCTTCGCGCCATAGCCGTCCTGGAACGACAAATGGCAACACACAGTCATATGACTCTGGCCGACCGGCAAGGCTGCCTCGAAGGCATAGCCGCGTGGCGGAGTTGGCTCTCATCGTGAAAGGGCCACAACCGACCCATCTCGGCGACCTCTTTACGATTATCCAACATCGATTGCGGGGAGAGCCGTCAGGATTTCCCGATCACGATATCCTGACCCTGAAGCTCGTCGAGTTTCGCGGTGATCGCCTGACCGCTACCTTTTGCGACCCTTTCGACACACGCCAATACGAGCTCAGCCTGCGTGCGTGTTCTCCCTCCCCCGGCCCTCAGGTCGGCGGGCAAACATGCCGACGCCTTTCATAGACAAGACGCGTTCGCCATCCTGATTGAACATCTCATAGGTGGTGCGCAATATTCCACGGTCGGGCTTGCTGCGCGACGGGATTACCGCGTGAACCACTCCTCGCGCCCTTAGCGTATCGCCTGGTCTGACCGGCTTCAGCCAGCGGACTTCATCGACACCGGGGGAGCCCATGCTCGCGGCCCGGCATAGCAGGCCATCGACCAGGAGCCGCATGAACAGGGACACCGTGTGCCAGCCGCTTGCAATCAGCCCGCCATAGATGGACTGCTTCGCGGCGTTCTCGTCAATATGAAACGGCTGCGGGTCGTACTGGGTGGCATACGCCAAAATCTCTTCGCGACTAATGGTCTTGTGCCCCAGTTCGATAATTTGCCCCTCCTGAAAATCGTCGAGATACAATTTGGAATCGTCGGCATCCATCGCGGCCCCCGAGGCTATTGGCATTTGCCCGAACTTACGGCAAGGGAACCGGTTCTTGCTATCCGAATCGAGGCTTCACGGCCGATGACGTGTCTGCCCCTATCCGCTATTAAGATCACTGGCGGCTAATCGGAACGAAACGATGGCGAACATGGTCGAACGTCACCATGACGACGGCTCTTTGATCGATGCACGCGGAATCACGTTGCGCTTCGGCGACAGATTGGTTCTCGACAAGGTCGATATCACCCTTCGCCGAAACGAAATCACGACCGTGATCGGGCTCAACGGATCGGGTAAGACCAGCCTGCTCCGCGTGCTTCTCGGATTGACCCAATGCCAAGCCGGAGAGATCAAGCGCAGCCCCGAATTGCGAATAGGTTACGCGCCGCAAAATGTGGCCATCGACCCAACCCTACCCCTTACGGTGACCCGTTTTCTCGGCCTCAGCCAGCATGTATCGACGGCTGACATAGACCAGGTCTTGGACGAAGTGGGTGCCACCGCTGTCAAGCAACGACAAATATCATTGCTGTCAGGCGGCGAAATGAGCCGTGTCCTGCTGGCCAGAGCCCTGGTCGGCGATCCCGAATTGCTGGCGCTTGACGAACCTACGTCCGGTGTCGACGTAGCCAGCCAGGCCGACCTTTACGACTTGATCGCACGAATTCGGGATCGGCGCGGTTGTGGCGTGCTCTTGATATCCCACGACCTGCATCTGGTCATGGCTGCCACGCAAACCGTGCTCTGCCTTAACCGCCATGTGTGCTGTACCGGCCACCCGGAAGCTGTGGTGAATGACCCCGCCTTCCTTGACTTGTTCGGGCCGCAAGCCTCGAGCACCATCGGCCTGTATCGCCACCACCACGACCACAGACACGACGAAGCGGGACATATCGTTCCTATCGCTTCAGCGGCAGAGCCCCCTGCCTCATGATCGAGGATTTCTTTGGCAGGGCCATCCTGGCCGGGCTGGGCCTCGCCATGATCACCGGCCCGCTCGGCTGCTTCTTGATTTGGCGCCGTATGGCGTACTTTGGCGCCGCGGTATCGCACGCCGGATTGCTTGGCGTGGCATTGGGCCTGCTCATCGGCATCGACCCGACGATCGGTGCCGGCGCCGTCAGCCTTGCCATGGCCGTACTGCTGGCCACACTCGATCATCGCCGGCTGCTCCCCACCGACACGCTCATGGGCGTGGTCGCACATGGCGCGCTCGCGATCGGCTTGGTGGTACTGGCATCGCTTCGCAGTGTGCGTGTCGACCTTATGGCCTATTTGTTCGGCGACATTCTGGCGGTTGGCACCGCCGATATCGCTGCCGTATTTGCGGCCCTGGCTGTGACCGGATTATTCTTGTACTGGGGATGGCGCCCCCTATTGTCGACGACCGTGCACAGAGATCTGGCCGCAGCGGAGGGAACGCGCGTCACCCTATGCCAATTTTCTCTGATGGTGATGATCGCCATGACGGTTGCGGTCGGCATGAAGGTCGTTGGAATTCTCCTGATCGTATCCATGCTCATATTGCCCGCGGCAGCGGCCAGGCGCTTGGCGGCATCGCCGGAGCAAATGGCTCTGGGAGCCACGGCGATCGGCGCTCTTTCGGTCATCGGCGGCTTGTTCGCCTCTGCCTCCCTGGACACCCCGGCCGGGCCGTCGATCGTGGTCGTCGCAGCGGTGGTCTTTGCGATCCTCTACATTCTCCCGGGCCGAGCAAGCAGCTGACACTTTGCTCATGGCACCATGGATAGGCACGCTACGAGAGACGCAGCGTTCTCGCGCATCATGTCCATATATCCAGCGGCACCATGCCGCCTGCCCAAGCCAAGAGGGTCGAGCTCTCCACTTCGCAGATCCCAGTCACGCACCAGCCGGGCCACCAGTGGCGAGGTGACTCCAACCTCGCCGAATAGGCATCGCGCACCGACCCGCTCCATCTCGGTCGCCAGTTGCCGGAGATGCCGAACGCCGGGCCCCCGGTCCGGCCCGATCGTTAGAGCGGTTACGGTTGTTAGTCCAAAGCCGAGTTCGAAGTATTGATAGGCATCATGCAATATCACGAAGGGAACATGCCGCACCGGGCTTAGCGTTGCGTCTAACTCTCGCTCAAGATCCCACAATTGCGCATGCAGCACCTCCCCATTGCGGCGATAGGCCTCGGCATTTTCCGGATCCAGCGTAACAAGCGTGTCGGCTATTGCCGTGACCATAGCGCGCGCGTTCGCGGGCAATAGCCATATGTGAGGGTCGATGCCAACCGTGTTGCCCCCCATCTCGTCGTGCTCGTCGTGCTCGTCGTGCCAGATTGCGTGAGGACGGGCTGGCAATGTGACTATACCGCTGGCGTCCGACAGCGCTACGACCGACGCCGAGCCTGCTAACGACTCCAAGGGCCGGACCAGGAATTGTTCCAACGCCGACCCCACCCAGAACACGATATCCGCCGCAGCCAGCGCGGAGGCATCGGAAGGCCTGAGTTGGCTGCCATGGGGCGACCCGGTTCCACGCAACAGCAGCTTTGGCGTAGTAACGTCGCCTGTTACGCCTGCCACCAAAGCCTGCACGGGCATGATACTGGTCACGATCTTGGGAGCATCGGCCGCGCATGCGGCGGCCACAAGAGACGATCCAAGCAGGAAACCGCCGAACCAGGCCCAAAAAAAGCGCGCCGGGACCACCAATCGCCCGTTCATGTTCCGGAACATCATCACCTACCAAAGCGACGGGCGCCTAGCGACGGCTCACAAACGTTGCATAGGAGTGAAGGCCGGCCCAAACTGCATTTACCGCACGCTGCAAACGTTTCGCTGAATAGCGTGCCCACCGCGAGGTCGCCGGACATGTTAATTGCCCATATCCATATTCCGCCAGGTTACCTTCTTGACTATAAGGAAACCGTTCGCCAAGCAGTCAAGACTGCCGCGGCCACAGCCCTTGATATTGCAGACCAAAACCTTGTCTACGTCTCGGTCTATGAGGCACATGGCCGGATTGGAGACGGTTTGCCGACTGTAATGCTGGATGTTATGCCGATTACCGACCCTGAGCGCAAGGCGGCACTGGCAGCGCAAGTCGCGCAAGCGGTGTCGGCCCATGCCGGGGGCTCGATCGATGACGCGTACGTCTTGATTCGGGAAACGGCGACAGAGAACCACTATTGCGGACGTGCAAACAACCGCGCCTAACCGCTTGCTTCCGAAACTCAGCGTATTTCAAGCCGCAGGCAGGTCGCCATGCAGGTCAGAATCATTTTTCGGGTTGCCACCACGTCGATAGACCAACGCCCCTCCCCACGGTCGACAACAGAACAGCGCGACTCGGCGAAAGAATCGGTCTGACCGAAGGTTATCGAGCTGAGAGAACAGTAATCCCATACCCCACCGATTGCACATGAGCGGCTTTCGCCGGCGGGCGGCGCGCACTCGAATGGACCGCCGGTCGCGAGGCGCGGCGGCGCACGCATGACCCTGCCATCCGGAAAGCCGATGCCGCCCTCGGTCGAGCGGATGACCCCCTCGACGCTCAGGCCAACAGGGCCTTCGTCCTCTGCCTCGTCCTCCTGAGCCTGCGCCCCGAGAGAACAGAGAGAAACCAAAACCGCGATCACCGCCGCCTGCCCTGTCCAGTGAAGGGACAGGGCAAACGACCGGCGGCACGGCTGCGCCGCAATAGTCATACTTATGCGCCTCTTTTTCTTAGTCCAGGTAGCCGTAATCGCCCCAGATCTTGTAACCCTTACGGAACTCACTGAGTGATTCCCAGACCCGGGCAAAGTCGGCATCCGCCGCCGCTTCTTCAGCGACAACTTCCTGCCAGGCCTTATCGAGCGCATCTAGAATTTCGGGTGACCAACGATGCAGCGTCACACCCTTGCTCTGCAGCTCCTGCAAGGCGCCGAATTGGATCGCCTCGCCCTGGGCCAGGCCACGAAGCATGCTCTCCTTGCAGGCCGCAACGATGATTTGCTGCTGTGTCGTGTCGAGGGCATTCCAGCGGTCCAGGTTGATGATGAGCTCACCCATGCTGATCGGCTGGTGCCAACCCGGGAAATAGTAGTGCTTGGCGACCTGGTAGAATCCGAGGTCGAGATCGATCGCGGGCATGGAGAACTCGGTCGCATCGATGGTGCCAAGCTCGAGCGCCGGGAAGATATCGCCGCCGGAGATAAGCTGGGTGGAGACGCCGAGCTTCTCCATCACCTTGGCGCCAAGGCCGAAGAAGCGCATCTTCAAGCCCTTCAGATCCTCGACCGTCTCGATCGGCTCGCGGAACCAACCGGAGCCCTCAGGCGATATCAGATTGCATTGCAGGGGCCGGATATTGTGCGGCGCATACAGCTCCTGCAGCAGCTCCTCGCCACCGCCGTAGTACAGCCAGGCAATCGCCTCGCCCGCACTGGGACCAAACGGCACGGCCGTAAAGAATTGCAGAGCCGGCACCTTGCCGGCCCAGTAACCTGCGGCCGACCAGCCGGCATCCACGGCACCCGTCGATACCGCGTCAAATATCTCCAGCGCCGGAATCAAAGCGCCCGGCTCGAAGAACTTGACCTCCATGGTACCGCCGGAAAGCTCGCCGATGCGCTTCTCGATCAATTGTCCCTGATCGCCGAGCTGGACCAGCTCGCCCGCAAAGGCGCTAGCCATCTTCCAACGAACCTTCTCGGCAGCCGGTGCTTCCGCAACCTGTTCCGTGCCCGGCGCAGAGGTGACTGTGGCACCACCGCCGCCCAGAACGAACACCCCGAGTGCCGCACCGATGACAAGCATCACGATGGCGACAATGACTGTACTGGCTCTCATATCGTGGCTCCTCCCCTGTCAGGCTCCAGTCCGGCCCCTCCTGGCCACCCTGGCGCCGTTAGCGGCCTAATGCGCCGCCAACCTGGTATTCATGCCTTTTCCAAACGCGAGGTCAAGGCTGGTGAGAGATGTGCCTCACGCCTCACAGCCTGGCCCAGGCTCGACAGCGCCAATACGCTCAACGACTTGAAGCCTGCCTTCAGCAGCACCTTTGGCAATCACCATCGGCAACTTCGCCTGGCGGCTGGCAGCATCAAAACTGATGGTTCCTGTTGCGGCCTCCAGAGCGGTATTCGGCAGGTGAGTCATCGCCGCTTCGCCACTGGCCTCTCCGGCAGCTTCCCAGGCTGAGGCAAGGGCCGCCACCGCGGTATAGTGGGTGTAGGCGTAATAGGTGATGGGCATTGCCCCATCCGCATGGGTCCGCATCCGTGAAACCAGAGCCGGGACGCCATTGGCGGGATCACTCGCGACAAAACTTGAGGCGGTTGTCACATTTTGCGCCAAGTCGCCGCCGAGGTCCTGTGCATGCATCTCGTTGAAGCCGATCCAACCGAGATCCACCTTGTCCAACAGCCCTATAGCTTCTGCCTGGCGCACGAACTCGCTGCCCTGGCGCCGAGGCACGCAGAGCACGACCACATCCGCGTCCGTCGCCGCTGCCCAACGCGCAACCGGCTCGAAGTTGGTGTCTTCGACCCTGGTGAGGGCCTCTCCGAGCATTTTGCCACCATGATGATAGAGGATGCGTAAGACGGCCCGCCGGAACATGCTGATCTGCCAGCTCGATGCACTGCCGACGAGGAAATACGAGCGTCCGCGCCCCCCATCGAGATGTTGCAGGAGCGGATAGACGTCCTGATAGGGCGTGGGGGCCAAGGTAAAGGAACCGGATTCGCAAAATCCGCCCTCATTGTTGCTCGCCGTCAGCAAGGGAACCCTGCTCGGCGCCAGGGCACGCGCCGCCACCTTGCGCCCGAATGCGATAAATGGCCCGACGACTGCCTGCGCTCCCTCGTCGCGCACCAGTTCGGCACAGTTATCCACGAGGTTTCGCGGCGAGCCTTCCGAATCCCGAAAGGCGAGCCTGAGAGGGCGGCCCAATACACCGCCACGCTCGTTCAAGTCGGCGACCGCGGTCGTCACACCCAGACGCATCTGCCTGGCGTGATCGTCAAGACCACCACTGGTCGGCAAGAGAACACCGATCGTGACCGGCGAAGCCGCGGAAGCTCTTGGCAAACGCAAGAAGCCTGTCGCGGCCATGGCGCCGGTGCCGACTATCATGCCCCGACGACTCACTGTGCTCAATTTCGGTCTTGATCGCATCACCTCTTCCCTCCCGCATTACTCGAAGACAACACGCAGCGGATGCTCGCTGGCAACCGGCAGAGTGCCCTTGTCTATGGCCCGATGCCCGTCAAAAACCACATAACTGCGGGCTCCATAATGGGGCAACGGTCGTTGTAACGCCGCCAAGGCAGCATCGCTCGCGGCGGCGATCGTTAACACCGCTTGGCCGTTTGGCCCCCGCGACACCCATGACCGGGCCGTGCCATTTCCTACCGCGAAGTCCGGAATCGGCACACTATTGGCGGCCAGCGGGTCTTCGATCGTGCCATCAAGGCCGATTACGACAGCCCCACTTTCGTCCGGAAACGCAGTATCCGCGGTCGCGGCTCGGGCTGTGACGGCGCGCCCCAGGAGCCTCGACGCCAGAGCCTCAGCCACATCGATGACCGCAGGGTCGTCGCCAACGATAAATACGGCTGCGTTCCGGTCCAGCGTGACATCGCGAAGAATAGGCGGCGCCTCGCCAGGGGCCAGGCGCCGAAGAACGTGGTGGTCAGGATCGATCGCAACCGCCAGCGGGCGAGACGGCAAGATCCAGGCATACTCGCCGGTGATTCCCAACACCTGGGCAAGCTTCACGATATCGCCATCCGCCAGGCTGATCACCACAGGCACCGTCAGATTCCATGGACGGACCGCCTGCCGCAATTGCAGGCTCAAACGCCAACCCTCGGCGTGTTCCGTGACCGCTGCATTTTCGAGCACGAGATTGGGCGCACCGGTTCTCGTCAGCCATTGCCGGAAGAAGCTGCCTAGGTCGCCTTCGGTTTCAAAGGCCCGCTGCACGTCAGTCCATGCAGCAACGCGCCCTTGCCACGCCTCCCAGAACGCTCTCAGCCCCGCATCAAACGCTACGTCGCCGATCTCCCGGCGAAGCATGTGGAACACCATCGCCACCTTGTCGTAGCCCACCACTTGCGCGGCAGCGTGGTGACGCTGAACGAAGGCGGTCAGCGCCGTGTCGTCGCCGTCGCCCAGCGCGGTGATATCCCTCAGCCATGCGAGGCGCATCTCGTGCGCTGCCGCCTCTCCCGCCTCTTCGGCAAGGCCATAATCGGCAAGATAAGTCGTCAAGCCTTCGGACCAGTTGCCTTCCGCGTAATCGACACGAGCCCCATTGCCCCACCAGTTGTGGAGCACCTCGTGGGCGAGCGAGCGTCCCTGCATGAACGGCAGTGGCAGAATGCGCGCACTCACATATGTCGCGCCGGGAAAGCCCAGGCCGACGGGGAAAGGCGCGGCAACGACCCAGAAATGGGAGTACGGATAGGCTCCGATGCGGGCACCGAAGCCGTCGATATAGTCGCCCACACGATTGAGATAGGGCTCGGCGAGCGGCGCCATGTCGGATGGAAAATAGGTCCGCAGGCGCAGCCCCTCGTGCCAACGTTCGCCAATGCTATAGGGTCCGACAAATACGATGGGCGGCTCATTGCCGACAAACGTCGCGCTGTAGCCCTCCTCGGTCCGTATCTCTGATTCGAGGCGCGCCGTGGCCACCGCGACCTGGCCATCGGGAACCTGGATCGTCAGCCTGTAGCTGTCCCCAGGACCATCGAAGGCCCGCGTCGGCCACCAAACATGTGGGGGAAGGTAGCTGCCTTCGACGGCTGCCAAGCCGCCTTCCGGTAAGGCGTCGAAGGAACCCGGATCGGCAAGCCGCACTTGATGACCGAACGACCAAGCCGAGTTATTCACTGTGCCATCAAGCTGGCCGGTTGACGGATCGAAGGTGATACGAAGGTCGACCACATGTTTCGCAGCGGCTTCGCCGCCCCAGAGGACAGCGACGAGGATTGCCGCAAACCACCTCCGCCAAACGGGCATAATCAGAATTCCGTGGGAAACTTGGCCACGATTTCAACCACATCGTCCCCACGCGACAAGACCAGCGGCAGCCAGGTGCCGGGCGCCTGACGACGCACGATCTGAATCAAGTCGCCCGGGGTATTCAGCGGAAAGCCGGCTGCCTCGGTAATGACATCCGACTGCTCGATCCCGGCTGTGGCCGCAACGCTTCCCGGAACGACGTGGCGAACGCTCACCCCGCCGGTCGCAGCTTCTATCATCACGCCCAGACGAGGGCCCGGCACCTCCACCACGTCCGATGCCGCGGTGACGAACACGAGGTCGGCCACATCGTCCGGCATCTCTGTGCAGACATCGCTGGCGGTCACGGCGATTCCGACATTATCGATGCCAAGATCATGAAGCTGATGGGCTATGCCATGACCACCCTCGGCATGACCGCGGCCAACCAGCCCGACCACCAGCGGCGACTCGGTAGCGGCCCCAGCCAGCGCCTCCGCCATCGCCCGATCCCAGGTCAGTTGCGCTTCGACGAAATGCTGGAACCCCGGATCATCGGCGAGCGCCGCGCGCTCGGAAGCGCTCGCCGGCCCCATTGCCTGATCATGATCCGCCCCGGCCGCCATCCGCGACTTGGCCACGTAAACATCGGCCAGCATGTCCTCGTAGGCCGCCGGTGCCCTGGCCGAATCGCCAACACCGTGACGCTCTTCCTCAGGGATCGCGCTCCAGCCCTCATCGCCCACTCTTGCCACCAGGCTGCGAGGGATATTGATGGCGACAAGCGGCACGCCATTCATGCGAGAAAACTCGAAAATAGGCATATAAAACTTTGAATTATAACCCCAAACACGATCCCATTCGACTTCCTCCAGGAAAGCCTTTGGGGTCAACTCCCCTGCCACCCAGCGGTCCAGGATCGGCTGCACCGCGCGCGGAAACATTTCCAGGCCGACGCGCATATCTGGCCGGCGGCCATGCAAAGCAGCGAGAACCTGAAGCTGCCAGCGGTGGTCGTCGGCATATTCGTGCGACTCGCCTAGCAGCACCACTTGCCGCTCGGAAAGCGACGCCATTGCCGCATCTGCCGACACGGCCTCCCCTTGCGCGGGCACAATCCAGCTTCCGACCGCCGAACAGTCTGCGGCTGCAAATCCATCATCAACGTGCGTCATCATTGCCGTGATCGCCACCGCCATGAAGCGGCCGAGCGCCTTTGCCATGCTTTTCTCCCAGCACTTTTGCCGGCCGACTATGGGGCATGCCGCCGTTTCGGTCACCTGCTCTATTGCAGCTATTCAGCCCTGACGCAGACTGCTATTGATCGTGGCTATGGATGATGCCTCCCTCACACGCGCTGCCTTGACGGCTGACGACCACTTCGTCGAGTCCGACGGCGTTCGCTTTGCTGGCCGCCATTTGATCATCGATTTCTGGCAGGCTCGGCATCTCAAGGATACCGCGCGTGTCGAAAAGGCTCTGCGAGACGCATCCGAAGCCGCGGGCGCCACCGTGTTGCGGCTGGATCTGCACCGTTTCGAGTCGAGCGGCGGCGTTACGGGCATCGCCATCCTGGCGGAAAGCCATATCAGCATCCACACTTGGCCGGAGCGCGGCTACGCGGCCATAGACATCTTCATGTGCGGCGACACCCGCCCCTACGATGCCTTGCCGGTCCTGATCGATACCTTCGAGCCGCAACGACAAGAGATCACCGAACACCGGCGGGGCAATCCGGCGTAAACTGGCTCAATCGCCGACGATCACCGACCAATCTTCACCCATCACATATGACGTGCCGCCACTGCTACCGGCGCCTATGCCGGTGATATTCGAGCGATAGGTCGTGCTCCCTTGCGCCTGCCTGGCCAACTGCACGAGGTTCAATAGCCAGCGCCCGTTCTCGACAGCCAGATTGCCATAGGCATCGAGGCTGTATCGGCCAGGAATGACGGTGCCAAGCAACTGCTGCAAGGCCAGGGCGTCTTGAAGGTGGAGCTCGCGGCCGTTGAAGAATACGCCTGTGCCGCCGCCTGACGCATTCGGCGACAAGGCCCCACCCAGGTTCAAGCCGGGCAACAGGAATCCTGCCGTCGGTCCGCCCTCGATACCCCAGGCACCGGACATGGCATCGTACCAATAACGCCCTTCCACGACACGGACCCGGTAGAGGTCCTGCAATGCCTGCAATGTCTCACCATCGAGCGCGGCGCCGTTGATGTAGACGGCGCCTGTTGCGGCGTCGGTCCGGTCACGCACGAAGAGATATCGCTCGGCACTTTCGCGTTGCGGCATCCCGGCGGCATCAATCCCGTAGATCACGAGCAGAAGACCATCGCCCTCCGGGACGGCCTCGAAGCCAAGCCGGGTGTTGGCGCCGCCCACGCTGCCGACAGCGCCGCCGGATTGCGCCACCCCGTTCAGGGAATAGCGATTCCCGCCACCCGAGAGCTCCCCGGATACAGCATTTCCAGAACCCTGCTGAAGCGTCAGAGACATCGATTGATGGGTGTAGCTGCCTGTAAGCGCATCTTCTGCCAAAGATGCTCCGCCAAACCAAAGCAGCAGCGAAACCGCGAAGGTGCATGGTGCAGAGAGTCTCATCGCAAACCTCCCGTCACAGCCTCAGACGATACCCCGCGATTGAAGCTCCGCTATCTCCTCCGGGTCAAGGCCCAGCATGCGGCCGAACACCTCGGTGAGATGTGCCCCCAGCTCAGGCCCGAGAGTCTCGATTTCCCCTGGTGTTTCGGTAAGCCGCGGCACCACGCCCGGTACCGCCAAAGCACCGATGCGGGGATCGTCGATGGAGCGGATATTCTTACGCGCCTGGTATTGCGGATCGGCGAAGATCTCGTCGATCGAATAGACCGGCCCGCACGGAACCGCGCCTTTGTCGCAAAGTGCGAGAACCTCGCCCGCGTCGTGGCTTCCGACCCAGGCAGAGACCAGCGAATCCACCGCCTCACGATCGGCCTCGCGTGCGGCAATCGTGCCATAGCGATCTTCGTCGGCGAGCTCGGCCTGCCCCATGACCTCGGCCAGACGCGCGAATATGCGATCATTGGTGCAGGCGATCGCCAGCCAGCGGCCGTCGCGGGCTTGATAGTGGCTGTGCGGGACAACGTTCGGCACACCGAACAATTCCAGAGTCGTGCTCGTCGACGTCGCCTTCTGGCCGTCCACAACGAACGCCGTCGTGCCATTCGGTCCGAAGGGTTCCAGGAACACGGCGCTTCCGACATTGCGCAAGCTGGTGTCGCAAATGGTGCAATTGCAATCTCCGGCATAGACGCCGACGGTAAAGACGCTGGATGCCGTCTCCGGGCTGAAATCCGGATCGAGCGGATTCACGCCTGAGCGCGGAATGACCTGAATCACCTCCGACTCGATTGTCTCCTCACGCGGCGGCAAGGGTGGTGGCGTCACGACGGCAGGGATCGGCCCGAGACCGGGATCCGGGGGCACCTCGATACCATTGCGTATGGCGGGAGCAATGGCAGGGTCGGGATCTACCACGACCGTCTGTCCGGCAACGACAATCACCGGCGAGCCGCCGTTTGGCGTTACGACTACCTCCCCCTCCAACACGATCACGGTCGTGCGCCCCGTTTCGTCCACGTGCACGATGAAATCCGTGCCGCGAACGCCGACCAGAGCGACGGGGGTGTGGACCTCCAACCCGGCAGGGTCGACAGTGCCGCTGATGATCCGGGCGACACCGACCGTTATTCCCAGAACCAGCTCGGTTGCGCCCTGATCGGGATCGAATACCAGGCGGTCGAGCACGACCATGCTGCTGGCACCGACGCGCAGGTCCGTCTCGTCGAGAAAGACGATGTGGACGGAGGCGGCCGCCAGGGTCTGCACCAGCTCGTCGGCGACAACACCGGCGCCAAGTCCGAGCAAGGAAGTCTGCGCAAGTGGCGGCGTGCCGTAGGCATCGGGCGCAATGTCCACGACTGAGCCTATATCCTGGGCCTTCGCAGGGGAGAGATACGCACAGATCAGTGCGGCAAGGAGCACGCAGCGCGTGCCGGTCAGTCCAATATCATGCATCATCCGGTCAAGTCTCTAAGCCAAAGATTAATATTCGGCGAAAACCGCTCCATCCGCAAAAGTCTCGATTGCGGCACGAACATCAAGCGCCAGCGGTGAAAAACGCTGCGCCACCGACAGGGAAACTGGCACCTTGGCGAACAATATGACGACGAACAAATCGCCCGAGGTCAGCAGCCCACCAAATCCCAGCACGGAGCGGACACCATATGGCACGACGAAATCCTCCTGTGCCGGGATATAGGGGCTTCCAACAGCGTCATCGACATGAAACACATCGTATGTCTCCGCCGCTTCCACGGGATCCGGCCGAATGATCTGGCGCGTGTTGATGCCCAATTGGCTGACCATGCGCCAGATCATCGGAATGCGTTCCATGAAGGATTCGCTCGGCAAGGGTATCGCCTTGTGGCCGAGCGAGTTGCGGCGATCGTTCCAGTCGGGATTCTCGCCGACCGTCGATAGCAACGTCAGGCAGCGCATGTCGTCCTCATCGGGCGCACCGCCGAGAATCTCATTCGCGAAAGCCCGGGAATCGTCATCGAGGCCGCCATAGGCATGGGTCTTGTAGAAGCGCACCAGGGCACAGGCCTTGGCGTGGTAGCGGTCATGGCTCAGATTGTCATATAGATAGCGTGATATCTGCCCGGCGCATTGCTCCATACTGCCTGCCGCCTCACCGCTGCGCCTCAGTGCCGCGCCGCAGCTGGCGATATCTGAATCCGTCATGTGACTGAGCTTGAACAAGCTCCCCTCCAAGGCTGACGGCGGATAACGCCGCTCCTCTCACCCAACGCAGTCGATTGAAGTCTATCACAAATCGCGTTGGCTCGTAGGCTTTGGGCGGTGTATGCAGGGTTGGCATCTTGGGGGATAGGGGAATTCCAACATGGCAGGCAGGCTGGAAGACAAGGTGGCACTGGTGGTTGGCGCGGGGTCCGTTGCCGAGGGCTGGAGCAACGGGCGGGCCACCGCCGTGCTGTTTGCGCGCGAGGGCGCAAAGGTGATGGCCGCCGATATCGATCCCGTGACCGCTGCCGAGACCGTCGCCTTGATCGAGAAGGAGGGCGGTGTCGCCGTCGCACACACGGTCGATGCCACGGACACCGTGCAGGTTCGCGACATGATAACCGCCTGTGCCGAGCGTTTCCGCAGGCTCGACATCCTGCACAACAACGTCGGCGGCTCGATCCCCGGCGGCCCTGTGGAGATTGCCGAGGACGACTGGAATGCCAATCTCGCCTTCAACCTCACCACGGCTTTTCTCGCCTGCAAGCACGCCCTGCCCCTCATGGTGGCCCAGGGCGGCGGCGCAATCGTCAATGTCGCTTCCGTCGCCGGCATGACGTTCGTCGATCGTCCGCTGGCGTCCTACCAAGCGGCCAAGGCCGGCCTGATCCAGTTCAGCCGAGCGCTCGCCGTCGAATATGCGAACCGCGGCATCCGCTGCAATTGCGTCGTGCCGGGCATGATGAACACGCCGCTTGTGCGCCACCGCCTGGTCGACCGGACCGATGCCGCCGGAACCGAAGCCATCCTTGCCCGACGACACGCTGCCTCGCCCATGGGACGCATGGGCGACGCCTGGGACGTTGCCTATGCAGCGCTCTATCTGGCCTCCGACGAGGCAAGCTACGTCACGGCAACGGAAATCGTGGTCGATGGCGGCCTTACCGCACGCAGCGGGTCCTGACTACGACCCTGTGTGGTCGAGATAGGTTTGCCAGACATTGGCTCTGTGGAAACCGATCAACAGGGCACGAATTCGTGCCGGCACGGAATCCGGAGGAACATCGGCCGGCGGCAGATAATCCTCAGCCAATGGGACCGCCGCCAATGTCGCATCGAGACTGAGGCCGGCCGCAACCGCCTCGCCCACTCTGTGTTGCAAATCACCGAGATAGCCCATATAGCGGCCAAGGATTGCGCCGGTCGTGGGGCGGCCGTGGCCGGGTATGATCGTCGCCACGTTGAGCTTCTCGGCGAAGCGCGCCAGGCTGTGCGCGTAGCGTCCGGCGCGCCCCTCCAGGAGCAGCGGGATGGTCCCCTCGCCGACCACGAAATTGCCCGTCCAGGCAACGCGCGTCGCCGGCTCGTAAACGACAGTGTCGCCTGCCGTGTTGCCCGGGCCGAAATGATGCAGCTCGACGATACGTCCGCCGAGGTCCAGCTCCAGGTGCCGCGTATAGAGAATGTCAGGCAGGCGCAGCTCGACATCGGCGGCGACCTGTTCGTCGCCCTGCACTGCGCCCAGCAGATAGCGCTTCTCATGATCGAGGTCCGCCATCGCCGCCGCGGTCTTGCGATGGGCAACGATCAGCGTGTCCGCCGGAAACGCATAGTTGCCGAACGTATGGTCGCCATGAAAGTTGGTGTTGACCAGATAGAGGATGGGCTTGTCGGTCACCTGCCGCACGGCATCCTGTATCACCCCGGCCATCGCCGCGTTTATGTGCGCGTCGATAACCAGCACGCCGCGTTCGCCAATGACAAAACCGGAATTGTCGACACCGGGCTTGGTGGAGATCAGGGCGAAAACGCCCGGCCCCAGTTCCTTGGTCACAAGCTCGGCACCGGCCGGGTGGAGCTGCGGCGGAATGAAACCCTGCGGTGCCTCGGAAAAGTCGAAGGCCGCCCGGCCCCCGCCTGCCGAGACCATGGCCGCCTGCGCGACCAGCATTAGGACGGACAACAGCACCTTGGCGATCATGGCCTTGCCTCCCTGCATTATGCGCGTGGGGGAATGCTAGACCATTTTGATGCAATATGCGATCAGCGGCTCAGAAACGCCGACATCAGTTCCCGTGGCTCGTCCGACTCATAGGCCGCCGCGAATGCCTCGATCCCCGCCTGTATCGCATCGTCCAGCGGCAGCGCCGCCCATTTCTGCATGAGCCTCTTCTGGGCACGGATAGCCTGCGGTCCGGAGGCGACGATGCCGTCGAGCCAGCTATCCACTGCACCGTCCAACTCACTGGCGGCAACCAGACGCTGCAGGAAGCCGGCCGACAAGGCTTCGCTCGCGTCCCACATGGCACCGGTGAACAAAAGCTCGCTGGTCTTGCCCCAGCCGATCAGCCTCGGAAGCAAGGCAGCCTCTATGACGGACGGGATACCGACGCGGACTTCCGGCATACCAAAACTGCCGCTGTCGTCGGCAACCCTCATATCGCAAGCCGCCGCCACCTCAAGGCCGCCGCCGAGACAATAGCCGCGGATGCGCGCGATGACCGGCACCGGTAGCGCCATCAAGGCAGCGCATACCTCGTGCAAGCCGGTAATGAAAGCACGGGCAGTGTCCGGGGTCAGTTCCGCCATCTCGCGAATATCAGCGCCGCCGATAAAGGCGCGCTCGCCGGCACCGGTCAGCACCACGGCACGGAGCTTCGCATCGTCGGCGAGCGTCGTCAGCGCATCCCGCAACGCCGCGCAGAGACGGGAATCGAGGATGTTCAACTTGGCCTGATTGTCGACGACAACCCAGGCGATGCGCGCGCCATCCGCTCGCGACATCCAGTTTGTCGTGACGGCCGCCTGTTCGCTCACGCCAATGCCTCTTCGCGGATCTCGACTTCTCGCGTCATTTTTGCCGTCTTGGCGAGCATGGCAGATGCCGAACAGTATTTCTCGGCCGAAAGCGCGACCGCGCGCTCCACCTTTTCCGGATTCAAATCATGGCCATGCACGACAAAGCGCATATGGATGCGCGTGAAGACTGCCGGATCGCCGTCGGCACGCTCGGCATCAAGCTCGACCTCGCAATCCGTTATCGCTTCCCGCCCGCGCTCCAGGATGTGCACCACATCGAAGGCGGCGCAGCCACCGGTACCGAGCAGAACCAGTTCCATCGGGCTTGGTCCCGGCGCCGGTTGGTCGTTGTGGCGGGCGCCCAGCAGCAGCCCATGTCCGCTGCCCGAAATGCCAGCAAAAGTCCGCCCTTCCACCCAGGTCACTCGTGCTTTCATAGCCCTCTCATTATGTTGTTTCGTTCGCCAAGAGTGCGCGATGGAGATAGCGTTTCGCACCCGCAGGAAGGCCACCATTGGCATGGTGCATGGAACAAAGATTGTCCCAGATCACCATGTCTCCGGCGCGCCATTTGTGATGGTACTGAAAGCGAGGTTGCGTGGCGTGCGCGAAAAGCTCGTCGATCAGCAGGTCGCTCTCGTCACGCGCCAACCCTTCGATGCGTTCAAGGCGGGTCGTGCTCATATACAGCGCCTTGGCACCCGTTCGCGGATGGCTGAGCACCAGCGGATGAACGACATCAGGGGTCTTTCCCATTTCTTCGTCGGTGCGCGTCAGCATAGGCACGGGCGAGCGGCTGCTCTGATAACAATGCACTGCCTCAAGGCCATCGATGCGCGCTTTTATATCGGCTGCTAAGGCCACATATGCCGCGCGCATATTACAAAAGCTGGTATCCCCGCCGGTCGCCGGAATATCGATACCATAGAGGATCGTCGCCCGTGGCGGATGGGCAATAAAGGAGTGATCCGTGTGCCAGGTCAGCCCCTGAATGCGTGGCTCGCCACTGCCATAGACATCGGTGATGTCACTGGAAATGATGCCGATCTCCGGGAAGTCGCTAAGCGTGTTGTAGCCGTTGATCTGTGGGATCGGGCGACCGAGCAGAGCCGCTGCGGCAAGAAACTCCGCAGGGCTGAAGCTTTGCTCGCGAATACAGAGCACGATGTGTTCGTCGAGCGCCGCCATGAGCGTTGCCGCGTCCTCTGTCCCAGGCGTGCGCATATCGACGCCTGTCGCGACCGCGCCGAGCCCCTCTCCCAATGGTGTTATCGCCAAGGTCATGGTTTCTATCCCTGTACGGAAAAGCCGCCATCTACGGGAATTGCCGTGCCCGTAACGAAATCCGACGCAGGCGCCGAGAGAAAAACCGCGATGCCCGCCATATCCCTCGCGTCGCCCCAGCGTGCCGCCGGGGTGCGCGCCAGAACCTTTTCGTGCAGTCCCTCGATCTCGCGCCGCCCGCGCCGCGTCATATCCGTGTCGATCCAGCCGGGAAGCACCGCATTGACCTGGATATTGTCCTTCGCCCAGGCGGTCGCCGTCGCCTTGGTCAGCTGCACGATACCGCCTTTGCTGCTGGCATAGGCCGGTGTGAATGCAGCACCGAATATGGACATCATCGAGCCGATATTGATGATCTTGCCACCACCGCCCGCGAGCATGTGCGGATAGACGGCCTGGCAGCAGATGAAGACCGACGTCAGATTGGTATCGATGACCGCGCGCCACTCGGCCAAGGCCAAATCCTGCGGCTCCTTGCGAATGTTGATGCCGGCATTGTTGACCAGTATATCGAGTCGATCCCAGCGAGCGATCGCGCCATCGACCATTGCGACGACCGCGCCCTCGTCGGTGACGTCGGTAGTCGATGCCGCGGCATCCACGCCTGCCTCTACCAATGCCGCCACGGCAGCATCGTTCTTTTCGCCATTGCGGCCGACGACCAATATCGCCGCGCCGGCCTCCCCCAGACCGCGCGCCATGCCCAGGCCGATGCCGCCATTGCCACCGGTTACCAGCGCAACCTTTCCGGTCAGATCAAATTGACTCATGCAGGCTCCTCTTGGCGACAGGCGCTGACGATATCTTGCAGCTGGGAGGTCAGCGCCCCCTTGTGCGGCGAGAACGAGCCGTCGAACGCCGCTGTCCCTATGGTGAAGGCGTCAGCACCGGCTTCGGCAATGTCAGCAATACGCTGTGGTGAATTGACGTCGCCCGCAACGATGATTCTGCCGTCAGTCGCCTCTCGCGCGCCCCGCACCAAGGCAAGCGGCTCCGCATCGACAGCGCGATAGGCCAGCAGGTCGACACCAGGGTGGCCTGCAGCGCTTTGCCCACGGCAATCGGCTACGACCTCATCCACGCTCCCGGCAAGCCGTGTCGGGTGGCCCTGGGGCCGGCCGACAAAAGGGTAGTATTCCGTTTCGCTACCTCGCACGGTAGCAGCTATCGCATCCGCGGTCATGCCACCAAGCACACAAGTCACACCGGTGTCCCGCGCCCATGCCGCCGCCTCAACACACGCTGCGTCATCCGTGCTGACCAACTCCAAATAGCTCGCCGCGCCGGCCGCCCGAATGCGCTCGACCAAGGCACCCAGCACGTGGCGATCGACGCCAACATCCTTGAATCCGACATGCTTCAGGCCGATCGGCGCGACCGACTCCATGACCGCAAGACAGTCCTCGACGGTGCGGTCGTGACGGGTCAGCATGAAAATGAAATCCACCCGCTGCGGCCTCACTCGTCGAGGGCCAGCGCCGGCCTGTCCACCGCCTCGCGGACCAGTTCTCTGAGCTCGCGCTTTTGCTCAGGCGTCATCCGCTCGCCAATTTCGCGCCGGATGTCAGCCGCCTGCGCGATTCCGCCGCGCTCCGCCTTCATGGTCCAGAAATAGGCCAGCACCAGGTTCGGGCCTTCGCCCTCGCCGTCGCGATAAAGCTTGGCCAAGCCCATCTGGGCCCGCGGATAACCCGCCACGGCGCCTCGGACCAGCCATTTGCGCGCCAGGCGCGGGTTGCGCTCAGCCATCTCGCCCTGGCCATACAAGCGCGAAAGCCGATATGCGGCGGCGCCCAATCCGGCCTCGCCTGCAGCCTCGTACAGCGCTTTCGCATGCTCGATATCGGGCAGCACGCCGGCACCGGTTTCATACAGGCCCGCCAGGTAATACTGCGCCGGCGGGAAATTCGCGTCTGCGGCCTCCTCGAACCAGTGGAAGGCGCGCCCGGGATCGCGTTTCAGCCCTTCGCCATCGAGGTAGAGCCGACCGAGGTTGACCTGAGCATGGCGATGGCCCTGCACGGCTGCGCGCTCATACCACCTGGCAGCGGCGGCGACATCGCGCTCCACGCCTTCGCCTAGGCGCAGCAAGGTCGCAACATTGTACTGCGCCGCCGCGTCCCCCTCTTCGGCACCGGCCAGCCAAAGCACCATGGCCTCCGCCGGCTCGCCCCGGTCGTAGGCCGCTTCCGCCGCCGCGTTGTCCGCGGCGGCACCTGTCGGTGCCAATGACATGACGAACGAGATCGCCACGAGTGTTCGTTGAAGCTGATTCATGGTCCAGACTATAAAGGCTTGCGCCAGCGCGATCACCCTTGACAAATCACATGTTTGAACAAGCGTAATTTCTCTGGAAAACTGATATTTATGGAGAAAATCTCATGAATAACCTTATATTAGAAGATCGCAACGATATCCGCATTGTCGCCTTCAACCGGCCCCACAAGCGAAACGCGGTCGACACGGCGACCCGTGCCGAGCTGGCCGCGACCCTGACTGCGGCCAACGAAGACCCCGCCATCGCCGGTGTCGTCATCACGGGCAAGGGCGACGCCTTTTGCGCCGGCCAGGATCTCGAGGAATCCCAGGCCTTCGACCCCGCCAATGCCGAGCTATGGGTAGAGGATCTCAGACGATTTCTGTCGGCGATCCGTGACCTGGACAAACCCTGCGTCGCGGCAGTGAACGGCACCGCCGCCGGGGCCGGCATGCAGGTCGCCCTGCTCTGCGACATGCGCATCGGACACGCCGGTGTGCGCATCGGCCAGCCGGAAATCCGCGTCGGCCTGGCAAGCGTCATCGGCGTCCACCTGCTGAGCCTCACCCTCGGGCATGCGCGCACCACGGACCTGGCCCTGAGCGGGCGCCTGGTCGACGCCGACGAGGCACTGGCGATCGGCATGCTGACACGGCTGGTGGAGGCCGATGCGGTCATCGATGAGGCGATAGCGGCGGTGCGCGACCTGCTGCAGCGGCCAGCCAACGCTTTCCGCCTCAGCAAACAGCGCCTGCGTGAAATGACCCAGGCAGGCTTCGATGAAACCTTCGCCGCTGCCGGCCGCCTCCAGCGCGCAGCCTACCAGAGCGGCGAGCCGCAAAAGATCATGGGTGAGTTTCTGGCGCGTCGCCGCTAGGCACCAGCTCGAAGTGAGTAGGATCGATCGTGAGCGCCGCGATGTCGGGTCGGGCTGACGCCAAATCCGATAGCGTCAGCAAGACTTCTACCAGAGAGCTTTCTGGCGCCAGACTTTCCGCATCGTGCTGTGACAAAGGCGCCACTTTCAAAGCACGGCTGCCGTCCGAGGTCGTCGCCAGCCAAATTACGGCACCGAACACGCCATTACGCTCGAATCCCAGCGCGTAATCGGCATGGTCGGCCGCCAAGCCAAGCATTTCGCGGAGGGAGCTCTCTGATACTTCCGCTGTCACATCCATCGGCTCAGGCTTGCGATCGACAGACGGGATTTCCAGAAACTGCCCCTGCCGGGCGAGCGCGCTTGCCGCCGTTATCGCCGCCAAGGGGTCTTCGAAACAGGCGATGCCGGCGGCACGCAGCCTGGCCGGCACCTCGCTGGCGCCAAGCATCCAACCGACCAGCAAAGGCTTGTCGTTCAGGGCATTCGCCTCGACCAGCTCCTGTACCAACTCGTCCGCGTTGAGCATCTGAACGCCAAAAAAGGCCAGCGCCACGTCGACCCCCTCGTCCTG
>CAYPAX010000032.1:0-39427 GCA_964408735.1 uncultured Rhodospirillaceae bacterium | reverse complement strand
AGAATCAGACACAGCGACACGCGTCCAGAGCAGACTTCGTCAACGGGCTGCTAGGAGCGGGTCGCGCCGTCGTGCGACCCCACGTCAAGCGGGCCGCGACGACGCCAGCGGCGAAAAGCGCGCGGCCTGCGGTGGCCCGATGCGACTCCCCGGATGCGTCGCGACGCTTGGATGATGGCCGACATCGCCCGGCGCGCCGCTCCTACCCGGAAAGGCGCCTCGAGCCATCAAATGGGTCTTTATCACTGAGCCTTGGTATAATCCGGTCAATCGAACCATTCGTGTCATGTCGGCGCATACCATGTTCCGCGCCCTGCTCCATGGCGGGTCAAGTGGCTCTTGTCCGTAAGCGCCCGTAGGTGATCCTTGATCGTATTGCGGCTCGAGCCGGTGGCCTTGGACGCCTCTGCGACGGTGACGCGGCCGCGCTCTCGCGACAGCGCCAGAATGCGCAAGGAAAGCTCCGGCAGATCGGCGAGGATGATCCGCTCGCGTTCGATCTTCTTCTCAAGGCGCTGCTTTTGCTGCCGAAGCGCTTTCAGGAAATACAGTACCCAGGGCTGCCAGTCCGGCGCTTCGCTACGGATCGTTGCCTGCGTCCGGCGCAGGGCGAGATAATAGCCGTCCTTGCTTTGCTCCATCACGCTCTCTAGCGAGCAGTATGGGACATATTCATATCCGGCTCGCAGCAGGAGCAAGGTAGTGAGGACGCGCGATAGCCGCCCGTTGCCATCCTGGAAGGGGTGAATTTCGAGAAAGACCACTACGAATATCGCGATGACGAGCAGCGGATGAAGATCCCCATTCTTGAGCGCATCGCCAGTCCATGTGACAAGCTCGCTCATCAGGCGCGGTGTATTGAAAGGCGTGGCGGTCTCGATAACGACGCCAAGGCTTTCGCCATCGGGGCCGAATGCCTCGACAGTGTTGGGAAGCGTCTTGTAGTCGCCCCGGTGCCGCTCGTCCTTATCGGAGTATTTCAGGAGATCGCGGTGAAGCTGTTTGATATGGTTTTCGGTGAGTGTGATGTCCTGCCAGTTCGCCAAGACCGTCTCGGACGCGTCCGCATATCCGGCCACCTCCTGTACGTCCCTGGATGCAAAGGCTTCCGTATCGATGTCGGAGAGGACGCGTGCGACCTCGCGGTCGGACAGCTTTGCGCCTTCGATCCGGGTGGATGAGCCGATGCTCTCGATCGTCGCCACGTGCCGAAGTGCCGACAGCTGCTCCGGCGCGATGCGGCCGATGGCGCGCCATGCTCCTTTGAACTCGTCAATCTCGGCGATCAGGCCGAGGAACTCCAGCGTAATCTTAAGGCTCGATATGTCGAAACCGGCATCCATGTATTCATCCATTTTCATCCATTTAAGGATGCCATATCGCCAACCAAATTACCATCCATTTCCATCTGTTTCTTAGAATGCCTTTGCGCACAACGGCCAGCGGGCAGGGGTGCCAACTGCCAAATGACCAAGCAGCTCGGCTCGTCGAATAAACCCCGATCAACGGACCTTGGCTTTATTTCCTGAAAGCCTGCGGCCAGCGCGAGGGCTCGCAGCGCTCGTACATGCGCGGGTAGGCGGTCTCGGCGCCGAGCGTATGCGCGGCGTGCCAGGCCCAGCGCGGGTCCCACATCATGCCGCGGGCCAGCGCCACGAAATCCGCACGGCCGTCGGCAATGATGGCCTCGGCCTGCTCGGCCTCGGTGATCATGCCGACGGTCCAGACCGGCATGTCGACGGCCTCGCGCACCTGTTCGGCTAGCGGCACCTGATAGCCTGGCCCGACTTCGATCTTCTGGCGTGGATCGAGGCCGCCGCTGGTCACGTCGACGAAATCGCAACCGAGCTCCTTGAGTGCCCGGCAGAAGTGGATGACTTCCTCGATAGCCAATCCGCCTTCGACCTGGTCCGTGGCCGAGACGCGCACGCCGAGCGGCTTGTTCGCCGGCCACACCGCGCGCACCGCCTCGAAGACCTCGGCGGGGAAGCGCATGCGCCCGTCGATGTCGCCGCCATAGCCGTCATCGCGCTGATTGCTGAGCGGTGACAGGAACTGATGCAACAAATAGCCATGACCGATGTGCAGCTCGACCAGGTCGAATCCTGCGCGCGCCGCGCGCTCGGTGCTTGCGACGAACTCCGCCTTGACGGTGGCCAGCCCGCCGGCGTCGAGCGGTTCGGGCGTCGGCCAGTCGGCATAGGGCAGGGGCGAGGGCGCGACGGCTTGCCAGGGGCCTTCCGCCTCGTCCAGCGGCCCGCTGCCATCCGCCGGCGGCTTGGCGGAGGCCTTGCGTCCGGCATGGCCGATCTGGATGCCCAGGGCGCTGACGCCATACGCCTTGCAGAAATCGATAACGCGCTTCAGCGCCGCTTCGTTGTCGTCGCTATAGAGTCCGAGGCATTTCGGCGAGATGCGTCCCACCCGCGAGACGTGGGTGGATTCGGTGACCAGCAGGCCGGCAGCACCCATGGCGAGCTGGCCGTAATGCATGAGGTGCCAGTCGTTAGCCGAGCCGTCTTCGGAGGCATACTGGCACATCGGCGATACGACGATGCGGTCGGCAAGCGTCAGGTCGCGCAGAGAGAAGGGGGAGAAGAGTGCTGAGGTCATCGAAGGGATAAGTCCTTAGAGGCCTTTTTGGCCCACGGCCATGAACTTTTCCCGGCGCCGCGCACGCAGGTCGCCGCCGGCGACTCCGAGCAGTGGGCGAAGTGCGGTCTCTATCGCGTCGCCGACCGCCGCCATGACCTGTTTCGCATCACGGTGGGCGCCACCGACGGGCTCAGGCACGATGGCGTCGATGATGCCGAGCTTTTCCAGATCCTCCGCCGTCAGGCGCAACGCTTCGGCCGCGTCCTGTGCCTTGTCGCCGCTGCGCCAGAGGATCGAGGCGCAGCCCTCGGGCGAGATGACGGAATAGACTGCGTTCTCCAGCATCGCCACGTGATCGGCGGCGGCCAGCGCAATGGCACCGCCCGAGCCGCCCTCGCCGACGATGACGCTGACCAAGGGCGTGCGCAGGTTGAGGCAGGTCTCGATCGAGCGTGCGATGGCCTCCGCCTGGCCGCGCTCCTCGGCACCGATGCCGGGATAGGCGCCCGGCGTATCGACGAGCGTGATGACAGGGAGTTGGAAGCGCTCGGCAAGCCCCATCAGGCGCATCGCCTTGCGATAGCCTTCGGGCCGAGCCATGCCGAAATTGTGCCGCACGCGGCCTTCCGTATCGGCGCCCTTCTCGTGGCCGATGATCATGGCGGAATAGCCGCGAAAGCGGCCCAGGCCGCCGATGATGGCGTTGTCCTCGCCGAACTTGCGGTCGCCGGCCAGCGGCGTGAAGTCTTCCAGCAGGTGCTCGACATAATCGCGGAAATGCGGCCGGTCCGGGTGCCTGGCCACTTGCACCTTCTGCCACGGCGCCAGCTTGGCGTAAGTTTGGCGCAGCAGGCGCTCGGCCTTGGACTGCAGGCGCGCCACTTCCTCGACGATGTTCAGCTCATCGTTGTCGGAGAGGTGTCGGAGTTCCTTGATCTTGCCTTCGAGCTCGGCAATGGGGCGTTCGAAATCGAGAAATGTATTCATGGTCCGAGTCTAGCATAAACCTGTCTGTTCATCCCACATTGGCAATCTGTTCCGCCTTTTCAACCAGGTTGCGGGCCTGCTTGATGGAGGCGATATCGACCAGCCTGCCGTCGAGCGCCACGGCGCCTTTGCCTTCGGCAAGCGCCTGCTCCATGGCGGCCAGCACGCGGCGGGCCAATTCGACCTCCTCGGCGGGCGGGGTGTAGACCTCGTTGGCAAGCGCGATCTGCGAGGGATGGATCGCCCATTTGCCTTCGCAGCCCAGCACTGCCGCGCGATTCGCCTGGGCGCGATAGCCGTCCGGGTCGCTGAAATCGCCGAATGGGCCGTCGATGGGACGCAGGCCGTTGGCGCGAGCGGCCACCACCATGCGGCTCAACGGGTAGTGCCACATGTCGCCCCAATGGACCTCGCGGCCGCCATCGGTGTCCGGGTGGGTCAGCACGGCGTAGTCCTTGTTGGGCCCACCGACCGAGGTCGTGCGCGCCTTGGTCGAGGCGGCATAATCGGCAACGCCGAAGTGCAGCGATTCGTTGCGCGGGCTGGCGGCGGCGATGTCGTCGATGTTTGCCATGCCTAGCGCGCTCTCGATGATCATTTCGAAACCGATTCGCTTTTTGCGGCCCTTCGCGGTTTCGATCTGGGTCACCAGCATGTCGAGGGCATAGATGTCGGCGGCGGTGCCTGCCTTTGGGATCATGATCAGGTCGAGGGCATCGCCGGCCTGCTCCACCACGTCGACCACGTCGCGGTACATGTAATGGGTGTCGAGGCCGTTGATGCGCACGGACAGCGTCTTGCCGCCCCAATCGACATCGTTGATGGCGGCGATGACGTTCTTGCGGGCCTGGTCCTTGTCGGCCGGCGCGACGGCGTCTTCGAGGTCGAGGAAGACCACGTCCACCGGCGCCTTGGCGGCCTTCTCGAAGAACTCGGTGCGGCTGCCGGGCACGGCAAGCTCGCTGCGGTTCAGGCGTGCCGGGGCGGGCTCCGGGACGGTAAAGCTCATGGGCGGGTCTCCGTTATGGCTGGGCGAGGGGGTGGTGGGTGTGGACCAGGGCGCGCAGGCGCTCGTCCAGCACGTGGGTATAGATCTGGGTAGTGGAGATGTCGGCATGGCCGAGCATGGCCTGGACGCTGCGCAGGTCGGCGCCGTGGGCGAGCAGGTGGCTGGCGAAGGCATGGCGCATGACATGGGGCGAGACTTTGGCGGGATCGATCTCGGCTTCGACAGCCAGGGATTGCAGAAGCTGGGCGAATCGGCGGCGGGTCAGGTGGCCGCTCTGGCCGCGCGAGGGGAACAGCCAGGGTGAGGGCCGTCCGGCCGCCAGGAAGCGGTCGCGAACCGTGAGATAGGCGGCGATGGCCTCTGCCGCCGGCTCGCCGAGGGGGACGAGGCGCTCCTTGTCGCCCTTGCCGCGTACCAGCAGCAGCGTCATGTCGCCTTCGAGGGCGGAGAGCGGCAGGCCGACCAGTTCGGACACGCGCAGGCCCGTGGCATAGAGGCATTCCACCAAGGCGACCAGTCTGAGCGCTTGCGGTCCGTCATGGGCGTGGGCCGCCTTGAGCAGGCGCTCGACTTCGTCTTCCGCCAGCAGCTTGGGCAACGGGCGGCCCCGGACCGGCGCGTCGAGGGCGGTCGCCGGATCGTCGTCGCGCACACCCTCGCTGACGAGGAAGGCGAAGAGCTGGCGCAGGCTGGACAGGCGCCTGGCCGCGGTTCGCGGCGACAGGCCGCGCTTTGCCAGGGCGCTCATAAAGCTGCGCAGATCGTCGCTATCGGCATCGGCCAGACCTTGGCCTAACCTTGCAAGGTGGTCCCTCAGGTCGGCGATATCTCTCTGATAGGCCGCGACGGTGTTGGCGGCGGAGCCGCGCTCGGCAATCAGCATCTCGAGAAAGGCGTCGACCAAGTGGTCGTCCGCACTCACGGTGCGCCGCCGATCAGCGCCTCCAGCGCCAAGGCTTCGGCGTCTGCGCCGAGCCCGACGGCGCGCAGGGCGCGAATCGTGGTCGCCAGGGTCAAGGCGTCCGCGTCGGCCGGGCCGCTTTCGCCCAGGGCCAGGACGGTCAGCAGCACGGTTTCGCCGCGGCGCCGGGCGCGTGCGGCATCGCGCAAGGCATAGCGGATGCCGACATTGGGAATCTCGGCCACCGTGTGGGACGGCCCGTCGAAGAACAAAGCCCAGGCCTCGTGGCCGATCGAACGCCCGAGGGCATCGAGGATCATGAAGACGCGCGTCGCGGCGGCCATCCTGGAGGCCTCGTCGTGGCTTTCCGGCAGGTTGCGCCACCACTGCACGGCCATGCTCGAATTCCAGTTGCGGCCCAGGCCGATATCGGCGGCGGCGAGCATCGGCAAGGTCTCGTTCTGTTGCGCCCGGGCGGCAGGGTCGTTGACGGCGGCCTCGGCCAGGCCGAGATACCAGGCGACGGCGGCTTGCGCCCGGCCGCTGGCGAGCAGGGCGCGTACGGCGTTTGGCGCGATCCAGACCGTCGTCGGAGTTGGCGTCAGCGTCAGCAGGCTGACACCGACGGCGCGCGCCAGCGGCGCAAAGCCGGGACCGGTCGGATCCGCCGCCCACAAGGCGTCAAGCAGCACCGTCCGCTGATCGGGATCGGTCTGCTTGCGCACGGCCTGGAACAGCAGCGCCCGGCCCAGGCTCGGCTCGCTTTCTCCCGCCACGATGCGGGCATCGCGCAATTCGTCCTCGCTGAAACTTGGCAGGCCGTAAAGGTCGGCCAGCTCTTGTGGGGATAGGGCGCCGAGGGCCGCGGCACGCTCGCCCGCGGCAAGCCGCGTCTCGAGGGCCACGTCCGGGTGAAGCGCCAGCGCCCTGAGCGCCGGCGCTGCGGCCACATTCAGCGCTTCGGACTCAAGCGGGGCTTCGGTAGCCAGGGTCAGCGCCAGGTCGAGGCCGCTGTCCAGCGCGGCCACCGGCGTGTCGCCTTGACCGAGCAGGACGGCGGCGAGTGCCAGACGCGGGGCATCGCTCGGCCTTGCCTGCTCGCGGGCCAGGGACAGCGACAGCCGAGCCGTATCCGGCTCGCCGTTGCGATGCTGGCAAAAGATCATCGATTGCAGCCAGACCGGATCGGCCGAGGCGCGGATTTCGGCAGCTGCGATAGCGCAGGCCTCGTCGAGTCGGCCGCTCCAGAACAAGGCGTCGGCCTGCTGCACCTTGACCGCGGGCGAGGCACCGCCGATCGGCACCAGCGCCGCCAGGCGCACGGCGTCCTCTGGTGCGCCGAGGCGAATCAAAGCCGCCAGGCGCGCCGCCAGGAAATCGCCGGACGCTGCGTTGGCCGGCGGCCCGGCCGCGGTCAACAACCCGCGCCGCGTCACGTCGCGTAGGGTGGGCGAGGGTGCGCTTGCCGGCAGATGGTCGAGCAGGCTGATCACGCGGCCGGCTTCGGCGCCCTGCCAGAGGTCGGCGCCAAGTCCACCGTCGCCATCCCCGAGCAAGCCCACGGCCTCCACGCTGACCGCCTCGAGGCGGCCGATAGAGACGCCCTCGAAGCTCTCGGGCTCTGAGGCCTCGGGCGGAGGCGGCTGCTCTTCGACAACCGGATCGGGCAGCAGCAGGCGGCGAGGCCCCGGCGCTGCCTCTTCTGCTGCCTCGGCTTCGGGCAACATGGGCAGGGGCGCGGGCTCGTCCTGGGCCGCGACGGTGCTTGGCAGGATCAAAGCGACAAAGAGGGCAGCCAGACGGCGGCTAGCGGGGGAAGCGGTCATCATCGACGGTTTTCTTGACCGCCACTGTGGGTGGCGGAATGTCCCATGTGGCAAGAAACACGGTGCCACCGATGGCGCCGAGCAGAATCAGCAGTCCGAAAAAGCGAAACAGAAAGCGCATCGCGCTCCGCTCTGGGAGGCCGGCATCGCCGCCGGTCAACACGGTTGGCACAGGGTTTGCCGGCTATGCTATAGTCGCGCCGACCTTCGATGGGGCGCAGTCTACCGGCTCGCCTGGGGCGTTTCAACGCACTGCCGCCGCAGGGCACCCTGTTTCGAAGATCGCCTATGGCCGTGATGGACACCGCTGCAAATCCAAATGCACAAACGACGATCGTTCTGGTTGGCCTCATGGGGGCCGGCAAAAGCTCGGTCGGACGCCGCCTGGCCACGCGCCTCGGCCGACCTTTCGTCGATGCGGACAGCGAAATCGAAGCCGAAGCCGGGCAATCCATCAGCGAGATATTCGCCAGCCTTGGCGAGGCCCATTTCCGCCGCCTCGAGCGCCAGGTGATCGGACGTCTGCTGGCCGAGCGCGGCCAGATCCTGGCCACGGGTGGTGGGGCCTTTATGGATCCCGAGACGCGCGACCTGATCGCCGGCGGCGCGGTTAGCATATGGCTGCGCGCCGAGATCGATGTCCTGCTGGAGCGGGTCATGCGGCGCGACAACCGGCCACTGCTCAAGCAGGGCGATCCGCGTGAGATCCTGAGCCGCCTGATCGAAGAGCGCTATCCGGTCTATGCGGAGGCGGATATCACGGTCGACAGCACGGATGGACCGCATTCGGTGGTGGTGGGAGACATTATTGAGGCCTTGGAGCAAGTGAAGTGAGCGCGAGCGAAATCGTGCGCGTGGCTTTGGCCGAGCGCGCCTATGACATAGTGATCGGCCCCGGCGTGGTGGCGGAGGCGGCAGGGCACATAGCGCCTCTGCTGCAAAGGCCGCGGGTGGTCGTGGTCAGCGATGACACCGTTGCGCCGTTGCTGCTGGCACCATTGCGCGATTCGCTTGAGGGAGCAGGCATTGGCGTGGTCGAGATGCTGGTGCCGGCCGGCGAGAGCAGCAAGAGCTTCGCCCAGCTTGAGGACTTGCTGGACCGCATGCTGGCCTTGCCGGTGGGGCGAGACACCACGGTCTTGGCGCTGGGTGGCGGCGTGGTGGGGGACCTTGCCGGCTTTGCCGCCAGCATCGCCCTGCGCGGTCTCGACTTCGTGCAAATTCCTACCAGCCTGCTGGCCCAGGTCGATAGCTCCGTCGGTGGCAAGACCGCCATCGACACGCCCCACGGCAAGAACCTGGTCGGTACCTTCCACCAACCGCGTCTGGTCCTGGCGGACACCGCCGTGCTCGACAGCCTGCCGCGCCGGCAATTGCTTGCCGGCTATGCCGAGGTGGTCAAGACGGCCTTGATCTGCGACGCGGAATTCTTTGCCTGGCTGGAGCATAACGCTATGGCCGTCCTTGGCGACGGCAGTGCTGACGCGATCGCAGCGGCACGGCGCCACGCCATCGCCACATGCTGCCGCATCAAGGCTGAGCACGTGGCTGCCGACGAGCGCGAGGCGGGCAAGCGTACCTTGCTCAATCTCGGCCACACATTCGGCCATGCCCTGGAAGCCGAGCTCGGTTATTCCGACGAATTGCTGCACGGCGAGGCGGTCGCCATCGGCACGATCATGGCCTACGACATGTCGGCGCGGCAGGGCATGTGCGAGGCGGCCGATGTGGCGCGGGTCAAAGCCCATCTGGAGTCCGTCGGCCTGCCCACGGCGCCGCCGGCCCAGCGGCGCTGGTCGGCAGCGGATCTGCTGGCCCATATGGCGCACGACAAGAAAGTGCGTGACGGCAAGCCCGTGCTGGTGCTGGCCCGTGGCATCGGCGAGGCCTTCGTCCACCGCGACGCCGGCGAAGCCGACATCCTGCCGGTTCTCCAAGCGGCGGTCGCTGCATGAGCGCATCATGACCACCGCCCTGGTGCTGACACTGGCGGCCATTCTGGTGCTGCTCCTGGCATCGGCCTTTTTTTCCGGCTCGGAGACGGCGCTGACCGCGGCCTCGCGCTCGCGCCTGCACCATCTGGCGCAGCGGGGCAATGCCCGGGCGCTTTTGGTCGAGCGCCTGATCGCTCGGCGCGAACGCCTGATCGGCGCCATTCTGCTCGGCAACAATGCGGTCAACATTCTCGCCTCTGCCTTGGCCACCAGCCTGATGATCGGCATTTTCGGCGAAGCCGGCGTGGCCTACGCCACTATTGCCATGACAGCGCTGATATTCATCTTTGCGGAAGTGCTGCCCAAGACCGCCGCCATCCGCAATGCCGAGCGCATAGCGCTTACCGTGGCACCCGTGCTGCGCCCGGTGGTGGCTGTGCTGGCGCCCGCCGTGGCAGCCGTCGAGGTGGTGGTTGGCGCCGTTTTGAGACGGATGGGACGGCGCGAGACGGGCAAGCGTCTGGTGCCCGTCGCGGACGAGCTGCGCGGGCTGTTCGACCTGCATGCCCAGGAGGGGAGGGTGCGCAAGCATTACCGCGACATGCTGCGCAGCATTCTCGATCTGTCCGAGGTCGAGGTGGTGGAGATCATGACCCACCGCAAGGAGATGGTGACCCTGAATGCGGATCTGCCGATCCCGCAGGCGCTAACCGCGGTGCTCGAAAGCCCCTATACGCGTATCCCGCTGTGGCGGGACAATCCGGACAACATCGTCGGCGTTCTGCACGCCAAGGCCATGTTGCGTGCCATTCGCCGCCATGGCGACGAGGTCGAGGAGCTGGAGTTGGCGGGCCTTTCCGCGGCGCCGTGGTTCGTGCCGGATACCACCAGCCTGGCCGAGCAATTGGCCGCCTTCCGCGCCCGCCACGAGCATTTCGCCCTGGTGGTGGACGAATATGGCAGCCTCGAAGGCCTGGTCACCCTGGAAGATATCCTGGAAGAGATCGTCGGCGAGATCTCCGACGAATATGACCGGCCGCAAACCGATATGCGCCGCCAGGCCGATGGCAGCTATGTGGTTGAAGGCGGCCTTACCATTCGCGACGTCAACCGCGCGCTCGACTGCCGTATCCCCGATGAAGAGGCCGTCACCGTTGCCGGGCTGGTGATCCACGAAGCGGAGCGCATTCCTGAGGTCGGCGAGAGCTTCGAACTGCACGGATTTCGCTTCGAAGTGCTGGGGCGTGCCGAGAACCGCCTGACAGCCCTGCGCATGACACCGCTCGACAGGGACTAGTGCCTATCCTAATACGACGGTCCGCCTTTCCTTGCGAGAGACCGCACCCATGCCATTGTCAGCTGCTGCCGACCGTCGCCCCATCCACACCCGCCGCATCGAATGCCAGGGCTATTTGCGTGACAACGGCATGTGGGATTTCGAGGGCCGTCTCAGCGATACCAAGACCTATCCCTTCGAGAACGAGTGGCGCGGCGATGTTGCGGCGGGTGAGGCCATCCACGACATGTCGGTACGCCTGACCGTGGACGAGAATTTTGTCATCCGTGCCGTCGAGGCCTGCAGCGATGCCACGCCCTATCCGCCCTGTCAGGAGGTGCCGCCGACACTCTCGGCGCTCGAAGGTCAGAGTATCGGGCGCGGCTGGTCGCGCACGGTGCGCAAGCTCGTTGGCGGACGCGCCGGCTGCACCCACCTGAGCGAGCTTCTAGGGCGCATGGGAACCGTCTGTTTCCAGACCATTTATCCCTATCGCGCGGCGCAACGCGGCGAGGAGGCGCGGCCCAAGGAGCCGCTGCTGATGAACAGCTGCCATGCCTATCGCGACGACGGCCCGCTGATCGCCATGTATTACCCCGAGCACAGCAGCTGAGCCTTGGTGTGACTGGGTCACTCCACCAGGGACAGGCTTATCACCTCCGTGGTCACTTCCGGCTCGTCGCAGCCGTCGCCGTCGGCGGTGTTGGGCGCGCGATCGATAACACGTGAGCGCTGTGTCGCGGCCCAGATATGAACTTCGTCGCGGGCGCCGCGAAGATCGTCCACAAGAACCTCGAAGGTGAGGCGGATGGCTTCGATATCGCCCTCCTCCGTGGCGATGGTTGTCGGCGTCTCGCTGATCAGGCTGCCCGGACCTCTGACCTTGTTGCGCAATAGAGTCACCACATCGTCGGCGGTGTTGGCGCAGAAATCGCCCTTGTTGCCGCGCGAGCGTACGCGGCCGTCGCCGTTGCGGTCGTCAGTGCGCCCGTCCACTGTGTAGAGTGGCGGCGTGTGGTCCATGAATATCTGGTATTTCACGCGCGAATTGGGCTCGCGATCGCAGATCACCAGATCGAGCATGATGGCATCGAGCGCCGGGTTTGCGCCATTGGGCACATAGGTGGCGGCGAGGCTGTAAATATCCGCCGCCGCAAGGCTGCTGTCGGCGATATCGCAGCCATCGACTTCGCTCACGTCGGGCAGGGGCTGGAATGCCAGGTAAAAGGTGTAAGCGACACCGGGACCGCCGCCATCGCGATCGCAATCGGTGTCGTATTGCGACGAGATGCAGATATAGACGGCGCCGTCCGGTCGTATGATGCCGTTGAGCGCCGGGGCCACCGGGCTTATCGGCGAGGAATCCGTATCGAGCGCCAGGAAGCCATTGAACCTGATGGTCTCGGGGTCGTAGCCCTCCCACGAGGTCATCACCACGCCCAGGCTCGGCGCGTCGACCCAGGCGAACCATTCGCGCCCGGGTAGCTGCCCGCCGAGCTGGGGATGGCGGAAGGGCACCACGACATCGGTGTCGTTGCCGCCGATGCTGCCGGAGAATGTGAAATACACATCGGCGGGGTCCCACCAATCCGGCGGTGCGACCGGCTCCGCATGTGTCTGATTGAGCGTTCCCGCCACCAAAAAGGCAAGGGTTGCGGCCAAGACGAGAGAATTCAGTTGCGCTCTCATTATATTCACCATTTGATCTGGAGCGATTCTTGAGAAATACAAGTTTTACGGGTGAGTAGTAGCAAAAAATATTCACTCAACATAGAATAAATGCAATTACATTTTGAATACGTGTGAATCTATATCAACTTTCTCGTAGTACGTATAAGACGGCAGAGTTGAGTGCCAGCCAGACAAGCGAAAGGGCCGCCCCGATGCCGGAGCGGCCCTTGAATGGGACTGCGTTGGCCCGTCTAAGCGGCTTCGACCTCGATGCCGTGCTTGCCCATGAGGTCTACCAGCTCGCCGTTCTCGTACATCTCGCGGATGATGTCGGCGCCGCCGACGAACTCGTTCTGCACGTAGAGCTGCGGGATGGTCGGCCAGTTGCTGAACTGCTTGATGCCCTCGCGGATGTCCGGCTCGTTGAGCACGTCGATGCTCTTGAACTTGACGCCCATGTGGCTCAGCACCTGCACAACAAGCGCGGAAAAGCCGCATTGCGGGAAGATCGGCGTGCCCTTCATGAAGAGGACGACGGGGTGGGAGCCGATTTCGGATTCGATGCGCTCGAAAACGGGGTTGCCTTCGGTCGTGGCGGTCATGGTCAAGTCTCCTTGCTTGTTAGCCCGGCCCCCCGGTCAGGCATCGTCCGGTACGGAAGTTTGGATCGCCAGGGCATGCAGCGCACTCGCCATGCTGCCCTGTAGTGCCGCATAGACCATCTGGTGCTGTTGCACCCGCGACTTGCCCTGGAACGAGGGCGAGCTGACGTAAGCCGCGTAGTGATCGCCGTCGCCGCGCAGGTCTTCCAGGCGCACATCGGCGTCGGGAACGCCCTCGCGGATCAAGCGCTCGATTTCGCTGGCGTCCATCGCCATGGTGGTATCCCTTCAGTCGTTGGCCATATAGGCCGGCAGCCAGCGCTCGCGTGCCGCCTGGATGTCGCCCACCGATATGGCATTGGCGCCATTGCGTGTCAACGCGTCGCCACCGCTGGTCCCTATTGCGTTTGCTGCAACCCCGGCCGCCTCGGCAGCGGCGAGAACGGCCGCTGCATCGTCCGTGGCGAGCAGGTAGCGCCCCTGGTCCTCGCCGAACAGCCAGCCGGCGTCTTCGGGGCCGGTCAGGTCCGCGCCGACACCGCCGGCGGCGACCATCTCGGCAATGGCGACATAGAGCCCGCCGTCGGAGAGGTCATGGCAACAGGTGACGCGGCCCTGTTCGATGAGTCCGCGCACGAAGTCGCCGTTCCGGCGTTCCGCGGCGAGATCGACGGGCGGCGGGGTGCCGCGATCGTCACCGAGTAGCAGGCGGGCATAGAGGGACTGGCCGAGATGGTCGGCGCCGTCGCCGATCAGGATCAAGGTCAAACCGGGGCCGGGCAGGGTCGGCGATGCCATGCATGCTATATCGCCCATCAGGCCGACGCCGCCGACCTGTGGGGTGGGCGGGATGTTGCGGTCGGCGGTCTCGTTGTAGAAGGAGACGTTGCCCGAGACCACGGGGAAGTCGAGCGCCTCGCAGGCGGCGCTCATGCCGCGCAGGGCGAAGACGAACTGGGCCATGATCTCCGGGCGCTCCGGATTGCCGAAATTAAGGCAGTCGGTGATCGCCAGCGGCTTGGCGCCGGCGGCGCTCAAATTGCGCCAGGCCTCGGCCACGGCCTGCGCACCGCCGCACTCCGGATCGGCCTCGCAATAGCGCGGCGTGCAGTCGGCGCTCATGGCCAGGCCCTTGTCCGTGCCATGCACTCGCACCACCGCCGCATTGCCGCCGGGGCGCTGCACCGTATCGCCCATCACCATGTGGTCGTATTGGTCCCAGATCCACAGCCGCGAGCCGAGATCTGGTCCGCCCAGCAAAGCCAGCAGGCTCTCGCCGAAATTCGCGTCCGGCAGCGCGGGCAAGGGCTGGGGCTTGGGCGGCTCGCTGTAGGGGCGGTCGTAGCGCACGCCCTCGGCCAGGGGCTCGACCGGCATGTCGGCGACCACTTCGCCGTCCCAGGTCAGCACCAGGCGGTCGCCGTCGGTAACCTCGCCGATGACGGCGAAATCGAGCTCCCACTTCTCGAAGATGGCATGGGCCTGCGCTTCGGCGCCCGGCCGCAGCACCATCAGCATGCGCTCCTGGCTTTCCGACAGCATCAGCTCGTAGGCGCTCATGCCCTCTTCGCGCGCCGGCACCTTGTCGAGGTCCAACCGGAAGCCGGCATTGCCTTTGGCCGCCATCTCGACGGCCGAGGAGGTCAGCCCGGCCGCGCCCATGTCCTGAATGCCGATGATGGCATCGGTGGCCATCAGCTCCAGGCAGGCCTCGACCAACAGCTTTTCCGTGAACGGATCGCCGACCTGCACGGTCGGGCGCTTCTCCTCGACATCGTCGCCGAACGACGCCGAGGCCATCGAGGCGCCGTGGATACCGTCGCGCCCGGTCTTGGAGCCGACATAGACCACCGGGCTGCCGACGCCGCTGGCGGTGGCATAGAATATCCTGTCCGCATCGGCCACGCCGACGGTCATGGCGTTGACCAGGATGTTGCCGTCGTAACGCGCATCGAACGAGCATTCGCCGCCCACGGTCGGCACGCCGATACAATTGCCGTAGCCGCCGATGCCGCCGACCACGCCGGCCACCAGATGCCGCGACTTTGGGTGCTCGGGCGAGCCGAAGCGCAGGCAGTTGAGATTGGCCACCGGCCGCGCGCCCATGGTGAAGATATCGCGCAGGATACCGCCGACGCCGGTGGCGGCACCCTGATAGGGCTCGATATAGGAAGGGTGGTTGTGGCTCTCCATCTTGAAGATGGCGGCCTGGCCGTCGCCGATATCGATCACGCCGGCGTTCTCGCCCGGCCCCTGGATCACCCATGGCGCCTTGGTCGGCAGCTTGGCGAGATGGATGCGCGAGGACTTGTAAGAGCAATGCTCGCTCCACATGGCGGAGAAGATGCCGAGCTCGGTGAGATTGGGCGCGCGTCCGAGATAGCGCACTATATTTCGGAAATCTGTTGAGTCTAACCCGTGAGAAATAACAACATCAGGTCGAATTGGAAGTGAAAGGTAGGTTCTAGGTTGGTAAATATTAATCTTTCTAGAGTATACCTCTGGGCGTATCCTTGGAAGAGCCCACTCTAAGAAATTTGTTTTGTGAATTTTTGAGGTCTCTAGATAGAATATTCCACTTTTGTCACACTCCAATTTCTCTGATTCTGATAAATGCTCACCAGTCACAATAACAGAGAAATCAGCTTTCAATGAATCTCTGGTATCTGCGAGCCTATGTATCTCATCTGTACGAGAAATATCCCGTGCATGAACGTCTCCATGTCGAAATATAATTTTTGTTTCGTCAAAATACACAAATAAATCAATTGCTTCATCCTCGTCCTCATCTTCAAATGGCATCATGATTTGATGATGTCGCGTATACTCCAATATATCGTCAAGAGAATATATTTCGTCTATCAACTGGAAAATGGGCCCAATTTCAACTTCTCTTTTAGGCATTTTCTTTTCTTCCGGTCACAGTAGTTTGTTATCATTTGCCATCATTGATACCAAATTTCATCTTCCTCTCCCAGTGTCGAATTTCCATAAGAAATACATCCCTGATCTGCTGCACATTTTATTTTTACAACCTATACGTATAAGAGTTACTATGGCGCTTCCAATCTTTTAGCACCGCCGCCTGTCTGTTACGGATGTCAATCACGCCGGCATTCTAGCCCGGACCCTGGATCAACCAAGGCGCCTCCGTGGGAGGCGTGCCATGGTGGATGCGCGATGAATTTAAGGAGCAATGCCCGCACCACATGGCCGAGTAGATGCCGAACTCGATGAGATTGGGTGCGCGGCTGAGGTGGCACACGATGTCTTGGGACTCGACATGGCTGAGGCCTCGCTTGCGAGTGAATTCCGCCATCATAGAGCCTCGACCAAGGCGGCAAAAAGGCGCGCGCCGTCGCTGCCGCCAAGCTCCGGTGCGATGGCGCGCTCGGGGTGGGGCATGAGGCCGAGGATGCGGCCGGTGTCGTCGGTAATGCCGGCGATGTTGTTGGCGGCGCCGTTGGGCGCGCCGGCGGCATAGCGGAAGGCCACGCGGTTCTCGCCTTCGAGGCGCGCGAGCGTGTCGCCGTCGGTGAAGAAGTTGCCTTCGTTGTGGGCGATGGGGAAGGTGACTTCCTCGCCGGCCCGATAGGCTGCCATGAAGGGGCCGCCTGCCTCGCCGACCGTCAGCGCCACGTCGCGGCAAAGGAAGCGCAGGTCGCGATTGCGCATCAGCACGCCGGGCAGCAGGCCGCATTCGGTAAGCACCTGGAAGCCGTTGCAGATGCCGAGCACGGCAACGCCGGATTTTGCCTGTGCGGCGACCTCGCGCATCACCGGCGAGCGCGCCGCCATGGCGCCGCCGCGCAGGTAGTCGCCGTAGGAGAAGCCGCCCGGCAGCACAATCAGGTCCAGCGGCGGCAGCGCGGTCTCGCCGTGCCAGATCATCGCCGGCGCCGTGCCAGTGGCGCGCTCCAGCGCCACCGCGACATCGCGATCGCAGTTGGAACCGGGAAAGACGATGACGGCGGCGCGCAGTGCGCTCATTCGGGGATGTCTATCCAGTAGTTTTCGATGACGGTGTTGGCGAGCAGCTTGGCGCACATGGCGTCGACCGCGGCGCGGGCAGCCTCGGCATCGGTCTCGGCCAGGTCGAGCTCGAAATATTTGCCCTGGCGCACCTGGTCGACGCCGTCAAAGCCGAGATGGCCGAGGGCGTGCTCGATGGCCTTGCCTTGAGGGTCGAGCACGCCGGGCTTGAGCACGACGTGAACCTTGGCCTTCATTGCATGGTCTCCGGGCCCTGCAGGTCGCGCGGGCCGCTCTCCGGCAAGATACCGAGGCGGCGGGCGACTTCCTGGTAGGCTTCCTCGACATTGCCGAGGTCGCGGCGGAAGCGGTCTTTGTCCAGCTTCTCGTTGGTCTTGAGATCCCAGAGGCGGCAATTGTCGGGGCTGATCTCGTCGGCCAGGACCACACGCATGTCGTCGCCCTCGTAAAGCCGGCCGAACTCTACCTTGAAGTCGATCAGGCGAATGCCGATGGCGAAGAACAGGCCGCCGAGGAAGTCGTTGATGCGCAGCGCCATCGACAGCATCTCGTCGAGCTCCTGGGGTGCCGACCAGCCGAAGGCGGTGATGTGCTCTTCCGAGATCATGGGATCGTCGAGCTCGTCGGACTTGTAATAGTACTCGACGATCGAGCGCGGCAGGGCGGTGCCCTCGGCGACGCCGAAGCGCTGCGTGAACGAGCCGGCGGCAATATTGCGCACCACCACCTCGATGGGGATGATCTCGACCTCCTTGATGAGCTGCTCGCGCATGTTGAGGCGGCGCACGAAATGGGTCGGGATGCCGATCTCCGACAGCCGCGTCATCAGATATTCCGAGATGCGGTTGTTGAGCACGCCCTTGCCAGTGATCGTGCCCTTCTTCTTGTTGTTGTAGGCGGTGGCGTCGTCCTTGAAGTACTGCACCAGGGTGCCGGGCTCCGGCCCTTCGAACAGCACCTTGGCCTTGCCTTCGAATATCTGTCTGCGGCGCGACATGGGGGTTCCCTTTCCCGGGCGGCCAAGACCAAAAACGGCCCCCTGAAAAGGCCGTTCGCGAGCCTCTACATACGCCATACGGCGTCCAGGCACAATGCCTGCAAACAATTACGAAAATACATCAGAAAAACTATTTAAATATTTATAATATTGATATTTTCATATCTTCATACTCAGTTTCGTTGGGTTGGCCGGGGGCGAACCGCCATTGCCATGTCGCCTGCAGGCCGGTGGCCGGGGCCAGGGCGATCAGCGAACTTGAGACCGTGGCAAATCCGCGCCCCGTGATGACGCACATGGCAGCCACGGGATCGGCCTGGCCAGCGGGGCCGCTATCGGCCATCAGGGCCTGCCAGGCGGCCCAGTCGGCGGCCTCCGGGCGCGGGGGGCCGGCCTCGCGGAAACGGTCGATATAGGCGTCGACGCGTGGCGAGCGGCGGTCGTTGGGATCGTGGGAGGTGACCATCGACAGCCCTTTCGCCAGTGGCGCGACGGAGACTTCGGCATCGCCCTGATGGCGCACCCAGAAGGCGTCCCGGGCATCGGCTACGACCAGGTTGAAGGGGCGCCAGGCGCGGCCGTCGAGATCGGCGAGCGCTTCCGCCGCGGCCTTGGCCTCGGCGTGATCGAGCGCCTCCAGCACCAGCTCGCCGCGCGAGCGCATGCCCGGCGCCGGCCCCAGCGCGTCGGGGCGGTTGAGGATTCCCGCCAACAGGCCGTGGTCGTTGACACCGAGCCAGCTGCCGCCGGCCTCCAGGTCCTGGCCGGCAACGACGTCCGGGCGGTCCGGCCAATGGCGGCCGGGCGGCAGCCAGGGCCGGTCTTCCATTTCGTCGCGATTGGCGGCGACGATCAACGGCCAGTCGGATTCGGGACGATGTAGCAGGACCAGGGTGCACATGCAGGATGAAAGCCTTGCTTGATTTCGGGCGCGGACAAGGTAGTAAGAGCGTTATCCAGGCACAATATGTTAGGCCTGGAGCCGAGCCACATAACGACATGGGACAGCAATGACCACTTTCGACGATCGAGAGCGCGACGCCGAGAAGAAGTTCGAGCATGACGAGGAGCTGCGCTTCAAGGTTGCCGCCAGGCGCAACAAGCTTTTGGGTCTGTGGGCGGCGGAGTTGCTTGGCCTGAGTGGCGAAGCGGCGGAGGCCTATGCGAAGGAGGTCGTGCTATCCGACTTCGAGCGCCCTGGCGACGAGGATGTGCTGGAGAAGGTGCTGCGGGACTTCGAAGAAAAGGGTGTCGACAAGGACGCCAACAAGATCCGCGTGCACATGGATGGCCTGATTGCCGAGGCCCGCACACAGATCATGAACGAGTAGCTCAGCGGCCTACGACAATTCGCGTTATGTCTACGGCGGCTTTCGGCAAGCTCAGCTCGCCTGCGATCGGCACATAATCCGGAATCACAGCGACGGTCGCCATGGCCGGGCTGCCGTGCTGCGTGATGCGCAAGGCCCAGCCGCGGCGGGAAATCATGTCATAAGGCACGGCCGAGCAGGCATCTGTGGCGGTCGGGCGGCGTGCCTGCTCGATGCGTTGGAGCAGGGCCAGCGCGGCCGTGGTGAACGACAGGTGGGTGCCGAGGCCGTGATTGGCGTCGATGACGGCGCAACGGGTCTCACCCGCCAGGAGGCGGTAGCGCGTCGTCGGGTAGCGGGCGATCTTCGGGCCCGGCCCCAAGCGCTCCATTTGCAGCGGCACACCGGCCGAGAGCGGCGGCAAGGCTCTGGTGCGGATCTTTTGCGCCGAACCGTCCTCGGCGATCAGGTATACGATGCCCGTGCGCAGATCCACCAGCTGGCGGCCGTCTTCAGCTGAGATCAGCACCCGTGCGCGGGTCGGATCGTCGACCACCCAGGCCGGTCGGCCGTCGATCTCCGCTTCCAGCAGGGTGGCGGCTTCGGCGGCCGGCAGACCTGCGGTTAACGCGGCAAGCAATATTGTTGCTGTCTTCATGGAGAGTGATAATGGCGCGATGAACGGTGGCGTCGAGCCCAATCCGCCGCGACTGTGACCGTCGTTACTCTCCGGTCGCCGCAAGCAGAGCCTGGGTGACGTCGATCGCATTGCCGGGCAATGCCAGTTCGTCGTCCAGTGGAACGTAGTCGCGGATGATTGCCTTGGTTTCCACCGCCGCCGCCCCGCCGTCGTCGACGATCCGCAAACCCCAGCCGATGCGGGCATAGCCGGTATAGGGAATGCGCTCGCAAGGCGGCCTGTTGCCGCCCGCGACGGCGGATTCCAGGCGGTCGAGCATGGCGAATGCCGCCGTGGCGCCCGCCAGCGGCGTGGCAAGATTGAGATTGGCGTCGATCGTCGAACATATCTTGTTGCCGATACGCAGCATGAAGCGGGTGGTGGGGTGCTCGGCGATACGCCCGCCAGGCCCGATCTTCTCCACTACGAATATCGGTGCCGTCTCGGCCGGGTCGGGCAAGGCATCGGTGCGCACCATCTGTGTCGTACCATTGCTGGCGATGAGGTAGACCGTGCTTGTCTCGAGGTCGATCAGGCGGCTGCCGCCGCGGCTGGCAATGAGGACGCGGTTGCTGTCAGGGTCGTCGAGCACCCATATCACCAGGTCGCCCACCGCGGTTTCGACCAGGGTGGCCGCCTGCGCGGTGCCGCCGATGGCGGCAATGAGAGCGAGGAGGAAAAGTCTCATCAGGCCAGTCTGCCCTCGAAGTGCTTAAGGTTGGGTTACCCTGCTTTCGGTTCGGCCATGAAGGGCGGCGGCGCGAAATAAGGCGGGAATGTGCCGATCGCAGCCATGTCCACCTCGACCAGGACGGGGCCGTCGACGGCGATGGCCTCGGCGACCGTCGGGCCGAGCGCGTCGGCGCTGGCCACGCGCTTGAACGGCATGCGGGCGAGCGCCGCAAGGGCCTCGAAGTCCGGTCCCGACGGCTTGTCGTAGACGTGGTGACCGCCGTAGAGCTTGTCCTGGATGTGGCGGATGACGCCATAGCCGCCATCGTTCATCACCAGGAAGACCACGTCCGCGCCGGCATCCGCAGCGGTCCAGATTTCCGCCAGGCTGAGATAGAAGGCACCGTCGCCGCACATGGCGACCACTTTTCGCCCCGGCGCGCCGAGCGCGGCACCGATGCCGAAGGGCAGGCCCGGGCCGATCGCCGCACCGACCGGATAGACGCTGTCGCGGGGGCCGTGCACGGGGAAGATGCGGTTGCCCCAGGTGCTGTTGTTGAGGGTGACGTCGCGCACCCAGATCGCATCCCGCGGCATCGCCGCGCGCAAATCGCCAGGGAAGCTGCGATAGGGGCCGAGATAGTCAAGATAGGCTTCGGTCGCCTGTGTCTTGAGAGCGGCGATCTCCTCGCCATAGCCGGGCTCGATGGCAAGCCTGTCGGCGACGTGCTCGGCGAGCGCCGCGAGCGTCAACGCGCTGTCGGCACAGACGAAGTGTTCGCAGGCATAGGTGCGGCCATTGGCGGCTGGATCGACATCGATCTGGGCTCGCCGCGCCGGCAAAGCGAGGCTCATATCGCGGGTCTCGTGGCCGCGCAGGCGCGAGCCCGCGACGATGAGCAGATCGACGCCGGCATAGAACGCTTCCACCTCGGGCGTGCTGTTGAGGCCGCCGAGGGTCAGGGGATGGTCCTCGTCGACCACGCCTCGCCCGTTCCAGCTGGTGACCAGCGGCACGCCGAGCTCGACCAGCCTTATTGCGGCCGCCGTGGCGTGTCTGGCGCCATTGCCGAGCCACAACATGGGTCTGCGGGCGCGTGCCAGCATATCGGCGAGCGTGGCAAGGGCGGCATCGAAGGGAGCGGGCGCAGGCGGCAGGGGCAGGGAGAAACTCTCGAGTGCTTGCGGGCGCGGCAGCTTCGTGCGCAGCACATCGATGGGAATTTCGACGCTGACCGGACCGCGCGGCGGAGTCAGGGCCTCGGCCGCGGCCTTGGTCAGGACCCCGAGCGCTTCCTCCGCCGAGCGCACGCGATAGGCCGCCTTGCCGACGGACGCCATCATGCCGAGCTGGTCCGGCGCGTCGTGCACCGTGCCCTGGCGGCGGTCGACATTTGCGATGGCGGTCTGGCCGGTGATGTGAAGGATGGGCGAGCCAGCAAAGTGGGCTTCCAGCAGCCCGCCGGTGGCATTGGCGGCGCCGGGCCCGGTGCTGGTGATGACGACGCCGAGCCCGCCCGAGACCCGGGCATGGGCATCCGCCATGTGCGCCGCCCCGGCTTCTCCCCGCGCGGGCACGAAACGGATCGCATTGCGGCGGCCGACCGCATCGAGCAGCGGGATGTTGTGCACCGAGATCACGCCATAGGCGCACTCGACCCCGCAGGCCTGCAAGAACTCCGCGGCAATATCGCCGACCGTCATCTCATCCGTCATTCGTGCCTCTCTGGGAAAATTGCCGGACCGCAATACTGGTCCCAGCCTAGAGCGTAAAGCTCTGGCCTTCGGCGGGGGCTTCGCATTGGGTGTTGGAGCCGAGCTCGGCGAGGGTGGCGCGGGCGCTGGCCAGCTTGGCATCGATGGCGTCGTCGTCCTGGTCGGGGTCGTGGTGGAAGATGTGCAGGGTCTTGACCGCGGCCAGGTCGGCGAGGCGGGCGACCTGGCTGACGCTGGAATGGCCGTAGCCGGCGAATTTGGGATATTCCTCGTCGCTGTAACAGGTGTCGGTGACCAGGATATCGGCGTCGCGGGCGAAATCGGCCAAGTGCTCCACATAGCTCGGGTTGTGCCGCATATCGTCGGACTCGAAAAGCTCGTTATCCGTCACGTAGCATATGGTCTTTCCCTTAGTGCTGAGACGATAGCCGAGGCAATAGCCGGGATGGCTAAGCAACATGGTGCGCACTTCGACGCCATCGAGCTCGAAGGTCTCCTCGCGCAGGTCGCGGAAGCTCACCTGGGCGCCGAACTTGCTGATGGTGATGGGAAAGTACACCCCCTCCATCTGGCCGCTGACCAGGTCGCGCACGCTGATGTCGCCATGGGACGCACCGCATATCTCGATCTCGTTGCCGGGCACGTAGAGCGGTGCGAAATAGGGCAGGCCATGGATGTGGTCCCAATGGGGGTGGGAGATGAGCAGGCGCGCCGACAGGGGCTCGCCGGACCCGCTCTGCAAGTGGTTGGAGAGCTCCTTGATGCCGGTTCCGGCATCGAGAATGAACAGGCGATCGCCCGGCCAGCGAACGGTCAGGCATGGCGTATTGCCGCCGTAACGCAGCGAGCGTCTGCCGGGCACGGGCAGAGTTCCGCGTATGCCCCAATAGGTCAGCGTCACGTCATCGCTGAGCATACCTGCGAGTTGCCGGAGAAGAGCGTCGGGCTTGGTCGATTTGACAATGTAACCCGCGGCGCCGAACTCGAGAGCCCGGCGGCGGTCGAAATCGAAGGTCTTGCCTGACAGCACCACCACCTTGGTGTCGCTCAGCGCGGGATCCTGGCACACAAGGCGGCAGAGTTCCAAGCCGTCCATTTCGGGCATCATGATGTCGGTGATGACGCAATCGGGTTTCTGCGCCCGGATCTCCTCGAGCGCGGCGATGCTCGATGTGGAGCTTGTCACGCGATAGCCGGCACTGGTCAGGATGGAGGTGACCAGCTTGACCATGAACGGCTCGTCGTCGACAAGGTAGATTTCCTGCGTCATGACATCCTGCCAAGTCCCGAACGCTTCTTGCGAGACTACACCGAGCGTGGAAAGAAATCGAGGCAGCGGTGGCTTCAGAAGGACGAGCCGGGCTCGTTGAGAAAGGCCAATTCGCTCTCGCTGCTTTCGCGCCCCAGTACCGCGTTGCGATGAGGAAAGCGGCCGAAGCGGGCGATGATGTCCCTGTGGCGTACGGCATAGCCGTGATTGGCTTCGCTGCCGCTCTTGGCGAACAGGCTCACGCAGTGCTCCTGGTCGGCCAGGGATTCGCTGTGCATGAAGGGCGTGTAGAGGAACAGGCGCATGCTGTCGCTCATGCCGGGCGCCTGGTCGAGGCCGCGCGCCACGGCGTCACGGGTCACGGCAACGGCCGCCGCGTCGCTGGCAAAGGCGCGGGCGCTGTCCCGGAACAGGTTGCGCGGCACCTGGTCGAGCAGGATACAGAGGGCGAGCGCACCCTCCGCGGTCTCGGCCCAATCGTCGTAGGCACCGTTCACGGCCTCGGCAAAGGCGTCACCTAGGCGTTCGCCGACCAGGGTATCGAAGGCCGGGTCCTTGACGAACCAGCGCTCAGGTCCAGCCTCGTCGAACCAGAATTCGAGAACGGCTTGCGGCGTTGCGGTCATTGGCGGAACAACAGATCTATGAGTGCGGTCAGGGCCTCGTCGCCGACCAGGGCGATGGTCGGGTCGTCGTCGATGGTGGCGTAATAGGCAGCCAAGGCCGACGCGTGGTCGCCGACATAGAGCATGGTGAGCGGGCTGCCATAGTCTATCTCACCCGCCGAGCGGCCGTAGAAAGCCACGATGGTCTTGGGATTGGCAACACCGATATCCTCGGGCTTGGCGGCTTGTTCCGCAAGGCGAACCGTGAGGCCCGCGGCGGCGGCGACGCGCGCCGCCAGGGTTGCGGACTCTTCGGGCGTCGCCTGATGCGTCTCGTCGGCCTGGACCGCGCCGCCCGCGTGACTGTGATTGGCGGCGTGAACGAACCACTGGCCCTCGGCATCGCGGCTCACCGCGGCCCGGCGCGCCTGGTGCAACACCTCGATCGAGCCCAGGGCTTCCGCGCCGACGCTCAGGAGCGGCATGGCCGTCTCGGCAGGGTCCGGCACTTGGTCGCCTTGCTGTGCCAAGATCGCCACGACCAGGCCAGCCAACACCAGCCATATGGCGATCAGACCGGGACGCAGGCGGCGCGTGCTCATTCGCCGCCGACGGCCTCGATGAGCTGTTGCAGGTTTTCGATCTGGTAGTTCGCTATGGCGACGATATTGGGGCCTTCATCGATCAACGTATAACGCCGAAAGCCATCGGTCAGCATGTCGCCGATATCGTAACGGGCAAGCGGCGCTTCGCCATCGGCAGGATACAGGGTGATAACCATGATCGGGGTGGCGAGTCCGTAATCCACCCCCTCGGCGCCCGATCCCAACTCCTGGTCGCGGCGAGTACGGCCGAAGGCGCCAAGCGCCTGGCCGATCAGTGGTGCCAGATCGGCGTCCGCACGATGCTCATGGGCGGTGTCTTCGGGCTCGCCCGGGGCGTGGCGATGGTGCAGCCAGGCTTCCGTCGCGTCGCGCTCGAAGCGATAGACTTCCCCCTCGAAGGTGACCTCGATGGCGCCGAGCGTGCCAACCGGGACCGGCACCAGGAACCGGACCTCTCCCGCATCCTGGTGGCTGAATTCCTGATGGCTCTCGCCGCCGCCGTGCCCCAGCATTCCGGTGCTCTCGACCACCGCGATTGCCGCGATCACGGCAGCCAACACGCCCCAGGTGGCGAGCGTCCTGCGGTTCACCTTTGCCGCCACCAGACCGCGGTCCCCACCAGGCCGAGCAGCAGCGGGAACAGGAACACCGCCAGGAAGAAGGTCGCCTTCATCTGCCGGTTGGTGAAGTTGATCTCGGGCAGCTCGCGCGTATGTGGCTCGATGCCGATGAGGTTTTCCTGGGCGGCCAGGTAGTTGACCGTATTGAGGAAGAGATTGCCGTTGCCGAGGATGTGGAAGAACGAGTTGGTGGCAAAGTCGGAATCGCCGATCACCACCATCCGAGAGCGCTCGTTGGCCATGCGTATTGGCGAGGCGCCTTCGGGGGCTTCGCGGCGCTCGAGATTGGCAGCTACCTCCTGTTCATCCTGGCTGGCCGGGCGTTTGTTGATCGCCACCATCATGGGCAACGGGCCGGGAATGTCAGTCTCGTCGTCGCGCTCGGCACGGTCGCTCGAAGTCTCGCCGAAACTGCTGGTCGAGGAGTTGATCACCGGCGTTACTGATGTGCCGGCGACGCGCTGGCCCGGCGACAAAGACCGCACGCCGGGGAAGAAGGAGAGCGGCAGCGCGCGGGTGACCTGGTGATTGTTGTAGTTGGTTACCGCCGGCGAGGAGGGATCGGCGGCGAAGTGATGCGCCGGGTCGATCACCATGGTCTGGTCCAGGACCACGCCATAGTCGCGCAGCAGTGGGTCGAGCCCAGTCTTCACGAAAGGATCGATCATCAGAAAGGCATCGCCGCCATTGGCCATGAAGGTGCGCAAGTCCTCGACTTCGCGCGGCAGCAGCTCAGTCTTCGGTCCGGCGACGATAAGCACGGCACAGCCGTCCAGGGCCGCCAATCCGGCTTGCAGCAGTGACACCTTTTCAATCGTGTAATTGAGTTCTTGCAGCCCGTTGCCGGCCTTGGCGAAGCCATGGGTTTCGTGCAGCACGTACTGCACACCGGTGCCGTGCGAATGGCCGGCCGTCGATTCGAGATGGTCGTGCTGCTCCATGCTGAGGGGATCGGCCTCGCCATGGCCATCGAGGAAGCAGGCTTTCTGCGTCGCCCCCTGAGAGACCCTGAGAACGCCGTTGATGATATCGGCCTCGAGCTCGCCATTGACGTCCACCCGGCGCCCCTCGCTGGTCATCACGCCGGTGCCGGGGAACCGCACATTGAGGATGCGGGCCTGTGCCGGATTGAGCGTCGGGTCGTGGAACTCGACCGTCACCTTGTCCGACTGTTGGGAGATCAGGCGATAAAGGTTGACGGTCTTTTCCATCAGATGGTTGTGGAAGAAGGTGATGTGTACGGGTTTCTCAAGCCGCCCCAGGACGTCGACACTTTGCTCGCTGAGCGAATGGATGCCTGCCTCGCTCAAATCGATACGGATCGGATAGCGCACCGACATGTAGCCGAGCGCGATGATGATGCCGATCACGCCGAGGGTATGCAGTGCGACCTCGACACGGCGGCGGCGGATCATGCCGCCCAGCTCGCTGCGCAAGCTGAAGCCGCCCCAGGCCGTCAGCCCGAGCCCGGCCGCCGCCAAGACTATCGTTGCGCTGAGCGTCTCGTAGAAGATCGCCTGGATGAACAGAGCCGCAAGCAACAGGCCGATGCCGGCAAGGAGTATCAGGATCGCGCGCATGCTACCGTCTCCACTGCAGGTAGCCGGCGTTGAGGGCCAGCGCGATGCTGCTGATGGCGAGGTAGTAGGCCACCGCGTCGGTCAGGAACAGGCCCTCGATGAACTGGGCGAAATGGTTCGAGAACGACATGTAGCCGAACAGGTTCCAGAGGAAATAGGAGGACTGGAAGCTTTGCAGATTGCCGACGAACCAGAAGCCCAGCAGGGCGGCCACGGTGGCCAGCGCCGCCACGATCTGGTTCTTGGTCAGCACCGACAGCAGCTGGCCGATGGCAAGGCAAGCCATGCCCAACAGAATGAAGCCGATATAGCCTGAGATGATGGTCAGGGTCTCGGGCTCGGCAAACAGGTACATCGGGATCAGGTCGATGGTGGTGCCGGCGGTCATCAGCAGCAGGATGGTCACAGCGCCGAGATACTTGCCGGCGACGATCTGCCAGGGCCGCAAGGGCAGAGTGAGCAGCAGCTCCATGGTCTGGCCGTCCCATTCGCCCGAGAACAGGCGCATGGAGATGGCCGGGCTGACCACGGTCAGCAGGATGCCCATGTTCTGGAATGTCGCGTCCATCGTGGCGGTGCCGCCGAGGAAGACGTTGTAGGTGTAGAAATATCCCGTGCCGACGAGGAACACCGCAACCACGAAATAGGCGATGGGCGAGCGGAAATAAAGCCGCATCTCCTTCTGATAGACGGCGAGCATGCCGTTCATGCCGCGGCCTCCTGCTGCGAGTCTTTGACGTAGTGCAGGAAGATATTCTCCAAGGTCGGCTCCTGGCGCTCCAGGCGATAGAGGTCCCAGCGTGCCGCCACTGCACGGGCGATGGCCGCCTCGACACCTTCGCGGCCGCTGACCTTGCAAAGCGCATTCAGCATGCCGTCCTCGTCCTGGATGGTTGCAGCCTCCACGCCGTCGAGCGAAAGCAGCTCCTGGCGCAAGTCGTCTTGCGGAGCCGTAACACGCAGTGAGACGAGATTGGTGCGCGCGACGGCGCTTTGCAGGCCGTGCGGTGTGTCGATAGCCAGCAGGCGGCCGTCGTTGATGATGGCGACCCGTTGGCAGATCAGCGTCACCTCGGGCAGGATGTGGGTGCTGAGCAGCACGGTATGGCTCTCGCCGAAGGAGCGGATGACTTCGCGTGTTTCGAGAATCTGGCCGGGATCGAGACCGATGGTGGGCTCGTCTAGCAGCAGCACCGCGGGCTTGCCGAGCAGGGCCTGGGCCAGGCCGACGCGCTGGCGATAGCCCTTCGAGAGCTTGAAGACCTCGCGTTTGACCACCGCTTCGAGGCGGCAGGCGGCGACAACACGCTCGAGCTCGGTCGCGGTCTCGCTTTTCGCGATGCCCTTGGCCTTGGCGACGAAGCGCAAATAGCCGGTCACGTCGAGTGTGTTGTAGAGGGGCGGGTGCTCCGGCAGATAGCCGATATGCTGCGCAGCCTCGACATTGTGGTCAGCCATGTCGTAGCCGGCGACGGTCACGGTGCCGCCGGTTGCCGCGGTGAAGCCCGCGATCATGCGCAGAGTAGTCGTCTTGCCGGCGCCGTTGGGCCCCAGAAAGCCCACGACCTCATCCTCCTCGACCGTGAATGAGAGGTCGTGAATGATGGTCTTGGAGCCGTAGCGTTTTTGGACCGAGTCGAGAACGATCATGCCTGTCTTCTCAGTGCCAGATAAGCGAGAGGCCCCCTTTGGAAAGGGGGCCTCCCTCGTTTAGGCGATATCGCCGAGCGAAGCTAGTCGTACCAGCGCTCGCCCATCGACTCGTACTGCTTGATGCTGTGACCGAACCACAGCGGAGCATTCTCGATGTCGCGCATCCGGGTCAGACGCTCGACCGAGTGGAAGTAGTCCTTAATGCTGTAGTTCAGGCCGGCCGGATGGCCTTCCAGGTTCTCTTCCATCCAGATCGCATCCTGGGACAGGATCACGGTGCCGGTATTCGGAAGCTTAACCTTGACGGACTGATGACCGAGGGTGTGGCCCGGGGTGAAGTAAATCATCACGGTACCGTCGCCGAACAGGTCATAGTCGCCGTCGAGCGCGAAGTAGTCAAAGTCACGCGCGTCATCATAGTCGGCCAGGATGTGGGCACCGCTCGAACGCTGGAACTTCTCAGGCCACCAAGCCTGATAAAGCTCGATCTTCTGGATCACGTGGATCGCGTTCGGGAACATCTCGATATTGGCGATATGGTCGAGATGCGAATGCGACGTGATCACGATCTTGACGTCGTCGACGCTGTAACCGAGCCGCTGCAGATATCGGTCGATGACGTCGTCACGGGTCTGGCTCGGACGCAGGAAATCGCAGGAGCCCTGCGACCAATGCGAGGCGCAGTTGCCGTCGGAGATCGCCACGTTGTTGCCGGTGTCATAGACCACCAGGCCCATCGGATGATCGAGAACCCACATGTTGATCGGGATCTTGATATCACGGGCTTCCGGATAGGTCGGGATCAGGCCCTGAATGTTGAACGGGCCAAACTGGCCGCTGGCCGCCCAATAGAGCTTCTGCGCCGAGGCGCCGCTTGCCCCCATCATGCACATCGCGGCGAGGGCCGCGGCGGCGAATCCAAGTTTTCTCATGAGATTCCTCTCCCTGATATTATTGCCGCGCTCCAAGGACGCGACAGATTTATTACCCCCCACTTTTGCGAATCGGCAATTGGTACCGCTTATCGTCCTACGCGAGGACGCTTGAAATCGCAAGGAGATTCCGGCTCTAGGTGCCGAACACGCGGGCGAAAATGGTGTCCACATGCCGCAAATGGTGGGACTCGTCGAAGAGGTCCGCAAGAGCCGCCTCATCGAGATGGGCGCTGACTTCCTCGTCGCTCGCCAGCAGGCTCTGAAAGTCGCCCGCGCCCTGCCAGACGGGCATGGCGCAGCGCTGCACCGCGGCATAGGCGCCTTCGCGGCTCATGCCGGCCTGGGTCAGTGCCAGCAGCACGTTCTGGGAGTGCACCAGGCCGCCGAGCTGGTCGAGATTGCGCCGCATGTTGTCGGGATAGACCAACAGCTTGTCGATCAGGCCGGTCAGGCGCCCGAGGGCGAAGTCCAGGGTGACCGTGGCGTCGGGCCCGATATTGCGCTCCACGGAGGAGTGGGAGATATCGCGCTCGTGCCACAGGGCGACATTCTCCAGTGCCGGCGTGACGGCAGCGCGGACCAGCCGCGCTAGCCCGGTCAGGTTTTCGGTCAGCACCGGATTGCGCTTGTGGGGCATGGCGGAGGAGCCTTTTTGCCCGGCCGAGAAGAACTCCTCGGCCTCGCGCACTTCGGTGCGCTGCAAATGGCGGATCTCGGTAGCCAGGCGCTCGACCGAGCTGGCGATGACGCCGAGGGTGGCGAAGAACATGGCGTGACGGTCGCGCGGGATGACCTGGGTGGAAACCGTCTCCGCCGCCAGGCCAAGCTGCTTCGCCACATGCTCTTCGACACGCGGGTCGATACTGGCGAAAGTGCCGACGGCGCCCGATATGGCGCAGGTGGCGATTTCCGCGCGTGCCGCGACCAGGCGGCTGCGGTTGCGGTCGAACTCGGCATAGGCCTGGGCGAGCTTGAGCCCGAAGCTGGTGGGCTCGGCGTGGATGCCGTGGCTGCGGCCGACACAAATCGTCGTCTTGTGCTCGTGCGCCCGCTTCTTCAGCGCGATTAGCAGGGCATCGAGGTCGGCGATGAGAATGTCGCTGGCGCGCGTCAGCTGTACCGCAAAGCAGGTGTCGAGCACGTCAGACGAGGTCAGGCCCTGGTGAACGAAGCGCGCCTCTTCGCCGACATGCTCCGCCAGATTGGTCAGGAAGGCGATGACGTCGTGCTTGACCTCGGCCTCGATCTCGTCGATGCGCGCCACCTCGAAATTGCCGCGCTCGGCAAGCGCCGCGGCGACCCCGGCGGGGATGACGCCGAGTTCTTCCTGGGCCTCGCAGGCATAGCGCTCGATATCGAGCCAGATGCGGAAGCGCGTCTCCGGCTCCCAGAGGGCGGCCATCTCGGGCAGGGTGTAGCGGGGGATCATGGTGTGGTCCTCAACGAAGCGCGGCAGCGATATTGCCGCCGTCGACAGTTAATACGGCGCCGGTGGTCTTTTCGGCCAGCGCGAGATCGAGGAAGGCCTGGGCCACGTCGTCGGCGGTCACTTCGCGGCCCAACAGATTGCTTGCCATATAATCGTCTTCCTCGAGGCCGCGTGCGGCGGCGCGGGTGGCGATCATGTCGTCGGTCATCAGGCCGGAGCGGATACGGTCGGCATTGACCGCATTGGAGCGAATGCCGTCGCTGCCGTAATCGAGCGCGTATTGCCGGCTGAGAAACAGTGTCGCCGCCTTGGGCAGCCCGTAGGGCCCGAAGTCGCGCCCCGGATTCACCGCCTGTTTGGAAACGTTGAACAGCAATGCGCCGCCGGTGCCCTGCGCCCGCATGATTTTCACGGCACCCTGCGCGACGCGCTGGTGGCCGAAGAAATTGAGCTCGAAGCTTTGGCGCAATACCGCTTCGTCGACCTCGCCGATACGGCCCTGCCAGGCCGCGCCCGCGTTCGACACCAGAATATCGAGGCCGCCATGGCGGCGGCAGATCTCGGCAAAGGCGGCATCGACCGAAGCCTGGTCGGTGACGTCGCAGGCGAGGTCCGCATTCTTGAGATCGAGAGTCACTACGGTAGCGCCTGCGCTGGCGAGTGCACGAGCGGCGGCCGCGCCGATGGCGCCCGCGCCACCGGTGACGGCGGCGATTTGCCGTGCCAGGGGCTTTTCCGCGCCCTTGCCGAGCTTGGCCTGTTCCAGCGACCAGTATTCGATATCGAACAGGTCGGGCTCGTCGATGCTGGTGAAGCGCCCGAGCCCTTCGGCATCGCCGACCACGGCCACCGTGGCCTCGGCAAGGTCGGCGGCAATGGCGGCGGCACCGGCACTGGCACCGATGCCGAACAGTCCCAGCCCGCGCACCATCGCCACCCGAGGCAGCGTGTCCAGCTGGGTCTTGGGCACGCCGTCGCGGCCATTGTTGCGGCTGAAATAGGCCTCGTAGTCGCTGGCGAAATCGGCCAGTGTGCGCTCCACAGCCTCACGCCAGGCTTCGAGCTTGCCAGCTTCCGGCGCGGGCAGGATCAGCGGCTTGCCCTTGGTGCGGATGACGTGATCGGGCGTGACCACGCCGGCCTGGCCGTAGCGTTCCAGCTCTTCGCCATTGATGTATTCGAGAACGGCACCGCTTGTACGATGGTCGAGCAGCCAGCGCTTGGCCCCCAAGGCACCTCGCAGCACAGGCGCCACCTCTTCGAGCGGCGCCAGAGCCGTCGGCAGCGTGACCGGCACGAAACTGGCCCGGCCCGATTGTGCCAGGCGGTCCTCGGCCAGACCCACCAGCTCGATCATGCGCCCATACGCTTCCTCGGCCGTCTCGCCAAAGCTGAAGATGCCGTGCTTGAGCAGGATCAGACCCTCGATATCCGGGTTGGCGGCACGCACTTCGTAGGCCTTCTTGGCCAAGGCGAAGCCCGGCATGATGTAGGGCACCAGGGCCGCACGACTGCTATAGACTTCCGTGCACAGTTCTTCGCCGTTTGGCTGGTCCGAGAGCGCCAGCACCGGCCAGGCATGGGTGTGGTCGATGAACTTGTCCGGCAGGAAGGCGTGCAGCAGCGCCTCGACCGAGGGATTGGGGGCCTTGCTGTCGAGCAGGCTGAGGCGCTGGGCGTTGACCATGTCCTCGTCGGACAATGTCTCGAGCGCGAGCAGCGGGCGCACGGCCTCGAGCCGCATGGCCGGCAGGCCCGGCGGCTCGATATCGCCCATGTCCCAGCCCGAGCCTTTGACACAGAGCACGTCGCAGGCATTGCCCGCGATATCGTGCATCACCGTCTTGACCGAGGTATTGCCGCCGCCGTGTTGTACCAGCCGCGGCTCACCGCCGAGCAGGCGCGTGGTGTAGACGCGCAGCGCCACGTCCTCGCCGATACCGTCTTCGCCATAGCGGGCGATGGCCGCCCGGGCCTCGTCGTCTGACCAAAGATTTTCCATGCAACCGCTCAAAAGGTTTCGCCGTAGGGACGCAGCTCGATCTCCCACGCCCAGGCGCTGCGGTGCTGATTGTGGACCGCGTGATAGCTCTCGGCAATGGCGTCGGGGTCGAGCATGCGGTCGTCCGGATCGTTGCTGGTGCCGGCCGGCCGGATGCCGCCGTCGATGACGAAATGGGCGATGTGCAGGCCTTGCGGCGACAGCTCGCGGGTCATGCTTTGCGCCAATCCGCGCAAACCGAACTTGCCCATGGCGAAGGCCGCGGAATTGGCATAACCCTTCACGCCGGCCGAGGCGCCGGTGAAGAAGATGCTGCCGCTGCCGCGCGGCAACATCGCCGTCGCCGCCGCCTGGGCGACGAGAAAGGCGCCGAAGCACGTGACCGCAATCGCCCTCTCCACCTCGTCCGGGACCAGCTCGACAAGCGGTCCGCGCGGCCGCCAGCTCGGATTGTAGACCACCAGATCGAGCCGATCGCGGCGCTCGCCGATGGTCTCGAACAGCGCCGTGACATGGTCGGCCTTGGTAGCGTCGCAGGCCTCAGCGCTGGCACCGGTCTCGTCGCACAGCGGCGCCAATTTGTCCGTGTCGCGCGCGGCAAGCACAATCTCGTGGCCATCGGCCGCGAAGCGCCGGGCAAGGCTGGCGCTGAGGCCGCTGCCGGCCCCGACGATCAGCGTGCAGGGTTTGTCTGTCATATCTCGCGCTCCGGTTTATGAGGTCAGCAGCGCCGGTGCTTTTGCATCCCCGGCGGCAAGGTTACGTCACAGAGATAGGCGTCGTGGATGAAGGCGCCGTCCAGCCTGGCGCCGTCGAGGCGGGCCCGGTTGAGCACCACGCCGACCATATCGGCATCGCGGAGGTCGGCGCCGCGCAGGTCGGCTGCCACCAGCACGGTGCTTGCCAGGCGTGCGCGCCGCAGCGATGCGCCGCGCAAATCCGCGCCGCTCAAATCGGCACCGAAAAGGTTGGCGCCGGTCAAGGTGGCCCGGCGCAGGTCGGCGCCGCGAAAATCGAGACCGGAAAGGTCGCGGTACGACCAGTTGACGCCGGCCATGTCGCAGCCCGGGCAGGCGGTGGTGCCTCGTACCGACGGCGGCTGCCACGCGATGGCGGCAATCACTGCCGTCGCCGCAGCCAGCACGGTAATTGCGGACAATGACCGGGCTGGCATGCTGCGCTTACTCCGCTTCGCGGGTCCAGGTCAGCTCCAGAAACACCTCGGAGCCGTCGCTCGAGATCGGCGGGGTGCGCAGAATTAGAGTGTCGCCGTCGAGCTCGAAGGTGCGTTGCTGCTCGGTGCCGACCCAGTTGGGGTTCCACGCCGTATCGACGTGGTGGACGACCTCCGCGCCCGAGACCTCGTAGCGGCCGGTATAGGCAAACATGGTCGAATAGGCGATGGCGCGCTCAGCCTCCGGCGCACTGGTCGCATCGCCCGATAGGACCGGCCGGTTGGCGGTCGTGCCGATGGTCATCACCCGGCCGGCGGCGGTGTAAATCAGGTAGCCGTCGCCCCAGGCCATCTCGTTGCGTCCGCCGACGCTGTTCGTAATGGCCATCGACTCGAGCTTCCAGGTGCCGACGAGATCGCCTGCGAAAGCCGTGGCGTGGCCGGCGACAGCCACCGCAGTGGCCAGGCAGAGCGTGATGAAACGGGACATGGCGGGTTTCCTTTATCCTTCGTAGCGGTTGGCGCGCACCACATCTTCGTTCCATTCGAGGCCAAGGCCCGGGCGGTCGGGGATATGCAGCTCGCTGTCGATGACGGGGTAGGGCTCTTGCAAAAAAGGGTCTACCCAACTCTGCCACTCAAGCCAATGGGCGGTTTCGGTCACGCGCATGACATGGGCGCCGACCTCCGGATAAAGATGGGTGGACATGGGAATGCCGGCGCCGGCGGCGATACCAGCCGCCTGCAGCCAGCCGCTGACGCCGCCGATGCGCATGAAATCGGGCATCACCAGGTCGCAGGCCTTCATCTCCAGCGCATGGGCCATGTCGCGCGGGCCATAGAAGTTCTCGCCGATCTGCAGCGGTGTCTTCAGCTCGGCGGCGAGCTTGGCGTAGCCGGCGTAGTTCTCGTAGACCACGGGCTCTTCCAGCCAGGTCAGGCCCTGGTCGTCGAGGCGGTGGCAGCGCTCCAAGGCTTCGGCCATGTCGAGGCCCTGGTTGAAATCGACCATCAGGCGCATGTCCTCGCCCACCGCATCGCGCACCGCGGCGAGGGTAATGTCGTCGTCGGCCGGGTTCTCGCGCCCCATGCGCAGCTTGAGGGCCTCGAAGCCACCTTCGTCGCGCAACTCCACGGCCTCCGCCGCCACCGCAGCGGGCTCCTTCAGCCACAAGCCGTTGCTGTTATAGGCGCGAACCGGCCCGGGCGAGCCGCCGAGCAAAGTGCACAGCGGCACGCCGGCAGCCTTGGCCAAGGCGTCCCAGGCGGCCATGTCGAGACCCGAAGCGGCAATCATGGCAAGCCCGCCATAGCCGACGAAATGCAAGGATTTTCGCGCCGCCTGGTAGAGCTCGACGGGTGCCACTTTCCGGCCCGCCAGCATCTCGCTCATGTCCTCCAGCGCCGGCACCAGATAGCGCACGGATTTGACCACATAGGGCTCGAGATAGGCGCGGCCGGTAACGCCTTCGCGGGTCTCCAGGTCGATCAGGATCAGCGGCCATTCGGTGATGGTCGCGATACGCACGACGGGCGGGCGCGGCAGCGTCAGCACCACCGGGCGGACCACCAGTTTCTCGAAAGTCAGGCTCTCGAAGGACATCACAGGCCTCTCTTAAGGGGGCTGCGGAAGGTGCCAGCCCTGTCGATACGACGCAAGCACCCTTGCGCCGCGCCGCCGACGGGCGTCTAATTCGGGATAATAAGGAAAACGGGAGGATTCGCAGAGATGTTCAATAAAACGGAGGAGCCTGCGAGCAGGGATGTGCCCATGAGCGACAGCAATCTCGGACAGCCGCCGGCTGCCGCCGCGGGCGGACAGGCGGAGGCATCGTTGATCAGCGCTGGTCTTAAGGTGGTCGGCAATCTCGAAAGCGAAGGTGACGTGGTGGTTGCCGGGACCGTCGAGGGGGACATTGCCGGGCGCGGCTTGACCGTGCGTGCCGGCGCCCGCGTGGTCGGTGCCATCGCCGTCGACACCGTGCACATCCTCGGCGTGGTCGAAGGCAAGGTCACGGCGCGCTCGGTACATATTGCGGACAGCGGCGAGATGACCGGCGACGTGTTCTACGAGAAGCTTGCCATCGACGAAGGCGCCATGCTCGACGGCCAATGCCGCCGCAACAAGGCCGGCGGCTCGACGGTCTCCAAGCTCAAGACCGTCGAGGGCGGCGCCAAGAAGGCCGAGGCCCCCGCCGCCGGCGGTGCCAAGAGTTCGGGCCAGAAGGCGAGCTGAGGCCGCGGGCAAGGCGCCACCGTGTCGCGTAAGCGAGGGATTGGCGGCGGCGCCCTGCCGCCCGCCGACGGCGCAGCGACGCTGATTGCCGCCGGCCTCAAGGTCAGCGGCAGGCTGGGCGGCAATGTCGATGTCATCATCGGTGGCGCGCTTGACGGCGAATTGAGCGCGCGCCGGGTGGCGGTGGCGGAGGGAGCCGAGATCGACGGCTCCATACGGGCCCATGTGGTCGATATCGCCGGCAGCGTGCGCGGCCGGGTCGAGGCGATGACCATCAACGTCGCCGAGACCGCGCGCATCGATGCGGCGCTCTATCACCACGAGCTCAACGTCGAGCGCGGCGCGCAGATAAAAGGGCTCAAGCCCTGGCGGCCGGCGCCGGACATGGAACGGAGGCGGGACACGTGGGGGGTATTCCCCGGATAAGCATGTTGTTGGTCGCTGTGCTCTGGCCGCTTGCGGCGAGCGCTGGCGACGGCGTCAATTACTGCCAGCGTTACGGCTCGCCGCTTTGCGCCCGCTTCGCCCTGCCCGACTATGCCGGGCCATGGATACCGGCCGGCCGCCGCCTGACCTATGCCTCGGGCCGCCCCGCCGAAGGCGAGACGGCGGATATTGCGGCATTGGGACTCTCGCTGTCAGAGATAACGGCAACCCTGGCGCAGCAATACCGCATCAGCCAGGCCATAACGGGCGTGGTCGTTACCGCCCTGGACCCGGCCGGCGTCGCCGCCCGCGAGGGCCTGCTGGCCGGCGACGTCCTGGTCGAGCTCGATCAGACCGCCATCGCCACGCCGACCGACCTCGACCGCTTGCTGGCCGCACAACAGACCGACAACGCCCTGCTCCTGGTCTACCGCGACTACACCGAGGTCTTCACGATTGTGAGCCTGCGCTGACCGGTGACTTCAATTGGTGGCTGTTTCCGAATAGCGCTGGCATTCAGTCACCCGGTTCTGGCTGATCGGGAAAGTCGAGGCCAGCCTTACGGAGGCCTTCGATGACGTGGGCCGTACGATCACGGGGAATGTGATAAAAGTCAAAATCGGCGTGCAGAAATTCGGGGTAGTCCGGATAGACTTCAAGCAAATTAAAGACCGCTTCCCGTCCTTTGTCAGCCAGACCCAACTGCCCGTAAACAGCGGCCTGCGCGACATAACCGTAGTGATAGCCTGGGATGTCGATCTTTTCCGCATACGGCAAAGCCGCTTCATAATCCTCTCGGAAATAGTGGTGGTAGAAATCAGGAATGTAGAGAAAACTTGCGTGATACGGGTTGAGGGTCCGCGTTTCTTCCAAAAGTTTCAGGGCTTGGCTCGTGTCACCTCGCCGCGCAACGGTCGCCCAAAACAGATATAAGGCTGTCTCGGCAACCAACTCCGCATTGTTGGGGTTTAGCGCGATCGTGCGTTGGGCCTGGTCTATGAATTCATCGAGCTCACCGGAGAAAAACCGAGTCAAGGCGAGAACTTGCCGAGCTTTCTGGTTGGACGGATCAATCCGCAGCGCCTGTTCGGCGGACTGTCTGGCCAAGATCAGTGGCGGGTCTTTCTCAGGACGGGGGTTCCATCCCGACCAGCTTTCTTCGATGTGCAGAAAGCCCAGCCATGCCCAACCCGACGCGAACTCAGGATGTTCGGCCACAGCGTTCTCCAGGCAATCCCTCGCTCGAAGGTGAGATGCTTCGAATGCCTCGCGTTGATAGGCGTATGCGAGCAGCAAACATTCGTAGGAACCCAGGCTCGCTGCCCGTTTCGCGCCGACAGGCAATTCGACCGCACGGGCCACCACACCCTGAACGTCGGCCACCCTGCCAACGACACGTGACGTGATTTCATCCTGAATCCCGAAAACGTTGCCCATGGATAAGTCGCGGTCATAGGTCTGAGCCCACAAGTGAAATCCATCATCTGCTCTTACGAGTTGAGCGGTAACACGGATCTCGTGCCCCGACTTGCGAACGCTACCTTCCAAAATATAGTCGGCTCCAAGTTTCTGTCCTATCTCACGCACATCTATTTTGTCCTCCTTAAACTGGAACGTAGAGGTGCGTGCGATGACGGCTAAGTCTGAAAAAAGAGATAAGGCTGAAATGATGTCTTCAGTGATCCCATCAGAGAAGAACGCCTGCTCCGGATCTCCGCCGAGATTGTCGAACGGCAAGACGGCGATCACCGGACGCTGCGTGGCGAGGCTTTCCTCCAGCGCCAACAGCTGCGCGTGGCCGTCCATCAGCAGGGCGATGTGCTCCTGGTCGAGGAACAAGGCGTCGACCATGCCGCGGACAGTCTCTGTGTTGAGGTTGGGCTCTAGTGCGCGCGCCTTGGCAAGAGCGTCAACCGCCTTGTCGTCCTCGCCCATGCCGGCATAAGCCAGCGCCAGATACCATGGCCCCGCCCAATGCTCGATCTCTAACGTCGCCCGTGCTGAGGCTGCGGCAGCGGAGTAATCCTTATTATGGAAATGATAGTTGAACTCTGTGTAATTATGCCAATTTGGAAAATTGTCACCGAGACCCTTGATCCTCTCCCCAAGTGCGCTGCTTTCCTCCCATCTCCCGGAATAGCCGATCCACATGGCCATTTCGGTAAGTGTCTGGACGTCGTTGGGGTTGGCGGCGACGGCCTTTTGCGCCCGCTCATAGAACTGCTCGTCGTCTCCATCGGAGAAGTAGGCCCAGGCGAGTATTCGTAGGGCGTGTTGGTGGTTTGGATTTATCCGTACTGCCGGGATCAAGACCTCGAAGGCCGCTTCCAACGATGACGGGCCAGTCTCCCTCGGATTATAACCGGACCAGATTTCCTCCAGGTACATCTGCCCGAGCCAGGCTAGAGCCTCGACGTAAGTGGGCTCCTTGGCCACTACTTCTTGCAAGCAATTTCGTGCAATCAAATGTGATTCGGGCGTAACAAGGACAGAATATTGCTTTGCTATCAATAGACACTCGTAAGATTGCAGATTGTCGGTAGAAGCGCCTTGGATGCGCTGGATTTGGCTGGCTGTGATGGCACCGGATACACCACCGAGGGCGCTGGTCACTTGCTCGGTGATCTCGTCCTGGATGGCGAAGATGCCGGTGGCGGAAAGGTCACGGTCATAGCCCGAATTATTCATGCCGGCCATGAGATTTGATTGGAACGTGCGGTATCG